>CAJUTD010000153.1 GCA_910589635.1 uncultured Lachnospiraceae bacterium | reverse complement strand
GCAGCGGTTGGGAGAGCTATCAGAAGGATGGGACTGTCTGTGGCATTCAATTGCCGGAAGGGCTCAAAGAATCAGAGCAGTTGCCGGAACCGATTTATACCCCAACGACGAAGGCTGAGTTAGGTCTTCATGATGAGCATATCACCTTTGCGGACACGGTAGAGATTTTAGAGAAGCTTCATCCGGGGAAGGGAGAGCAGTATGCTCAGACAATCAAAGATTGTACCCTTAATTTATATAAGAAATGTGCAGAATATGCTAGAAGCAAAGGGATTATCATTGCTGACACTAAATTTGAGTTCGGACTGGACGAGCATGGGAATGTAGTCCTGGGCGACGAGATGCTCACTCCGGACAGCTCCAGGTTTTGGCCGCTTGAAGGGTATGCGCCCGGCAAATCGCAGCCATCCTTTGACAAACAGTTTGTGCGGGATTGGTTGAAAGCAAATCCAGACAGTGATTACCTTCTGCCGGACGAAGTGGTAGTTAAGACGGTAGATAAGTATAAAGAGGCATATGAACTGTTGACTGGCGAGAAGTTTTCATAAGACAGACCGGAGAATGATATGAGTGACAGTAAGAGAGAGAATGCAGCCCTTGACAAACTGCACGAAGAATGCGGTGTATTTGGGATGTATGACTTTGACGGAAATGATGTGGCATCCACGATTTATTATGGCCTTTTTGCGTTGCAGCATCGCGGGCAGGAGAGTTGCGGCATTGCAGTGAGTGAGACAAGCGGTCCCAAAGGAAAGGTCTCTTCTTATAAGGGGATGGGACTTGTAAATGAAGTGTTTGACGAGAAAAGTTTAGAGGAAATGAGAGGAGATATTGGCGTTGGACATGTCCGTTACTCTACAGCGGGCGCTTCTACACGGGAAAACGCGCAGCCTTTGGTACTCAGCTATGTGAAAGGAACGCTAGCGCTTGCACATAACGGCAATCTTATCAATGCTCCTGAACTGCGCAAGGAATTAGAATACACCGGCGCGATATTCCAGACAACCATTGATTCAGAGGTCATCGCTTACCATATAGCCAGGGAACGGCTTGTATCCAAAACGGCAGAAGAGGCTGTGAGACGGGCGGCAGCAAAACTCAAAGGTGCATTTTCACTGGTTATTATGAGTCCACGCAAGCTCATCGGCGCAAGGGATCCATTTGGCTTCAAACCTCTTTGCATCGGCAGGCGTGATAATGCCTATATGATTACTTCTGAGACTTGCGCACTGGAGACAGTCGGTGCGGAATATGTGCGTGATGTGCTTCCGGGAGAAGTGGTTACGATCACTCCAGAGGGCATTGCGTCTGACACAAGCCTTTGCCTGCCCAGGGAGCAGGAGGCAAGATGCATTTTTGAATATATTTATTTTGCAAGGCCGGACAGTCATATAGATGGTGTCAGCGTCTATGCTTCACGGATTAAGGCAGGGCGGTTTCTTGCCATGGATTCGCCGGTGGAGGCGGATTTAGTGGTAGGAGTGCCGGAGTCAGGGAATGCAGCGGCGCTGGGGTATTCCATGGAATCAGGAATCCCTTATGGTACGGCGTTTGTGAAAAATGGTTATGTAGGACGGACATTCATTAAACCGAAGCAGAGCAGCCGTGAGTCCAGCGTGAGAGTGAAATTGAACGTATTGGCAGAATCCGTGCGTGGCAGACGTGTGATTATGATTGATGATTCTATTGTGCGCGGAACGACGTCTGACCGCATTGTGCGTATGCTGCGGGATGCGGGAGCAACAGAAGTTCATGTGAGGATTTCTTCACCGCCGTTTTTGTGGCCCTGCTATTTTGGCACGGATATCCCTGAGCGTGAGCAGCTCATTGCCTACAATCGGACCGTGGAAGATATTTGTAAGGTGATAGGGGCAGACAGCCTGGGGTATTTGGATGTAGAACGTTTGTACGAGATGGCAGAAGAGTTGCCAATCTGTAAGGGATGTTTTACGGGCAATTATCCTATGGAGCCGCCCACAGAGAATATTAGAG
>CAJUTD010000152.1 GCA_910589635.1 uncultured Lachnospiraceae bacterium | reverse complement strand
TCCTGCCCTTTTTTATCCGCTACAGTCACCATGACTGCCGGAACCGGATAAAGCATATTTCCTGGTTTCCACTCCTGCTTCCTGTAAATGAAGTCCTCATTCACCACAGCACCCCTAGAAAAATCCAAACATATGGGCAATTATCGCAACGACTCCCACAAAATTAACAACACCGAGAATAATCAGCACACCAAAGTAACTCTTTATCACCTTCATACTCTGTGTACCTACTTCCACATGCTCTATCTTTGCCTCTAACTCTTCTAACAGAGTCTGGATATTGCGGTAACATTTTACATTTTCCCTGTGGATCTTTTCACTTAGTTCTGTTTTCACAGCCTCAAGTTTATCGTCGCCTTCATCCTCTTGCCCGGAAGCTTCTGACAGCTTCTCTACCTCAGCGCTGATTTTTGCCAGATCCGCAGAAAAGCCTTGCAGTGTGGCCTGAATTGACTTTGTCTGTCCTTCAAACTGCTCCGATGCTGATTTTGAGAAATCCTGAATCTTTTTATCCAATTCTGCAATTCCCTGCCGGGAATTGCTGTTTATCTCAACAATCTGCTCGGAAATCTGCTCTTCCAGCGTATTGATTTCACTGCTAATTGCTTCATCCATTGCACGCATCTGCGCATCCACACGGGAAATCAGCGAATCAACCTGAACTCTTACGCTCTGTGTCAGCTTATCTGCTTCCTCCTGTTTTCCATCTAGTATCTCCTGAAGATTCTTTGCTTTCTCTTCTTTCTCCTCCAAAACACCTTCAAGCTCTTCTACCTTGCTCTCCTTTGTTGTCATCAGATTATGAAGATATTTCGCTTTTTCCTTAAATTCGTCAATTTGTTTTAAAAAAAAGTCTTCTTTCTGCACCTTATTTATATCCTTTCTTATGTTATGGGTATCATTGTAACATTAGACCTGCCGTTTTGCAAGAACGAGAAATATTTTCAGACTGCTTATTACAAACAATTAGCCAGCGGAAATCATGTGAAAATATACCGGCTGAATTATTATTATACATTTTCAATCTGCCAGTCAATGGGCTCTATGCCGTTGGCTTGAAGAAACTCATTGGCCTGGCTAAAATGCTTACAGCCAAAAAATCCACGGTAGGCAGATAATGGGCTCGGGTGCGGAGCTTTCAGTATCAAATGTTTGGGGTTATTGAGCATAGGTATCTTACTCTGTGCCGGCTTGCCCCACAGCATATATACAACCGGACGGTCCTGTTCATTAACCGCATTGATAATTGCGTCGGTAAACTGCTCCCAGCCCTGGCCCTGATGGGAAAATGCCTGATGTGCACGCACTGTCAGTACGGTATTAAGCATCAGAACTCCCTGCCTGGCCCATTTTACAAGATAACCATTGTTAGGGATTTCACATCCCAGGTCATCATGAAGCTCTTTGTATATATTCTCCAGCGATGGGGGAATCTCTACCTTTGGCCTCACAGAAAAACACAACCCATGCGCCTGCCCCTCATTGTGGTAGGGATCTTGCCCTAAAATCAAGACTTTCACCTGTCCCAGCGGTGTCAAATGCATGGCATTAAAAATATCATCTGCCGGGGGATAGATGACCCTGGCACTGTATTCTTCCTTTACAAACTGATAGAGCTTAGCATAATACGGCTTCTTAAACTCTCCGCCAATCGCTTCTACCCAGTCATTTTGCAGCATTCCCATAAGAAATACTCCTTTCTCTTGCGTACCGTGCCGCCAACTTATCTCCTTACCGACACACCCCTCTGCGCTAAGTAACTCTTTACTTCCATAATCTCTAATTCCTTATAGTGGAAAAGCGATGCCGCCAACGCCGCTTCCGCCCCGCCTTGCGTCAAGGCCTCGAAGAAATGTTCCTTCGTGCCTGCTCCGCCCGAAGCAATGACCGGAATAGGAACATTATCTGCAATCGTCCTGGTAAGCTCCAGATCATAGCCTGATTTCGTACCGTCACAATCCATACTGGTAAGCAAAATCTCTCCGGCGCCCATACGGCTGGCACGTACCGCCCATTCTACCGCATCCAGCCCGGTGTCAATCCTGCCTCCATTTTTATATACGTTCCATCCGCTGCCGTCCGCCCTGCGCTTGGCATCTATGGCTACCACCACGCAC
>CAJUTD010000151.1 GCA_910589635.1 uncultured Lachnospiraceae bacterium | reverse complement strand
GAATTATTTATGAATTTACATCATGACCACGAAGCATTTAGCGAATTTATCATCGCTGCTTCTAACGAACTGCATATACCTCCCGGAATTATTGAAAAGGATTATTATGTTACGCTTGCTCTCAAGGAGCTGGCCTCCAGGGTAAAGGGGATGGTTTTTAAAGGCGGCACCTCTCTGACAAAATGCTATCAGATTTTGGATCGCTTTTCGGAAGATATAGATATTTCCTATGCCGCATCAGAAGGCGTTCCTGGCGAAAGTCGTAAGCGGCAGCTAAAAAAGGCAGTTATTTCTTCCATAGAGTCTCTGGGGTTCTCTGTTACAAACCTCGAAGAAACCCGTAGCCGGCGCAGTTATAACTGTTACAGGGCTGGTTATCCCAGTATTTATTCCCCGCTGTTGGAATTAAAACCAGAATTGCTCATTGAAACCTATATTGCCCTATTGCCCTTTCCGACAGTAAACCGCATGGCCGATAATTATATATACCGTTTCTTGAAAATGACGGAACAGGAAGAACTGGCAGAAGAATTTGACATCATGCCCTTTGAAATCACAACGCAGGCGATTGAGCGGACTCTGATTGATAAGGTATTTGCCATCTGTGATTATTATTTGTCAGATAAGATTGACCGGCATTCCCGGCATTTATATGATATCTACAAGATTATGGAATACACTAAGCCAGATGCATCTTTATTGGGGCTTGTTCAGGAAGTTCGGAATCTACGGGAACCTCTTCCGGTTTGTCCGTCCGCGAAAGCAGGGGTATGTGTCAATGACGTTCTGGCAGAGATTGTGGATAAAGAAATATATCAGCAAGATTATGAAACGATTACTGGCAAGCTTTTATTTACATATGTTCCTTACGAAACGGTCGTTAGTGGGATAAAGGAAATTATTAGCAGAGGATATTTCAGTAATTTTTAATGAAGTCAATAAAATGTTATGTAGCTACGGGGAATATAATTGCATTTTTATTATTTAATATAGACATATTTCTGTTATCTTCAAACTGCGAAAAGGTTGAGCTTTGTCGAGATTTGTGGTATTCTAATACACAAAAGAAAACTCGTTCATCTTAATTATAACAGGAGGATAAGCATATGTTTGATAGAATACGTGAATACCCTAGGAATGGATCTTTGAACGGGGAAGTAGAAAATGGTGGGGAAACTCATCTACCTTGTGTTGTATTGGTAGATACTTCTGACTCTATGTCTAGTGCTATTTCTGAGTTGAATGAGGGACTCGTGCTTTTGGGTGAAGCGCTCAAAGAGGATCCTCAGGCTCTTGGAAGAGTGGAGTTTTGTATTATTACCTTTGATGACAAGGCGCGTATTCTGGTTCCGTTTGGGCCTGCCTACGATTACCAGGCTCCAACCGTGAATTGTGGGGGGATGACAGCCATGCATCAGGCGGTTGGTATGGCATTGGATCAGCTAGAGATTCGGAAACAACAGTACAGAAACTGTGGTACAACATGGAATCGTCCATGGGTATTCATGTTGACTGATGGTGCACCAAATGACGATGACAATGGTGAGTTCCAGGCTCTTTTAGATGCCCAGAGAGATAGGCACTGCACATTCTTCCCTATGGGTATCGGTAATGAGGTCAACATGGATGTATTGAAATCTCTTGTTTACAAAGGATTTGTCCTTAAAGCAACCAAAGAGAATTTTAAGAATTGCTTTGTGTGGTTGTCTAATAGTCTTACTGTGACATCCAGCCATAATCCAGGCGAGCGAGCATCTATTCCAAATCCAGGTAATTATGGTGCAACATTGGAACCGATTGACATTGACGTGTAGTTTATTAGAGATAAACTGAGAGCCTATCGTTATAAATGGTAAAAACCGCCTATAATAATAAGCAAGATTCATTTTTGAGGAGAAGTACTAGAGGGTAAAGAAGAGAGGCTTGTTTCAATTGGTGAATTCTTAGGAAATGAGATGACAAATCGTGTTGTGGAGAATGTCTAAAAACATCTGCTTGGCGTTGGGCCAGTAAACGCGTCTAAACCATGATGGGCTGTGTTTCTGGGTTAGGAGATGATTCAGCGGCTTCGGGAGAAATTTTTAGGAGCGATTTGCATATTCTTAAGATGGTCATTGCATAATTACTTTCAGCGGTACAGTATACGTTTTTATCCCCTTTACGTTTGCTTAGAATTTTGAGTTCCGGGTTGTTGAGGTGTGGCCATATATTAGGTTCATTGTGTTGCACAGGGATAATTGGAGATAAATTGATTAATATAGGGAATAAGGTATTTTTAATAATGTACCGTTGTATTTGTTCTAGCACGAAAATTAGATGGTAATGATAAAGATGAATTTTGGGTATTGCTGGATGTATAGCGAAGTAAAAATAGCGTATTTGTTCTGATAGGTGTTGACAGTGGTGGCAATAAGGATTTGATAAAATCCTGCTCTATTCCAACACTAGAAGGCGATGGAATCTATATTTCAAAGTAGATAAAATAGCTTTTTCCAAATGTTTCAGTTGGCCTAGGATTTTACATAGATAGATGCCGTGTGCCGGGAAA
>CAJUTD010000150.1 GCA_910589635.1 uncultured Lachnospiraceae bacterium | reverse complement strand
GCCGAAATCCCCCTAGGCTGATACAGAACTCATACTGCTCCTCATGGTATTCCAGATTCCAGATCAGGATATTGCGGCTGCTGCAAAGATTTAAAAAACGCTCCGGCGCATAACCGTAAAGCCTGACCCGCACATAACCCTGCATATACTTTACTTTATCAATCAACAATGCGCTTACCCCTTATGAATCATATAATATTCCCTGAATGAACCCGGTAATCTTCATCTCCTCATTGGTATAATACTCGACCACGAGACGTTTCCCTATCACGCTTACCTGACAGTTCTTGGTCTGTAAGCGTATTTTCTCCCGCGTGTAGTCGATAATGCCTTTGTAGTTTTCTATCAGCACCTGATTACGCCCCATAGCCGTTATAATCACCGCGCCGTATACGATATCCCGAGGCAGCTCTAAGGACTCCACAATATTCGATTTTACCTGTGTCAGTTTCTTTTTCTTCCATACTCCCATAGTTAAACATATGCAGCCAACAATTCAGCCATGCATAACATTTGCGAACGGCGAAAACTATCACAGTCTCACGCCATCTCTGATAATTCCTTTTACCATAGGAACCGCCTCCACCGGCTCCGGGCTGATTTCATAAGCACGCACGATTCTGCCATAAGCCTCTTTGGCTTTTTCCATATCATTCGCGTAAATTGTGGCGAGCACATCGCCGGGATGTACCAGTTCTCCGCGTTTTTTGTGAATTAAAATCCCCACGGATAAGTCCACCTTACTCTCCTTCGTAAGACGGCCACCGCCAAGCACAAGGCTTGCCAGCCCGATATCCTCAGCAAGAATCCTGGAAACATATCCCTCTTCTGTGTTCATGACTTGAAGCTGGATAAGGCCCACCGGCAAAAGCTCCGGCTGGTACACAAAACGTTTATCTCCGCCTTGCGCCTCCACAAATTCCGCAAACTTATCAAGCGCAGTCCTGTCCTTGATTGTCTGTTCCAATAAACTTCTCGCCTTCTCGGGCATTTCCGCTCTTTTAGCCGCCAATACCATCTCCGTCCCCAGAGCATAGACAACCTCCATGAAATCCTGCGGTCCCAGTCCATTTAAAGATAAGATTGCCTCCTTTACTTCCAGAGAATTGCCCACAGCATTGCCCAAGGGCTGATCCATGTCCGTGATTACCGCTGACATCTGCTTGCCAACGCCCAAACCGATCTGTACCATTTCTTTCGCCAGCGCAAAAGAATCTTTCTCCGTCTTCATAAACGCGCCATTGCCGGTCTTTACGTCCAATACAATGGCGTCGGCATTTGCCGCCAGCTTCTTGCTCATGATACTTGCGGCAATCAGTGAAAGCTGGTCTACCGTTGCCGTCACGTCCCTGAGTGCATACAGTTTTTTATCAGCCGGGGCAAGATTCGCGGTCTGTCCCATGATAGCCACTTTGATTCGATTGACATTATCATAGAACTGCTCCCTGGACAGCTCAGTGGAAAATCCTGGAAAACATTCGAGCTTATCAATCGTTCCTCCGGTATGTCCAAGCCCTCTGCCCGACATTTTCGCCACAGGTATGCCAAGCGCCGCCACCATGGGCGTCAATACCAAGGAGGTCTTATCCCCAACACCCCCGGTACTGTGCTTTTCTATTTTCATCCCCTCTATAGCAGACAAATCCAGCACTTCCCCACTGTCTCTCATTGCCAGCGTAAGATTAAGCGTCTCCATATCATCCATGCCCTGAAAACAGATAGCCATCATTAACGCTGATACCTGATAATCAGGAATCTCACCTTTCGTATAACCATCCACCATAAAATAAATTTCTTCTTTTGATAAATGTCCGCCGCGCTTCTTTTTATTGATAATATCATACATTCTCATATGTAGTCCCTCCACCGCTCATATTTCTCTCGCTCTATTATACACATGCCAGTGGTAAATTACAAGAAATTGACGCTGTCCAATTTTTCAGTGTACAGGGACATCAAGTTCCCGGATTACAACATGTTATGGAATTCGTTTCAATATAAGTTCTGGCAATCTATTATTATTGAAGTTTTGGAGTTGAAGTTTCTACCAAAAAATAGTAATATAGCAATGTATAGTTTTTAAAGATGTTTTGTATTCACATTTAAGAAATAAAATTATTTTCTGTACAATCGGTGCCTGATATATTATGATTGTCCAATTACATGAATTTTAGGAGGAATGGGAATGGAACACAAAAATACTACTGCATTGGAAGAATACATTAACAAAGTATATGCTATTATACTTCTTTCGGTTCCCGGAGCATGCCAGGCCGCCGGATTGCTATATACATTTCAAAAAGCATTTGGTCTTTTTCCGACAGTAAGCTGGATGATGTTGATTATATTTGATATTACCTGCCTGCTATATCTTGCCATCGGGATATGGTTTGTGAAGACTGGGTATGCTGGGGGAAGCGTAAAACCACAAAAGTTAAAACATGCAAAAGTGTTTTTAATTATTATTATGTTTATCCAGTATAACTTTATTTTGTATATGATTCCATCTACAGAATTTTGGGCGTTTATATTTTTATTTGTGCTTGCTACTTCTCTGTTTTTAGACAGTAAAATGGTCTTAATTACAGGAATTGGGATTACAGTGTCCATTATCGTTTCGTGGATTCCTCGTGGAGAAGTTTTAATGCCAGTAAAAGATGCACTGTTTATTCCCAATATGTTGAACAGAGCAGTATGTATTCCCCTTACGCTTGCCTTTTTATGGTTGCTTACATGGTTGATAGAACGGTATATGATTAACGCAAAGAAGGATGAAATGGAGAAGAACAATGAGCGTGT
>CAJUTD010000149.1 GCA_910589635.1 uncultured Lachnospiraceae bacterium | reverse complement strand
TCCTTCGCAGCTTCTGTGTGCTTCTCTGTGGTACAACCGGTAAGAAAAATCATTGCAAATGCCACAATGGCAAATGCCACGGCAATCCTGCCCTGTCGTTCCATGCGATGCCTCCAATCATTCCATTCATATTCACTTATTCTATTTTCTCAATTCTGCGATAATATCCTCTTTTAATTCCAAGGCCATATCCTTCATGCGCCGACTTGCAGAAGGCGCTGTCAATACACTTGCCAGGAATTTGGATGCAATCTCATACTTCTTAAAATGATATGCCATATACGCCAGAATATAGTCAACAGTACTCTGCTCCATACCGCACATCGGGAACATTTCTTCTGAGATAGCTTTCATAAAACCTTCAAATGCCTGCTGATAGAACCCTTCCTCCTCTTTGAGAACCTCAGCCTTCGCTGCTTTTGCCTCCGGCGTATCGTCTGACATTGTCTCAGCTTTCCCGCGCAGAAGCCAGGCAATCTTCAGGCAAGTATAGGCCTTCTCGCTATCTTTCCCCTTTTTCACCACAGTATTCACAAGCGACAGCTTATAGCGGTCAATTACCTCATCATAATCATAAACAGCGTTCTCCGGCTTATTGCTCGGCTGAAAATTACTTGAAATCTGCTCTCTAATCAATTTTACCTGCGTGGGCGTAAGATGCTCATAAAACCGGTTCATCGCCGTATACCCGCATGCCGGGCAGGATGTAATATCATACTTTAATGTATCAATATATTGGAATCTTGGCCGCAAATCGCGGTCAGGTTCTAAACGTTTCACTCTTCCGCTTTTAATGACTTTCGTCTTAAATACATGGTCGCACACCTTACAGTGTACGGTCTTCTCTAACAAGAAATCAGATTCTGCGGGAATCTTCTCCTCTGCGTGCGCCTCTGCGCCTTTTTTATCCTCCTTCTGCTCATCCTCAAACAATTGCATAGATTCCGTAGATTTTAAACCAAATTTCTCTAACCCTGAAAATAAATTCATTGCACCTTTCCTCCTCTTTGTGCTACTGTTTCTGTGTTGGCAGCTTATAAGAACTTTTTAAAGACACAATCCTGTTAAACACTAACGCGTCCGGCTTAGAGTCTTTGGCATCTGCACAGAAAAATCCCTGTCTTACAAACTGATAGCTGTCATAAGGTTCCGCCTCGGCCAAGGCAGGCTCAATATAGCAGTCTTTCAATACGCTCAATGAATTCGGATTCAAATTCAAACTGCCATCTTCTTTGTTGTATACGCCTTTCTCCTCATCCACCAAATTCTCATACAGGCGAACTTCACATTTCTTAGCGAAAGGAGCAGGTACCCAATGGATTGTTCCTTTTACTTTACGGCCAGTAAACCCACTTCCAACCTTTGTATCAGGGTCATAGGTACAATGCACCTCTGTCACATTTCCCATCTCATCTTTTACAAAACTCACACATTTCACAAAGTAGGCATGCATCAGACGCACTTCATTTCCCGGAAACAATCGAAAATACTTCTTGGGCGGTTCTTCCATGAAATCTTCCCGTTCAATATACAGTTCCCGGCAGAATGGAATCTTGCGGCTGCCAAGTTCTTCATTCTCCAAATTGTTCGCCGCATCGAGATATTCTACTTCTCCTTCCGGGTAATTGTCAATTACCAGCTTAACAGGATTCAGCACCGCCATCATTCTGGGACGTTTTAGCTTGAGATCTTCTCTGATACAATATTCCAGCATAGCATAATCTACAGAACTGTTTGCTTTGGATACGCCGCAGAGTTCCACAAAGCGCTGAATGGACTCCGGCGTAAATCCTCGTCTACGTAAAGCCGCAATGGAAACCAGCCGCGGATCATCCCAACCATCCACAATCTTGTCTTCCACCAGCTTCTTGATATAACGCTTGCCGGTAACTACATTGGTAAGATAAAGCTTGGCAAACTCAATCTGCTTAGGCGGATTCTCGTATCCCAGCTCACGAACCACCCAATCATATAAAGGCCTGTGATCCTCAAACTCCAACGTACAAATAGAATGGCTGATTCCCTCAATCGCATCCTCAATCGGATGTGCAAAATCATACATTGGGTAAATACACCATTTGTCCCCAGTGTTATGATGTGTCATATGCGCCACACGGTAAAGCACCGGATCTCTCATATTGATATTCGGAGACGCCATATCAATCCTGGCACGCAAAACCTTGCTGCCATCCTCATATTTCCCGTCCTTCATATCCTCAAAAAGCGCAAGATTCTCCTCTACACTCCTGCTTGCTCCCGGGTCTTCCCTCCCTGGTTCTGTCAGAGTTCCGCGGTACTCGCGAATCTGTTCCGCATTCAAATCTGAAACGTAAGCTTTGCCTTTCTTAATTAATTTGACTGCCGCCTCGTACATCTGCTCAAAATAATCAGAGGCAAAAAAGAGCCGATCCTCCCAATCTGCCCCCAGCCACTTGATATCCTCTTTGATGGACTCCACAAATTCGACCTTCTCCTTCGTAGGATTCGTGTCGTCAAACCGCATATGGAACTTGCCACCATACTCTCTTGCAAGTCCATAATTTAGCAAAATGGATTTGGCATGTCCTATGTGAAGATAGCCATTCGGCTCCGGTGGAAAGCGCGTTTTAACCGTCTTGCAATGTCCTTCCTTAATATCTTCTTCAATAATCTGTTCAATAAAATTCTTGGAAACCACTTCGTTTTCCATCTGTAATCCTCCTGGCTGCATATATAATCCAAATACCCCGCAGCAAGCTACGGGGCATACCATAGCTTCTTTTTAGCAAATTCGCCCCAAGGGGCAGGGTATTTGCACCCACAGGGCACTTACCCTCGCGGCATCTACATTTCATTTCGGT
>CAJUTD010000148.1:987-2991 GCA_910589635.1 uncultured Lachnospiraceae bacterium | reverse complement strand
ATATTTGGTTGATTTATAAATAGCAAGGCACCTTGACAATTTCATACTTTATATCAGATTTGGCGACGGCTTTTCTTTATATGCCTTTGATAAAATGTTAGAATGAGGGTAACAAAGGTTTGCGTATGGAGGGTACGGAATGCGCTATTTCAATACGGAAGGACGCTGTGATCCGGAGTCGGGTTTGCAGGGCGGCTTCCAGACCGATTGTGCCGATGATTGATGAGGTGGACAGCGCATCCAATAATCGGGTGTTTATTGACTTTTTGGCACAGCTTCGCGCGTATTATCTGAAACGGAGAAAGAAGCCGATTATCAATGGCACGGGGAATTATTATCTCGAAGCGCAGACAAAGGATGCTTCCAGAACCGACGTGATCGTGGATTACTTAGGGCAGCAGTTTGTGGTGGAACTGAAAATCTGGCGTGGAAATGAGTATAATGAGCGAGGGGAAAGACAGATTACCGAATACTTGGACTACTATCATCTGGATAAGGGCTACATGCTCAGCTTTAACTTTAATAAGAAGAAGGAAGTGGGCGTGAAGGAACTGCAGGTTGGGGATAAGATGATCGTGGAGGCGGTGGTGTGAGGAAGGCTTCCCTAAGAACGGAAAAACGTCAAAAAGAAATCAAAATTATTGTTGACAGCTGCGTGCGATGCTGTTAGAATATAGGCATCAAAGGAATTCTAACAGTTGTGCGTTCGGCACGTTCAAGACAGCTTCTGTCGGATTTTTTCTTTGAAACATAACAGAAAACGGCAGGAGAGAATGAGAGGGTGCAATTTGTTATGACATATCATATCCTGCCAGAGAAAGGGAGGATACCATATGTCAAGACGAAGACAAAAGAAGAGACACGCAAGCAGGCGACCGGAGCAGTACAGGCAGAAACAAAGACAAATGCAGCGGAATGTAAAGGACAGGTTGTTCCGGTATCTGTTTGAGAAAGACAGATATGCGCTTCTGGATTTGTACAACGCGTTGAATGGGACAGCATATGAGGATTCATCACAGCTTGAGATTGTGACGATTGAGAGCGCGGTTTATGTAGTGATGAAGAACGATTTAGCCTATATTCTGTCCGGTACATTAAGCATGTATGAGCACCAGAGTACATACAGCCCGAATCTGCCGGTAAGGTTTCTGATCTATCTGGCGCAGGAGTACCAGATGGTGATCGAGAAGGCGGAGAGAAGCCTGTATGGAACCGGGCAGATTACCTTGCCTACGCCACAGTGCGTTGTCTTTTACAACGGCGTGAAGGAGATGCCGGAAGAGCAGACGTTAAAGCTGTCAGATGCCTTTGAAAATAAGAAGGCGCAGGCAGATGTAGAGCTGACGGTGCGGATGCTCAACATTAACCACGGACATAATAATAAGCTGATGGAGAAGTGTAAGGTTTTGGATGAGTATTCTAAGCTGGTAGCCGTGATAAGAGATTGTATGGCTGCTGAAAAGGATATGCAGACAGCTTTGAACAGAGCGGTGGATTATTGTATAGAAGAAGGTATCTTGAAGGAGTTTCTCTTAAAGAACCGTGCGGAGGTGTTAGGAATGTTATTGGAAGAGTTTGACGCGGAGAAATATGAGAGGACGATACGGGGAGAGGGAAGAGAGGAGGGAAAAAAAGAAGGAAGAGAGGAAGGGAAAAAAGAAGGCCTGAAGATAGGTATGCGTTTGAGCATAGAGATTCTGCAGGAGACCAATCAGACAAGAGAGGACGCAAAGAAAAAGATAGCGGAGAAGTATTCGGTATCTGAAGATGAGGCAGAGCAGGAACTCTTACTGTACTGGAAGGGGAACTGAATGACTTGAAGTAGTAAAGGCATATTAGATATAGAAATATAGATAAAATTAGAAGAATCTGATGTAAAGTATGGAATTGTCGTATTTTGCATCAGATTTTTATTTGTATGAAAGGCAGAGATATGAGACAGCAAAATAAGCAGCAGTATTACATATCGGAAGAAGAATTGAAAACAATTCAGTCTGTCCAGCA
>CAJUTD010000148.1:0-977 GCA_910589635.1 uncultured Lachnospiraceae bacterium | reverse complement strand
GTTCAACTTGTTCGATAAGAGAAAGGAGACGTGATGACAGACTATCAGAAGATACGGGATGCAATTGAGCAGTCACTTAATCAGAAAAAAAGTAGTTTTATCATCTATCCGTATGGAGAATACGGCGTGTTGGCAAAGCGGATTCTAAACGACAGTTTTGGGATAGTAGAAGATTATGTGGTTGACAACAGGCTTTCCCAATATAACAGCAGTATCAGGAATTTGGATTTTTTAAGGAATTGGACAGCAGTAAGTATACCGTTTTGTTTACTTGTGCGAATCCGGATATATATGACGAGACGTTACAACCTTTAAAGCAGTTTTTTGACGCAGACCAAATTATAGATATATTTAGTAGTAATTTCGAAGGGGGGGGGGTAACATGTCGTGGAAAATATAGCTATGGCCCATTGTGCGATCATTGCTTAGTGGAATCGGTTGGGGCGTTTTGCAGCTTTGCAGAGGGAACTGATGTTGTACCAAACCATGCTATTGATTATTTATCTACACATCCGTTTCTATATTTGGAAGAGACAGCAGACAGGATATATACGAATAAATGGAATGAATGGAAGGGACACCCATCATATTTTGCGGATATTACGCCAAAAGGTAAAAGTTATAAGTTAAAAAAAATAACAATCGGAAATGATGTATGGCTGGGAAAAAATGTTTTGATTACAAATAGCGCAAATATAGGAAATGGTGTTAGTGCAGGAGCTGGTGCAGTAATAACAAAAAATGTGCCGGACTATGCAGTGGTTGTAGGTGTTCCGGCTCGTATTATCAGGTTTAGATATACCAAAGAAGAAATAGAAGCATTAAATGAAATCGCATGGTGGAATTGGTCAGATGAAAAGATACGAGAATGCTATGATGATTTTTTTGAATATATTGATGTATTTATTAGAAAACATATGGTGATGAGGTGAAAATTGACCTTGTGAAGCTGGATTAAAATGTAGTGCTGATAAATT
>CAJUTD010000147.1 GCA_910589635.1 uncultured Lachnospiraceae bacterium | reverse complement strand
AAAGACAGAATGCACAAAAATTATCTTGGGAAGCCAGCTTCCCAGAGTAATTTTTTGTGCATGTTGTTTCCATTGCTTCGCTATGGAAACCTTTTGAACAGATGAGAACTTTATAGATTGCTTCGTGCGACAGCCCCTTTTGAACGGATGAAAACTTTATAGATTGCTTCGTGCAACAGCCCCCTTCAGGTATAATTTTGCAATCTCCAAATCCTCCGGCGTCGTAATCTTAATATTCTTGTAGGACCCCTCCACCAGACGTACTTGTCTTTTCATTACAGTTTCAACCACCATCGCATCATCCGTCACGGAAATATCCATTCCGCCCGCTTCCAATTCTAACAGTTGCCGATACGCCTGGTAAATCATTGAGAATGCAAACACTTGCGGCGTCTGTATCTGCCAGACAAACTTGCGTTCAGGCGTTTCAGCTGCAAAACCATATTCATCTGCAATTTTAATGGTATCTTTTACCGGCATTCCCGCCACACAAGCCTGATACTGTTCTACTGCTTTCGCGCAACGCTCAATAATTTCCTGGTCTGCAAAGGGACGGGCTCCGTCATGTATCATTACATAATCCGGCAATTCCGAAAGTTTTGCCAATTCCTCCAAGCCGCAACAAACGGAATGATAACGTTCCCTTCCGCCTGCGACAACTGCCCGAACCTTGGTGTAACCGTATTTCTCTACAATTTCCTTGCGGCAGTACTCTAAGTCATCTTCACCGCAAACAAGAACGATTTCTTCTATCATGCTCTGTTGAAAGGTTTGTAACGAATAACAGAGTACGGGCATACCTTCAAGCAGCAAATATTGTTTAGGCACTTCTGAGTTCATGCGTGTTCCCTTTCCCGCTGAGAGCACGACCGCTGCATATTTTTTCGACATATCAACGCTCTCCTAACTTTAGATTGGGCACTGCATTCAAATCCCAGCCATCGCGCCTGCCTGCAAGATACTCATAATAAGCCGCCGTGCCAATCATCGCCGCATTATCCGTGCAAAAAACAGGCGAGGGATGGTAAAACTGCACATTTCTCTGCTCACATGCCTCGCGCATACCCTTGCGCAGCGTAGCATTCGAGGCAACGCCGCCTGCAATTGCAAATTTATTTACCTGAAATTCCTCCACTGCCATCATAGCATGTTCTACCAAGACATCTGTCACTGCTTTTTGAAAAGACGCCGCAATATCTGCCTGCACAATCGGGATATTCTTCATATTGCAGCCGTTTATGTAATTTAACACGGCTGACTTCACGCCGCTGAAACTGAAATCATAAGGATTCTCTGCAACTTTCGCCCGGGGAAATGCTATAGCCTGCGCGTTGCCCTCCTTGGAGACCTGCTCAATTTTAGGTCCACCTGGATAGCCCAGCCCTATCGCGCGCGCCACCTTATCAAAAGCCTCTCCCGCCGCATCATCCCTGGTTCTTCCAAGAATCTCATATTTCCCATAATCACAAACCTTAACGAGATGCGTATGCCCGCCGGACACCACGAGACACAAAAACGGCGGCTCTAATTCCCTGTTTTCAATATAATTGGCATTGATATGACCCTCAATGTGATGCACGCCCAGCAACGGTTTGCCGGCAGCGTAGGCGATGGCTTTTGCCTCAGCCACGCCTACCAGAAGCGCCCCCACGAGCCCCGGCCCATAAGTCACCGCTATTGCATCCATCTCTGACAAGGACATCTGTGCTTTCGCCAAAGCCTCCTCAATTACCTGATTAATTTTTTCTATATGCTTCCTGGAAGCGATTTCCGGCACAACACCTCCATAAAGTGTATGAAGCGCAATCTGGGAGGAAATCACATTGGAAAGGACCTCCCTTCCGTTTCGCACTACTGCTGCCGCCGTTTCATCACAGGAGCTTTCAATTGCCAAAATCGTCACGTCCCTTTGGCTGCTATCCATCTTATTGCTCCTTTCCGCCAACTCATGTCTATTCATACAGCTTAAATCTACATCTTGCTACTGATAAAATCCTAAGATACGCCACTTATTACCTTCATCCCTGCGCAGAATAAATGTCTGGCTGGAACGCTGACTGCCTTTTTTACTCTTTATATAGTAATCCACATCGGCATAAGCGCATTCTCTGCCTTTCACCTTCTTAAACTCCATCTCATTACTCGATTCTACGCTGGTATTGTACATTTCCTTCCCATCTTTCGCAAAATTGGAAATATCCTCTTTCACCGCCAGCAAATAAGAATCCTGCGGGTTTTTCTCTTTTAATTCCTCATCCATCAAAGTCCTGGCCTGCTCCGCAATCTGCGCAAGCTGTTCCTCCGTGTATCCACGGCTATAATAACATTTCAAAATCCTGTTATAAAATTTGACTACCTCGCGCGCTGTCTTAGGATAGGAATTCTCCAAATCTTTGGAGATTATCATCTCCACCTCATTGTTGGCAGCTTCCTTACCGCCTGTTTTGTGCGTAAGATAAAAGAAATACCCCACGCATAGGCAAGCACAAAATACCACAATGATAATTGATTTTAAGCCATTTTTTTTCATAGAAACCCTCCTTACTCAAAATCAAGCTCCGTCGTTTTGCCATCTTTCCCCAGTTTCGCATGGGCATAAATTCTGCGCACTTCATCCATGTAATCCTCCGCATGGATAAGAGACGGGCTGAAATGTGTCAGCCACATATCAGCCACCTTCGCATCACTGGCAATCTTCGCTGCTTCATAGAATGTCATATGCTTATACTGCTTGGCTTTCGCTGCCTTTTCTTTTTCCGCATACATTCCCTCTATAATGAGTAAATCGGCATTTTTCGCATTTTCCGTAATAGCCGGCACTGGCCTTGTGTCCGTGCAATAAGCCAGCTTAATGCCTTTTCTCGGCGGACCCAATACCATTTCCGGCGTATATGTCTTTCCATCCAGTTCAAGTGTTTCGCCTCGTTGTAACCTGCTCCAACATTCCTTGGGAATTCCCAACGCCTGTGCCTGCGCCACCTGAAACTGCCCAATCCTTGGGA
>CAJUTD010000146.1:824-3230 GCA_910589635.1 uncultured Lachnospiraceae bacterium | reverse complement strand
TACTCTGGGAAGCTAGCTTCCCAAGATAATTTTTGTGCATTCTGTCTTTGCCGCAAAAGCGGCAAGACCTTTTGAACGAGTAAATATATTAGTGCGACACCCCCACCTTTTGGTACTATAAAAATACAAAATGGGGAAAGTCAAACTTTTTATCAAATTGCCCGCGGGAATAAAATTACCGTTCACTCGCCAGCCAATGCGCAAGTGAACGGTAATCCTTTCGTTACTTAATAATATCTAGTTGTAATGAAAAATTCGCCATGCCAATCATCATCGCTCTTGATTGTCTTCTTGCCCACTTTCTTAGATGCTACTACTTTATAGTAATAGTACTTTCCTGTGGTAATTGTGGAACCGCCGCACTTCTTGATGACACAGCTCGTCTTGGATGTCGTAGTAACTTTCTTATAACCAGAATTCGGCTTTGTAGAAACATATACAGTATAATTCTTTGCGCCTGTCATTTTCTTCCAGGAAATCTTAACGCCATCGGAAGCATACCGTCCCGCCATTGCTTTCTTCACACTTGGCGGATATTTGCCAAACCAGCAGTAATCGGATGGAGGACCATATTTCTTCGATCCATTCACGGTAATGTATGCACGGACTCTGATCTTCATGAACTGGGTATTTACGAGTTTCTTGTTGGAAATCGCTACACCCTTGTTCGGTTTGTCTGTTTTGATTGTGCCTTTAGCTGCCTGTTTACCGTTATTACCATATAAAGTATACTCATATCCTTCTGCGGCATCGCTTCTGCTCCAAGAAAAATATGCCATTTTCGCATAAGGATCTGTACTGCTGCCGCTTCCTATAAATTTCAACTTGGTAACCTTCTTAGGTGTAGTAGCCATGTCTTTGAATCCCGGGCTATTCGCTCCATAAGCAACAAAGCCAGTGCTGCTCTTTCTAATAGGAAGAATATCTACACGGTATCTTGTATTCTCTGCCGCTGACAATTTATAAGATGATACATTCCCAGTCGTGACAAATTTAGTCTTTCCATTTGTACTCTTTTTGTAGTAACCAATATAATAACCATTTGCACCAGTAACTTTCTTCCAGCTCACAGGTATCTTCTTGGCCTCTGCTTTGGTCTGCTTAAAATTTGCAACCTTTCCCGAAGGCGCTGTGACAGTTTCAATCGCATTAGAAGTCAAACCAGCTGCTTCGCTGTCCGCTGCGGTTACCCTTACATAGTATGACTTACCAGCAGCAAGATTGGTAATCTTCGCTCCTGTGCCTGTTGTCTGTGCATAACTATATGTACTGCCCGTGAAGGTGTTGGACTGACACCATTCTACAAGATATGCTTTGACGTCTCCTGCCGGAACATCCCACTGAATCGTCACGGAACCAGAGTTAGCATCTACTTGCTTAAGACCTGCAACTTTGCCTGGCGCCGCTTCCGCTTTGATCCCTATCCCAAGAAACAGAGCGCACGCCATAACCATAAAACTTACTTTTGCTACTTTTAAAAAGTTCTTCATACGTTTCCTCTCCCTTGCTTTTAATTTTAATGGATATAGGAAAAGTGTACCACCACGCTTTTCCTTTGTCAATAATATCCCCTCGCATTTTACATTTTTCTAACTTTTATATTTTATATTTTAACAACCGCAGTCGCTATTTTTTCGCGGAACACGGCGTCATGCTCAACAAAGAGCATCGTCGGCTGATACTCGGACAACACCTTCTCTATCTGCATCCGGGAAAACACATCCATGTAATTGAGTGGTTCGTCCCACACGAAAAGATGCGCCGGCGAAAGCAGGCTCGCGGCCAAGAGAATTTTTTTCTTCTGCCCCTCAGAATATTCCTCCATGTTTTTGGAAAACTGCACGCGCTCCGTGCCAAGCTGCCTGAGTATTGCACAAAACAGGCTCTCCTCAAGCCCCCTTTGCGCACAGAATTCAGAAATCCCTCCCTTGAGCATTGACGTATCCTGATTGACATAAGAAATCACCAATCCAGATGACGTCTCGCAAATCCCAGCCTCCGAGAGCGGCGGTCCATTTTTCTCCACACCTGCTTTTTGCAAAATCATTTTCAGCAGCGTAGATTTTCCGCAGCCATTCTCCCCATGCAGGGCGAGACGCTCACCCCTGCGCAATGTAAAGGACAAGTCCGTAAAGAGCGGTTTTTCTGCATCTGTATATCTAAGCGTATAATCTCTGACCCTAAGCAATGTATCTCTATGGTGCGTAAGCAGCGTCATCTTTAAATCTACCGGCTGCTCTAACTCTGCAAGAAGCCCTTCCTTTTCTTCTATTTCCCGATTAATCCGCTTCTGCATCTGCTTCACACGGCTCTGCATCTTTTTGGTCTTCGCGCCGATGTGCGCCCTCGTAGGCCGGTCTGGCTCTTTCACCGGGTCGAACCCGATTTTCGTATTTTCATTCTTAT
>CAJUTD010000146.1:0-814 GCA_910589635.1 uncultured Lachnospiraceae bacterium | reverse complement strand
GGAGGCCTGCGCCGCAGCCCGCCGTAACTTGCGGATTTCTTTTTGATGCTTCTCATTCTCCGCCATCGCAAATGTATCCTGGCGCCGCTTATTCTCCCACCAACTCGTGAAATTACCTTTCTGCACCTCGATACTCTTCCTGTTCAGCACGAGAACGTGATCCACACAGCTATCCAGCAAATCCCGGTCATGCGACACC
Organism: uncultured Lachnospiraceae bacterium; assembly: GCA_910589635.1. Classification (GTDB taxonomy): domain Bacteria; phylum Bacillota; class Clostridia; order Lachnospirales; family Lachnospiraceae; genus Petralouisia. The sequence continues at coordinate 615 of CAJUTD010000146.1, read as the reverse complement.
AGGATAAAACCTTTCTTTGAAGACAGGTATGATTTTACATCCTGCCTGGATTTTTCATCCAGATGATTCGTCGGCTCATCAATCAGCAAAAAATCATGTTCCCCGGAAAACAGGACGGACAACAGTATTTTTGTGCGTTCTCCCGGACTGAGCGTTGCAAACGGTCGGTAGAGAATCTGCGCGCCCTCACATAACTTTTCCAGCTCGCATATCACCCGCCAAAGCTCGCATTGCTGCTTGAATTCCTCCAAAAACTCCGCCGCTGGCTGCTCCATTTGTGCCCTTGTAATGCCATATGGGAAATAATCAAACACCACCGGCGTCGTGATGCTCCCCTCATATTGATATTTTCCCATCAACAAATTAAGAAACGTCGTCTTCCCTTTGCCGTTGCGCCCGAGAAGCCCCAGCTTCCAATCCGTATCAATGGAAAAAGATGCATGTTCAAAAACATTATCAAAACTTCCTTCATAGGAAAACGTCAAGTCATTTACATTTATCTGTGCCATTTCCATCCCTCCTCAATGCTCCATCCGGTTCATTCAAAATCCTCTAAACAGAACAAAGTGGGCAAGCCCACTGTGGCTCCCCTAACCCCTCACTCATGAGGGGCTG
>CAJUTD010000145.1 GCA_910589635.1 uncultured Lachnospiraceae bacterium | reverse complement strand
AGCTCCATCTTCTCCTACTTTCGATATCAATTCTACTCTTTTTCCAAAACGCGACAGTATCACAGACTCGTTTAAGGCATCGCCGCCATACAGAACCTTTATACTATCCGCAGCAATGGAACCCTTTTCAAAAAGTTCTTTTGTAACAGGATAACCCAATACATCAATCACAGCATTCCCAATCACCGTAATATCTACCATTTCCATTCTCCTCTAGCGTTTTAAAACTTCATTATTTATAAGAGATTGCCATATGATAACGGCAATCTCTCTTGGCTTCTTTCATATAATATTTTCCCTATGTCTATCATGTCAGCGCTTACTCAAGATCCATCAATTCCTGCATCAGCCTCGTATAATCGGTACGGTTTTCCTTGATAAATTTGATGGCTGTCGAAGGATGGCTGTTTAAGATTCCTGTCAGCAGGTAAGGGATATCATAACCCCAGACCGCTCCCTCCTCCTTCATTTTGAGCATATGCTTTTCTACAAAACGAATCGTGGGAACTTCATCATATTTGGGATTCTTGAGGAAGCTAAGCAGCGCCTCTAAGAAACAATTGCCCGCTCCGCGCCCCATACCGTTTACCGTCGCATCCAAAAGGCATACGCCCATACGGCAGGCTTCAATCGTATTGGCAAATGCCAGCTGCTGATTGTTGTGCGCATGGATTCCTACTATCTTACCAGATGCATCTGCAATCTCTACATATTTCTTGGAAAGCTTCGTAATCTGCTCTGGATAGAAGGAACCAAAGCTGTCCACCAGGTAAATAGCATCCACAGAACTGTTGGCAAGAATATGCAGCGCTGCATCCAAATCATCGCTGTTGACCTTAGACACGGCCATAATATTTACCGACACTTCATACCCCTTTTTCTTGATGTCCTCTATCATCTTAACTGCCGCCGGAATCTGATGTATGTAGGTCGCCACGCGCACAAGGTCTATCACGCTGTCTTTCCTTGGCAGGATATCCTTCTTATAATCACAGCGTCCCACATCCGCCATCACGGATATCTTCAAAGGAGATTTATTATCCCCCACAATGGCACGGATATCCTTCTCATCACAGAATTTCCATCTACCAAAATCCTTAGGGTCAAACACATCTTTAGACGCCTTATAACCGAACTCCATATAATCGACGCCCGCTTTTATGTTCGCCTGGTATAAATCGCGGACAAATTCTTCTGTAAATGCAAAATTATTTACAAGTCCTCCATCTCTCATCGTACAGTCCAACACTTTGATATCCGGACTGTAATCCATCAACGTCCTCTGATTGTAATTCTCTGACATCTCTATTTCCTCCATTCCACGCGCTTTTTCTGATATTTTACTATTAAGATTCGGGTGTCAAAAACACCTTTGGTGTCACACTCTATACCATATATTGTTATTATTACCGTTTTGCATTCGCGCTTTAAACTGTTAAAGTATAAGTATCATACAAAAAATTTATCATTTTGTCAATCCCTATATAATATCAGTTTCCCCTTTTTTATAATAAGCGATATTTAAGTACCAGAAGTTCTTGCACAAAAATCACTCTGGAGCTGTCGCACGAAGCAATCAATAAAGTTTTCATCCGTTCAAAAGGTTTCCGTTGCAAAAACTTTTTCTTGACATATACAGTTAAACTGTATATAATTCAAATATATAGTTAAACTGTATATTTATACTGTATAATACAAAAGGAGATATATTATGAATTTAAGCAGTTACCTGCCCCTTACGGAAACCACCTGGTATATCCTGGTAGCCCTGCTGGAACCCGGACACGGCTATTACATTATGCAGAAGGTAGAAACATTAAGCGATGGAAATGTGCGGATTGCAGCCGGAACCATGTACGGCGCTATTGAAAATCTTCTGAAACAGAAGCTCATCCGTTCTGTTAAAAGTGAAGATAAGAGGCGGAAAGTCTATCAGACTACCGAACTCGGCAAAGAAGTGTTAGGCCTGGAAGCCAGACGCCTCCGCTATCTGGTACAGGTAGCAGAAGACCATAATCTATAGAATGAAACATCCCTGCGATACAATTCGCAACCGCTGGCAAAGACACCCCCATGACAAAGTTTTTGGCTTATAGAAAGGAGCATCCCTATGACAAAGTTCAAATTATTTCTAAATATTGACAAAGAGGAAGCGTGGATCAACTCTATCATCACCCAGGGCTACCGCCTGAAAAATGTATCTTGGGGACAATATGTGTTTGAAAAACTTCCTCCTGCCGCTAACGTGGAACATGAAGTTACGGAAACTGCTCATGTTGAAAGTCCCCACTCAGAGGACCAGAACACAGAACCGTTCCTGCCTCTAGTGAGGATGGATTTTCGCATTTTTTCTAAGAAAGAAGATTTCATAGATTACCTGACATTATTTGAAGATTACGGCTGGCATCATGTCGCCGGTAAAAAATCAGAGGGAAACCAATATTTTGAAAGAATGCGCCCAGACTGCCAGGAAGAAATTTTTTCCGATTCTCCTTCCAAAGCAGCCCGCTACCGCCGGATTTCCAACAATTGGCTGATGATGTTTGCACTATATCTGCCGTTGCTTGTCATATATTGGAACAATTTCCATTTTCCTTTTCCCTCCGGGTGGAAAGACCTTTTCTACACGCCGGGGCTGTGGGAACTGAGCGGCTCTAAATTTGTGCTGGCCTTCCTGTTTGAACTGCCCTTTGCGCTGGGCCGAATGGTTGGCGGCATCTTTCCTCTTATGCTGCTCGTGCTTGCCATAGGTTATGGCTATTTCAGCCTGAAAACACTTTACTGGTATCGGAAGGAAACGAAGCGCTGACAAGGTCCTTGTGCATATAGTCCACTTCTCCAATAATAAAGTATTTTATTTGCATGTTGAATTATAAAATATAAGCTCCATTGTATAAAGCGTTTCACGCTATTTGATTATTTCGCATCAATAGCACCACCCATACACGCCATCAGCACTTTTGATTCGTGCATTAGCACCAGTTGTTCGCAGAACAGCACCGCCCCTTTGTTTTGCTTGATTGTTATCCATCAGACGAAGCAGTTTGTGTCAATGGCGCACTTTAGTGCGAGCGATAGCCTTTACCATTGACTCAATCTGCGCAGGCTGATACGCTTGTCAATTAGCAAAACATAAAGCAGTGCTCAATGGTGTATCGGTGGTGCCGTAGGAGCGAAATATATTTCATCAACCCTGTTCTCTTTCGCAATTCTGCGGATAATCTTCTCCCCTTTAGCTTCTCTCATTTCCTCTGCTCCTTTTTCTTTTCACATGGATAAATCCACTCCGTTACCTTAACAACGCTTTTTCAAATAAAAAAAGATTTTACTATTTTCTGGTTTGTATGTTTATGGTGCGTACACACACCATATTATTATATACCTTTGCCCATTAAAATACAAGGTAGGCTTGAGTTTCCGCAGTTCTGTCCACAAGAAGCTGTTCCTATCAGCATTTTTATAA
>CAJUTD010000144.1 GCA_910589635.1 uncultured Lachnospiraceae bacterium | reverse complement strand
TCAACTCCGACACGCGTTCAACCACACAATCCTCTCTGCTATCTAAAGAAGCAATCCCCTGCCTGATATACGCTTCCCTGTCTCCCAGGTTAGAACCGACCGCCACATAACTGCGATGCCAACCGCGCGTAATTTCCACAGAGACGGCTTCCAAAGGAAGTCCAATAGGCGCCCAAGGTTTTAAAATTTCCAGCGTAATCCGCTGCATCGCTGGAAAATGTAAAAGAACCGCCCGCGCCATCTGCTCCGCAGCCGTCTCTATTAGTCCAAATGTATGCTCCGTCATATAACTGGTCATAAAATGCGAAACTTCTCCATAATGCACAGATTTAGTTAAATCATCTTTTAATCCCGCTTCTCTAGTAGTAATATATAAGGTGGCATTAATAATAAATTTCTGTCCCAGACGGTTTTCCTCCGGAAATACACCATGTCTGCCAAAGACCTCCAAATTTCTGATATGAATCTGATCCAGTTCCCACTCGTTCATGCTTTTATTATCTCCTCAAATCAGCTTTTACTCTATGTGTTCTCTTTTTAGCCTCTGTTTTCTTCCGCTCCTCGCCAAACTGTCTTTCGTCCATAGCGCATAATAGCTTCTGTCATCCGTATGGCACGTTTATTTGCCTGGACATCGTGTACCCGTACAAATGAACAGCCTGCCATCACACCCATTACAGTAGTCACCAGCGTCCCCTCCAACCGTTCTGTCACCGGAAGATCCAGTGTAATTCCAATCACTGATTTACGCGAAGTTCCTAAAAGAAGCGGAAAGCCTAGCTCCCTAAGCTCTCCAAGCTTACCTATTATTTCCAGGTTATGCTCATACGTTTTGCCAAATCCTACGCCGGGATCCAACATAATCTTATCCTCCGCAATCCCGCCATTTCGGGCAAGTGTTAATGTTTCCCTAAGGTCTGCTTTCACATCCTCCACAACATTATAGTACTCGGTATTGTTCCGGTTATGCATCAGGCAGCAAGGCACACCATAAGTAGCAATTACCTTAGCCATCTCTTTATCATATTTCAGGCCCCAGATGTCATTTATCATATCCGCGCCCGCCTGCAAAGCCGCCTCAGCCACCTTGCTCTTATATGTGTCAATAGAAACCGGAATATCAAACCTTTCTTTGATAAGCTGGATAATCTGCGCTGTTCTTTGTATTTCTTCTTTCTCAGATATCATCTGATAGCCCGGCCTTGTGGATTCACCACCGATATCAATGATATCCGCCCCCTCTTCAACCATGCGTTCTACTTGTTTTAATGCCGCATCTGTGTTGTTATACTTGCCTCCATCCGAAAAAGAATCCGGCGTTACATTTAAGATTCCCATAACATAAGTGGAACCTGCCACCTGAAACGTCTGGTTCCCAATCTGCATCTCTGAAATAATATTTTGCATGGCGCTAGTTTCTCCTTTTCCCCAAAATATACGCGTTTCGCGTACTATAGTGGAAATAATTTTATATTTATAGCTTATCAGCGTAGGTCAACGTCCCAGCATCCGCCAAAATTCCTCCTGCAAACGCTCGCTTTCCTCAAACTGTCCACGCGTAACCACCGTAACAGTCTGTGCTCCAGGCTTCTTCACCCCGCGCATTGTCATGCACATGTGCTCCGCTTCCAACATCACCATGACGCCCTTAGGTTTTAGGTAAATCATCAACGCATCTGCGATTTGTGCCGTCAACTGCTCCTGTATCTGCAAACGGCGGGCATATATTTCCACCGTTCTTGCTAATTTGCTCAACCCTGCCACCTTGCCGTCCGGTAAGTATGCCACATGTGCCTTTCCATAAAATGGCAGCAAATGATGCTCGCAGATTGAATGGAAAACAATATCCTTTTCCATCACTATTCCACTGTCCGCAACTTCAAACGTCTTGCTGAGGGCTTCTGCGGGCGTCTGGCCCATTCCCGCAAAAATCTCCTCATACATGCGTGCTATCCTGTCGGGTGTCTCCCGCAAACCTTCCCTGGAACAGTCCTCCCCAATTCCTTCTAAAAGAAGGGTAACTGCCTGCCTAACCTTTTCTTTGTCTATCATTTTATCTCCTTAAACTAATTCTCTGACTGCCATCTGCAAATCCGCCAGATAGGACAGCGAGCCAAATGCCAATATCAGTGCGTTTTCCTGCCCCGCAGCCAAAAATGCCTTGTGCACCGCTGCTTCCACTGTCGGGCAAAAGAAAACGCACGCATGATATTTTGCCGCTTCTGCCGCTAACGCCTGTCCATCCATCGCCCTGGGATGATTGGGCGTAACTGTATACACTTTCTGCGCCAACGGAAGCATGATTTCCATCATTTCCTCATGCGCTTTATCTGCAAGTACTCCTATTATATAAATTATTTTGTAATTTGTAAAACCCATTTTCAAAGTTTCTGCTAATTTTTTCGCTGCATCTGCGTTGTGGGCGCCATCCATCACAAACAACGGTTGCCGACAAAGCACAGAAAACCGCCCCTCCCAGCGCGTATGTGAAAGGCCCTTTACAATTGCTTCATCTTGAATAGCAAACCCACAGTCGCGCAAAGCCTTCAACGTTTCAATTGCACAGACAGCGTTCTCAATCTGATAACCGCCCATCATGGAAAGTTCGATTTGACAGTTATTCTCCTCCAAAGAAAACCCATTTTCTTCAGCCCTTTTCTTCTCGGACAGTTTTTTTTCATCCGACGTACACAACGGATAGGAGAAATACTGCCGCATTTCTCCCCGTTGTATGCACTGCCGGATATGGCAAGCCTTGCTGGCATCGCTGTATAATAAAGCTGCCTGCTTCTCCCTGCACGCATCCTCTATCACTTTCTGAACCACTTCCCGCTCAGGCTTTACGGCTACAACCCGGCATCGCTCCTTGATAATCCCCGCTTTTATCTGTGCTATCTGCATAAGGTCATTTCCCAGAAACTTCACATGATCCATACTAATAGAAGTAAGCACGCTCACCAACGGATGTTCTACAATATTCGTAGCATCCGTCTCGCCGCCCATTCCAGTCTCTAAGACTACCACCTGGCATTTCTGGCGATAGAACCATAGGAACGCCGCCGCCGTCTCAATTTCAAACACAGTAGGCTGCCTTCTGTCCTTTGCCGTCAAATTTTCACAGGCTTGCCTTACCTCTGAAAACACCTCCGCCACCTCATGAGGCGTAATATTTCTCCCATCCACCTGATACTGTTCTTTCCTGTCAAACACTGCTGGAGACGTATACTTCCCGGTTCGTATTCCTGCATGTAAAAGCACAGACGATACCATCGCGCACACAGAACCTTTGCCATTAGTTCCCGCCACATGGACAATTTTCAGGTCGTTTTGAATACTTCCAAGCTCTGCCATTAATTCCCGCATACTCTCCAGTCCCATAACAATGCCGCTTCCGGCAATTTGCTCCAGATATGCCCAAACTTCCGTCTCTGTCTTCATGTATTCTCCTTCTATTCCTTATATCTATTTATCCTCAAAAAGCTCTGTGCGGAATTTCCTGCCGCACAGAGCTTCGTTCTCTCTTTATTCTGCTGTAGCCATCTATGACGATATGTCTATACCAAGGT
>CAJUTD010000143.1 GCA_910589635.1 uncultured Lachnospiraceae bacterium | reverse complement strand
AAGAAGCAGTTTATTACGTCCGGTGGCTTAGGAACGATGGGCTTTGGCTTTCCAGCAGCTATTGGCGCGAAGATTGGCTGTCCAGAGAAACCAGTTATCTGTATCAGCGGCGACGGCGGTATGCAGATGAACATCCAGGAGCTTGCCACGGCAATGGCTCAGGAAGCCAATGTCATCGTGTGCATATTCAATAATTACTATCTGGGCATGGTGCGCCAGATGCAGCAGCTTTTTTATGGCAAACGTTATGAGGCGACATGTTTAAGAAGGCGTAAAGGTTGTCCGGGCGACTGCAAAGGGCCGGGAGAGCAATGTCCCAAGTATGAGCCGGATTTCGTAAAGCTGGCAGAAAGTTACGGCGCCTGCGGCATCCGCGTTACGGAAGAGTCGCAGATTGCGCCGGCTTTAGAGCAGGCAAAGAGATGCGATACGCCGGTGCTTATTGAGTTTATGATTGCTACGGAAGACATTGTGCTTCCCATGGTTAAGGGCGGAAATCCTATGACGGAAATGATTTTGAAGTAGGGAAAGGAGAAGACGGAAACATGACGAAGAACAGATGGATAGCATTGTATGTTGAGAACCAGGTGGGCGTCCTGGCGAAAGTCTCCGGCCTTTTTTCCGGGAAATCTTACAATTTACAGAGCCTTACGGTGGGAACGACGGAGGATGAGACGGTGTCTCGCATGACGATCTGCGTTACCAGTGATGATATTACCTTTGAACAGATCAAAAAGCAGCTCAACCGCATGGTAGAGGTAATTAAGGTTATGGATTTTACCGATGTGCCTATCCATATGAAGGAGATTCTTTTTGCAAAGGTAAAGGAGTGTACGGTGGAGGAGAAAGCAGAACTGTTCCAGATTGCCCAGGTATTCCATGTAGAGGTGTCGGATATCGGCACAGACAGCATACTCTTAGAATGCAAAGCGACAGAACGGCGCAATAATGAGTTGATTGATCTTCTGAAAAGCAAATTTAAGCAGATTGAGATTGTACGTGGGGGCGGGGTAGCGATTGAGTCGATCAGTACCTCCTGCGCCGGCAGGTCAGAGTATTTCCGAAAACAAAATTAAAACATAAATGACGATTGTGGTATACAGGAAAGAGATTGTGTGTTTCAACTATAATTATTTAGATATGGGAGAAGTAAAATGCGTAAAGTTTTAGTTGTCGTGGATATGCAGAAAGATTTTATTGATGGGTCTTTGGGAACAGCGGAGGCACAGGCCATCGTGCAGTCGGTTATAGAGAAAATGAAATCTTATGACAAAGCTGATATTTATGCAACCAGGGATACGCATAGCGACAATTACCTGGAGACTGCAGAAGGCAGGAAACTTCCGGTTGTCCATTGCGTGAAGGGAACAGAAGGGTGGCAGATTCATCCTGAGTTAGAAGCGCAGATAGACATGGCGCATATGATTGATAAGCCGTCTTTTGGTTCTCTGGAATTGATGGAACTTCTGCGTAAGGAAAATGAGAGTGAACCCTTGGAAATTGAATTGGTGGGTCTGTGCACGGACATCTGCGTGGTAAGCAACGCACTGCTGTTGAAAGCGGCCCTGCCGGAGGTGGTAATCCAGGTGGATGCCGGCTGTTGCGCCGGTGTTACGCCAGAGTCCCATAAAGCAGCGTTGCTTACGATGAAGATGTGCCAGATTGAAATTGTATAAGACGGAAAAACAGTGTCAAAAAGTGTACTTTTTGGCACTGTTTTTGTCATAAATATTATAGAGCATATCCATGCTAAAGTCTATCTTTTTCTTCCGATAATGTATGGCTTCGTTAAATTTATTACTTCAAAATATATTAAAAAATGGTTATCTGTTTTATTGACAGCCATTTTTTTTAATATCCTTCATTTTCAAAAAGTACACATTTTGGCGTTTTACGAAAAGGAGGGTATATGTTATACATGACTAAATTACTTACGGAGAAAATTACGGAATGGAAAGAAATAATAAAAAGATATCGGTTTGTGATAAAACCTTGTCTGACTTTGACGATTCTTTATACGGTATCAATCAGCGCTATTTTGCGCGCAAATTTTAACTATAAGGATGATATGGATAGGATTATGAGAGGGAGAAAGGGCTGGTTAAATTTTGGGAGATATTTTACCGAATTTTTTAGCAGCGTTATTCATGGAGATTCTTATCTAACAGATATTTCACCCTTGCCTCAACTATTAGCAGTTTTGCTTATTGCAATTTCGGGAGTTGCCGCAGTGTATATTATTACTGGAAAGAAGAAGCTGACGGTATGGAGTTTTGCTGCTTTAATGCCCCTGGGAATTTCCCCGTATTTTCTACAATGCCTTTCTTATAAGTATGACGCTCCTTATATGGCAATCTCCGTGCTTGCCTCCATTATCCCCTTGATGTTTTATAAGCGGCAAAAGCTTGTTTATATTGCAGCAATTATTTTAGGAACACTGATAATGTGCACTACTTATCAGGTCTCTTCGGGTATATTTCCGATGTTGGTGGTTCTTCTGTGTGTCAAATGGTGGAATCACAAGGAGGAAGGAATACGCCAAATAGTTGAATTTGCTGCTGTGTCAGCGATTGGGTATCTTACAGGGCTGGGAATATATAAAATCTTTCTGTTTCCGAAAGGTTCAACCTCAGATTATGTTTCTGTTTCCGTGGCTTCTTTGGATAAGCTGCTTCCAACCATTGTATCAAATTTGTATCGTTATTGTTCGCTGATAAAAAATGATTTTAAAATAAGTTGGCTTCTTTTGGTTCTTGCAATTTTGTTGTCGTTTTTGTTTGTGATGGTGCGTGATTCAGCAAGAAATAAAATAATAGCTTTATTTGTAGGGAGTCTAACGTTGTGTCTATTGCTGATTTTATCATTTGGCGTGTATTTAGCGTTAGAAAAGCCGCTGTTTACCCCTAGAGGTATGTATGGGTTTACTGTGCTTCTGGCTTTTCTGGCGATTTTTGTATGCAATACCCACAGACTATATTCAGGAAAACTTGCATGTTTGGCGTTGGGATGGTGCCTTTGTGTATTTTCTTTTACATATGGAAATGCATTGGAAGTTCAGAAAGAATATGCAGATTTCCGAATGGAGCTGGTGATAGCCGATTTAAATGATTTGGAAATCATGCAGTCGCAGGAAGAGATAATCTTACAGATAGAGGGGAAAATTGGTTATGCTCCTGCGATAGATAATATGCCGGATAACCACAGAATTATTTACAGTCTGGTTCCAATGGTTTTCGGGGGAACCGGCAATATATGGGACCAGTATAAATTCTTCCGTGCGTATAAATTAAAAAATGTTAAACAGAATTTTGGCAGCGATGTTACCGTTGATTTGACGGAATGTAAGTTGCCTATACTGAAAGATACGATGTACCATACGATAAAGGGAAAGAATAACAAAGTATTAATTGAATTAAAATAGGGCCAGCGGGCGTGTTATGGGTGCACCCGCTGGGGTATAAGAGCAGGTTATCTCGCCAGGACTTCCATGATTTCGCCAACATACAACGTATGCAGGTTGCCGTCATCCTTGCCGGAGTACCATTTTTCTTTGATTTCAGGGTCAAGGAAATGTGCTTCGGTGATGGGGATGGCGGCCATTTTTTTACAGAGGCAGAGGAAATTTGCTTCGTCTACATAGGGAGCGTTGTCCCGAAATCCTACTGTCAGGCCGGAGGCTTTGAATTTGTCCTCGATCCTGCCTGTGACAATTCCGAAATATTTTAAATCGTTTCTATATTTTTCATCGAAGAAGTTGCAGGAAAAATAGCCTTCCCTGTCTATAAATTCTTTGGTATATCTTTTTTCGCGTACAAAGATGAAGGCAACATTCTTTCCCCAGAGAACGCCTAAGCCACC
>CAJUTD010000142.1:3189-3989 GCA_910589635.1 uncultured Lachnospiraceae bacterium | reverse complement strand
CTGCCAGGATAACCGCTCTCGCTGTCTCCGGATCCAGAACAGTACCGGCTCCAATGACAACCTTGTCATTATTTTTATATTTCTTAGCCATAGCGGCAATAAAGTCAACTGGGTTCCCCTCATCCATGGTCATGGTAATCTCAATAAAGTTGATACCGCCCTCAATAATGGCGTCTACCACCTTCTCCCCCTGCTCCATGTCCTTTGCGCGGACAACTGCCACCAGGCAGTCCTCCTTCATTCTTGCCAATACCTGTTCTTTTTTCATAGCGTTTTCTTCTCCTTTTCTTTTATTCGTATATACGATTCTATTTCATAAATACGAATTTTATAATTACATATTAATAGTTACCAACGGATTTGTCAACAGGAAAATGCTATTTTTCACCGCAGCTGTTCCGCGTTCTCACCGTTACGAGCAGAAATCCATCAAAAATCGCCTGCAGCCAGGGATTTTACGCCTGCCATTCTGCGTTTTCTTGCAATCAGCGCAGGGAATACGCAGATCTGCTGAACAGTTGCCTTTCATCTAATATATCCCAGAAGCTTTGACAGCCCGGCAGCCTTCTCTGCCACAATCTGACCCAGCTCCTCATAATCCTCTGTGGGCTTATAAAGACTGGATACGCTGATGGCGCCCAGCACACTGCCGTCTGCCCCGAACACCGGCGCACCTACACACTCCATATGATCCTCCAGCTCTCTGGCGTCCAAAGCATATCCCTGTTTCCTTACTTTATCCAGTTCTGCCGTCAGCAATTCTCTATTCAAAATCGTTTTCTCAGTTTTTTTGCGGAATT
>CAJUTD010000142.1:0-3058 GCA_910589635.1 uncultured Lachnospiraceae bacterium | reverse complement strand
ACTCCGATCACATCCAGATTATTGGTATAATGAATCCCGATCCGATAGGCCGTCAAACCGATGGTATAGCGCTGACGGACCCCCTTGTCTACGTTGACCATCCCCATCTCTGCCAGCGTTGTCACAATATCATAGGCACTGGTCTTGGGAAGCTCTAATTTCTCACAAATTTCATCTAGTGTAATTCCTTCCGGATTCTTTGAGACCAGCTTAAGAATCTCCACTGTCCTCTGAGTCGTCCGATTCAGCTTCATATGCCCACACGCCCTTCTATTCTATGCAGACAGACCGCTGCCTGTACTGTAAAATCCCCTGACAGCCAAACCCTACAGAGTAACGCCTTGTTTAAAAATCGCCATATCATGAAATCCAGCTTCCTCTGCCTTCACCTTCCGCCCGGAGGCAACCTCCAGCACATAGTCAAACAGCTCCTGGGCAAGCTCCTCCTTTGTCTTATCCTCCACCATGCGCCCTGCATTAAAATCAATCCAGTTATTCTTGTGGCCTGCCAGCTTAGAATTACTGGAAATCTTCACTGTAGGCACAGGAGATGCAAAGGGGGTTCCCCTACCGGTTGTAAACAAGACAATATGCGCTCCTGAAACTGCCAGGGCTGTGGATGCCACCAAATCATTTCCCGGCGCTGACAAAAGATTCAGTCCCTTGACCTTCACCGGCTCCCCATATGCAAGCACACCTTTCACCGGGGCGCTTCCCGACTTCTGGGTACAGCCTAAAGACTTGTCCTCCAGGGTGGAAATGCCGCCATTCCCCGGCGATGGATTCTCATAAATAGTCTGATTGTGACTGGTAAAATAGTTCTTAAAATCATTGATCAGGGAAACCGTCTGTTCAAACAGCTCCGGCGTCTCGCAGCGATTCATCAAAATCGTCTCCGCCCCAAACATCTCCGGCACCTCCGTAAGAATGGTAGTCCCTCCCTTGGAAATCAGCAAATCGGAAAAGCCTCCCACAGTGGGATTTGCCGTAATGCCTGACAGCCCGTCAGAGCCGCCGCACTTCATGCCGATAATCAGCTCGCTGGCATCGATCTTTTCCCGGCTGAAAGCGCCTGCATAAACCGCAAGCTCCTCCAAAAGCCTCATAGACTCCTCCTGCTCGTCCTCTACATCCTGACACTGAAGAAACTTCACACGCTGTTCGTCATATTCCCCAATATACTCCTTTAATACAGGAATATTGCTGTTCTCACAGCCTAAGCCCAGTACCAGCACACCGCCGGCATTGGGATGATGAACCATGTCCGCCAGTACCCTTCTGGTGTACTCCTGGTCATCGCCCATCTGGGAGCAGCCGTAAGGATGAGGAAATGCAATCACCTCCTCCACGGTTCCGGTCACAAGCCTCTGCGCCTTCTTCTCAAGCGCCTTGGCAATCGAATTGACACAGCCCACTGTGGGGATGATCCAAATCTCATTGCGGACTCCCGCCTTGCCGTCAGCCCGTCTGTAGCCGTCAAAAAATGCATGCTCCGATTCTTTGAGTGGAGATGCTGCAGGCTCATACTGATAAGTGAGAAGATCTCCCAATGCGGTTTTCAGATTATGCACATGGACCCATCCTCCCTCTGGAATATCTTCTTTGGCATTGCCGATACAAAAACCGTACTTGATCACCGGCTCCCCTGCCGCTACCAGTCTTAAGGCAAACTTATGCCCCTGAGGGATCTCCTCCAATGTCTTCACCTTATGGCCTCCCACTGCCAATTCCTCTCCCTTTTTAATAGGGCGCAGCGCCACTGCCACATTATCCTTCTCGTGAATCCTGATAAAATCCTGCATGGTTCTTCTCCTTATTCAGATTTTAAAATGTCTGTGTTCCTGATACTGCTGTCGTACCATTGATTTTCATGGATTGTAATGAACGGTATGATTTATTGTAAGTACTTACACGTATTTTACATAATTCTTGTGCATAAGTCAAGTAAAATAAAGGTTTTGTTTCTAAAAATCATATAAATTGGCAATAAAACCCTTGCATTATTCCAACAGGCTGGGTATAATAAGATTGATTTGTAAGCACTTACAGCAACAGCAACCACCGCTCCATCCCCATTATGTACAGTCCAGCGCCTAAAATGGCGCAGCGGACTATGTTGACCGAACAAGGATCGAATCTGTCGTCATGTCCTTTGGATATACCGCAAAGCAGAGCACATACTTGGCAGTAGGTAATCGGGTGATTTATTCCCTGAAATTTATACCTTGCCGAAGCATCTGCCACGCGGGAATGCAAAGAGACGAAAAGACGAAAAACATTTCACCCATACTGGTTAGTGCTGTGAAACGTGCGCAGAATGGCAGACGGGTAAAAAACACTTCACCCATACCATGTTTGTACTCGATAAAGCGGGACATACAATACTGACAGAGTACGATATGCTGCGAAGCGTACACAGCGTGGAGGAAATCATGAACATTTATGACGTATCGAGAAAAGCCGGTGTTTCCATTGCCACGGTTTCCCGCGTCCTCAACGGCAGCCCTAATGTCAGCGAGCGTACCAGAGCCCTGGTGCTGGAAGTCATGGATCAGCTGGGCTATACTCCCAATGTATTTGCCCGCGGACTGGGATTAGGTACGATCCAGACCATTGGGATCATGTGCTCCGATTCCTCAGATCCATACTTGGCCCACGCCATCTATTATCTGGAGCAGGGACTGCGCGGCTTTGGCTATGACTCTATCCTTTGCTGTACCGGCAGTTCTTTAGAGACCAAGCAGAAATATTTTGACCTGCTCCGTTCCAAAAAGGTGGATGCCATTATTCTTGCAGGCTCCAAATTTGTGGAAAACCGT
The DNA here is from genome assembly GCA_910589635.1 of uncultured Lachnospiraceae bacterium. Taxonomy (GTDB): domain Bacteria; phylum Bacillota; class Clostridia; order Lachnospirales; family Lachnospiraceae; genus Petralouisia. The sequence goes on along the minus strand of CAJUTD010000142.1, from coordinate 239 downwards.
CCTGAAGATAATGACTATATTATCCATGCAGCCAAAGAGCTTCCCATCATGCTGGTCAATGGTTATCTGGAAGGAGAGAACGTTTATTCTACTCTTTGCGACGACCGCCTGGCCGCCCATAATGCCGCAGGGCTGCTGATCGCCTCCGGCTGCCGCAGCATCCTGTATCTTTATACCAGTCATTCCTACAGCGGCATGAACAAGCGCAGGGGCTATGAAGATGCCCTGAAGGGCTGTGG
>CAJUTD010000141.1 GCA_910589635.1 uncultured Lachnospiraceae bacterium | reverse complement strand
GATTCGCAGGAAGAAGCTGAGATGATTGCGGAGGCTTATAATGCAGACATCAAAGGTTTTGATAATGGAGTGCTTTTGCTGGAATTGAGAAAGGAAGATACGGTTGTCAGCGCGGTAAAGGCGGCGGCATCTACAAGAAACAGGCTGCCGGCTGTATGGCCGAACTATTACCGTTATCCACATGTTGAGAATGCTGCTATGGAAAGTAGTAGCGGCGGTATGATTGAAGTTGAAGAGACGGAGTATGAAACGGAAGACACAGGCATTGAAGCATATGCAGAGAGGGAAGATATTCCAGACCTAGAAGCATATGGGCAGGCAGCGGCTTCCTATAATGATCCAGAACTTATGCCGGAAAACGAAAAGTATCAGTGGCAGCATGTGGCAGTAGGTTCTCCCTATGCTTGGGCGGAAGGTTATACCGGTTCCGGTGTTAAGGTTGCCGTTCTCGATACAGGCGTAAAAGGGGATCATGAAGAATTGACACTTGCCGGTGAGGCTAATGCAACCGGAAATTCGCTTACAGTCGGGAGTGGTACTGCAGCCGATGCAGGTGGACATGGGACGCATGTGGCTGGTATTATCGGTGCAAAGGCAAATAACGGAAAGGGCGGAGCGGGTATTGCGCCAGATGCAACGCTTTATGCTGTCAATGTATTAAATGGTGGCGAAAATGCAGGTACGGACTGGGCGATTATACAAGGTATCGGACAAGCGATAACATGGGATGTGGATGTTATCAATATGAGCCTTGGCGGTCCGAGATATAATGATATATGCCAGAAAAAAGTAACAGAGGCGTATAATAAGGGAATTGCAATATTTGTATCAGCCGGCAATGACGGAGCAAACTGCATTAACTATCCGGCGTGCTATGAGCATATTATTTGTGTGGCTGCCACAGACCAAAATAACAGCAGAGCAGATTTTTCTACATATGGCTCATGGGTGGATGTAAGCGCTCCGGGCGTGGCTATCTGGTCTACATACAATGATGGCGGGTATGTAAGTATGGATGGTACATCTATGGCATGTCCCGTAGCGACGGGGGAAGCGGCGGTTATTTTGAGTGGTGACGCTTCTTTGAAGAGCATGACAAAGAATGGCGACCGAGTAGATGCATTGGAAAAAAAGATGAAGAGCAATGCTGTTAAAGCAGCGGGCAGCGGGATGGGCGCCGGAGTCACAAGCCTGACAAAAGTATTTAAACTTTCTACCGCTTCCGTGAAGCCACAGGCACCGACAATCAGTATTGTGCCTGATGATGCGTCGAAAGCGCAGAAAGTTACGGTTACTATTACTGCGCAGAACGGAATGAATATTTATTATACAGTTAACGGTAAGAATCCGGTATATAAGAATGGCGAGGCTGATAAAAATACGGAGTTATATACGACGTCTTTTCCTATAACGGAGATTACGAAGGGAACAGTTAAAGCAATTGCGGTGAATGAAAGTGGCGTCGCCAGCCCGGTGAAATCTGTTAAATTTACTTTAAAGCCTGATGTAAGCTCCATCACAGTCTCAGGTATAGATAAGGTGGCGGCAGGCAAGAGTGCGCAGCTTACGGCAGAAGTGCTGCCAGCATATGCGACGAATAAAAAAGTGACTTGGAAGCTGTATACTGCAGACGGAGCTGAGGCGACGGCTGCAAAAGATAAAATCAGCATCAGCGCATTCGGTAAGGTTACAGCGAAAACAGGTGTGACAGTAGGGGCTAAGTATACGGCACGGGCAACGGCAAAAGACGGTTCCGGCAAGTACGGCGAGTACGTCATAACCGTTATTGAGAGTACGAAGCTAAAGACGGCGAAATTTGATAAGAAGAGTTTGACATTGGGGATTCCGAAGACGGACGACCCGGATCGTGATCTTGGGAAGCTGCTCAAGGCGGAATACGTTGACGGAAAGCCTGCAGCGGTTACTGATTTTAAGTGGAGCACTAATAATAAAGCGATTGCTACGGTCAATGAAAATGGTGTCATAACGCCTGTTAAAGCCGGAAAAGTTACAATTACTGCACTTGCCAATGATTCTAGTGGTAAAAAGGCGACATGTACGGTTACTGTTAAACAGCTTGCTACGGACATTAAGATAACAGGCTCTTCTTCTGTGGCGGCAGGTAAAGGAGTGACGTTTAAGGCAACGGTTCTTCCGTCGAATGTTACTGTTAAGAAAGTGTCTTGGAGTGTCATAGATAAAGCGACCAATCAGGAACCGGCTGCAAGTACGGGTGTAAAAATTAATAAGAACAATGGTAAGTTGACTACAAAGGGAACGTCTAAGGGCAGTTACACAGTGAAAGCTGTGGCGACAGATGGCAGTGGGGAAGAAGACAGTAAGGATATTGTTATACGCGAGGGTGCGATAAAAACGATTGCTTTTAGTAAATCATCTGATAAGAAGATGACCATTTTCCGACGGGCAGTCACCAGTCAAACGAAGACATCAGCGACAGTTGATGTCAAGATTGAGGGAACGAATGCGCAGGCAGATTTAGATGCATTTGAAGTGAAGAGCAGCAATCCCAATATTGCTGAGGCTACTGCAATCCGAAACGGAAACCTGATTTCTCTTACTGTTACAGCGAAGGGGCGCGCAGTAGGTAAGACCAATATTACACTTGCGGCGGCGGATGGTTCCGGAAAGAAAGTTACTTGTGCCGTTACCGTTTGCAATCCTGTTACGAAGGTTCATATTTCTTCTAGCACAAAGACATTGTCTGCGTCTAGTCGGGGGATAGACATGGTAGTTGTCAAAGGAAAGAGTATTCAGCTAAAGGCGACACTTGAGAGCGAGTACGGCGCGGTATCAAATAAAAAAGTCAAATGGAGTATTGATATACCGCCGGCAAGCGGCATTACCATGAATGCGTCGGGTAAGGTTTCTGCAAAGAGAGGCATTCAGAACTATCAATGTACAGTGACAGCGGAGGCGGCCGACGGTGGTGGAGCAAAGGATACATATGTAGTGGTTGCTGTTGACCCGGCGACTAAATTGTCCGTACCAGAGCTAATACCAGCACCGGGATATATAAATGGCTTGGCATTGAGGGCAGTGCCGTTAGATGAAGATGGTAATCGATTGTTCTGGGCAGGCTTGATTACAACGGATGTAGTGGGAGGGTATATTGAGGCCAAGTCTTCGAATCCGAAAGCGTTGGAGGCAACTACTTATTATAACTCTAAAATAGGAGCTTACCAGCTACTTTTGACACCATATCAAGTAAAGAAAGATACGATGGTTACGGTTACAGTTAAGGCTACGGATGGAAGTGGTAAGAAGGTATCCTATAAAGTTTATGTATTGAAATAGGGACAATAATATTAATCAATTTATTTTGTTAGGCAAACGTGGCATGATTCCGAGAGAGGATATCATGCCGCGTTTCTTTCTCTTAAGAGGTACAAAGTGTACCATTAAAGTCAGCAATCCATTGTCAGCATTGGGATTGCTTTTTCAACTGTTCTATCTCAGAGTGGAGCTCACGAATCTGCGCTTCGTAATATTCACGGTTCTGTTCCAGTTCCTGCTCTTTTACCGCGATGGCCTTCTTGTAATTGCGTAAATCTTGATCATGTTCTATACGGCCCCGTCCCAGTTTCTGTTCTTTTTCCGCGATGGCTCTTTCGTAGTTGCGCAGATCCGCATAGTATTCTTCGCGGTCAAGGCAGCGTATAAGGATTTCATCGTCGGAAAACAGTATGGTATTGTGCAGTCGTGCCAAATACGATATTACGAATATGCTTAGGTACATTTGATACGAATATGTTTCTGAGGATAACGCGGCGTTGGCATGGATTTCTATTGTGCCCCCTGTTGTTCTATGCTAAAATTGAAAAAGAAATTATCTGATTTTGAGAAGATGTCTGCAGCTTGTTGCAGCTTTATAGCAAAGAGGATGAATGAGATGAGAAGAAGCAGGAAATGCAGGAAAATATTTTTATCATTGCTGCTCTCAGCGGTGATGGCCTTTGAACCGGCTGGAACGGCGATGGTTTCTGCCAAAGAGGAGCCTGTGGCCGAACTTTTAACGGAAGAGCCCGCGGCTGACGAGGCTGAGGTGTCGTCTGAGGGAACGGAGCAGACAGGGGAGGAAGGTCTGCCCGCCGATGCCGGGGAGGATACCGATAAAGAGGACGGGGCATCGGATGATGCAGAAACTTCGGAGACGCCTGCTGACGGGGAGAATCAGGGGTCGAACCCTTCGGAGGAAGAAAAGGGAGAAGGTCAGGAGACGGAGAAAGGGGAAATCCGGGGGGAAGAATCAGGAGAAGAAGACGGGGTATCGGAAGACGAACCGACGGAGAAGGAGCCGGCGGGTGA
>CAJUTD010000140.1 GCA_910589635.1 uncultured Lachnospiraceae bacterium | reverse complement strand
CCGGCTCATTGGGATCAAACAGCAGATCCAGAATATGATTGCGCTCTTCCTCTGTCAACTGCATCAACTTATGCCATCCACGCTCATTGAAACAGCCGCCCCAGATATTCTGCGCCATCTCCTGATATGTAATGTTCTCGTCCACATCAATATAGAGTTCATTATGGTTATTCGCATCCCATGCAGTCGTCGTCAGCGTACCTTTATCCTGCATGTATTTCCCTTCCTGGGACGATATCCAATGAACTTCTCCGGCTGTTTCCGCCGCCTGGACGACTGTCGGCGCTGCCGCTCCGGCGCCGGTTACAACCATGCTCGCAGAAAGCAAAATGGACAAAAATGCATTTCTAACCGTTGTTAATTTGTTACAATGTTTTTTTCTCATTTTGTTTCCCTCCTCCATATATTTTAGTATGATATTATATTATATATTTTTACGGTAACAATTTGTTGGCGTTTCCGAATGAAAATTGAGCATTTTTGAGCATTCTTTCTAAATTCTTTTAGAGGAACAAAACAGACAAAGTCTTTCCTATAAGATAAAAAAATGACTGCCTCCTCCTTCTGGAAGAAACAGCCGTTAAAATTATCTTATAATGGATGGAGAAGGATTCGAACCTTCGAAGGCGTTGCCAACAGATTTACAGTCTGCCCCCTTTGGCCACTCGGGAATCCATCCATATACAAGGGCAAATGCTCCATTCGCCCCTGACCGTATTCGATTATAACACATGTTTTGTTTTCTTGCAAGATTAAATTTTTTAGTTCCCCATTTTTTATGTAAAATTACAATACATGTTTGACAAACCTACAAAATTTTTTGAGCTCTCTATTTTTTTAGCGATTTTAAATTTGTAAGGTAGCACAAAATTATGAGAAACGTGTGACATCCATGTAAAAAATACGAAAATAATTGTAGAGGGCAAACAAGGCGGATTTGAAAACTATGAAATACGTGTATCACAAAGGAACAGGAGGAGGATTTTTTATGAAACAAAAACTATCATTTTTATTGGCGCTGTGCCTATTTTGCGCGTGCCTTTCCCCAGCTTCAACAGCACAGGCATCGGGCAGTAAAGTTGTGAAACTGAAGGAAAACAAGACTTATTACTATGATCTCAATGGTGATAAGAAAAAAGAAAAAATCGAAATCAAATGCAAGTACAGAAAAAATTCTAATGACACTATCCAAGTATATGTAAATGAGGAAAAGCTATTCTCCCAAAAAGATGACTATCTCTATGGAATGTTTTACCTTATTGACTTAAACGCAAAGGACAAATACAAAGAACTGCTTGTAGAGACACATAGTGACAGTGAGGTGAACGCAGCTTTTGAGGCAATCCGCTATCAGGGAAAAAACAAAAAAAGCATCCTAAAAAGCAATGGCATCCATGGTGACAAAATAAAATGCAACAGTCGCCAGCTCGAACTTTACCGGTTCTCGCTTCTATCTAACACCGGCAAAAACAAGTTCTATATCAGCGCGGATAGACCATACTCAAACACCTATTTTGGTTCTTATTATTGTAAAGTGCCGGTAACCGTAAAAAATGGCAAACTCGTGGCCCAAAAATCGTCCACCTATGAAACAGCGGCCTTCACAAAAAAATTTGTTTATCAATTAAATCGCAGTATGGCGCTTTATAGCAAAGCCTCCACCTCAAGCAAGAGCATCACCTGCAAATCCGGTTCCAAATTTAAAGCATTATCACTGAAACCTGTCGAAACAACCAAAGCCAACGGCGCCCTATTTGTGAAGGTTAAAATGACCTCCGGCAAAATTGGCTGGCTTTATTTCCCCGCTTTCAGCAAAAACAATACCAATTTCAACTATTATTTAAAAACCGTACCTGGCTGGGGTTAATGATTCCCGGAAAAGCCAAGCGCCCTATTTTTATTGTAAAGTTTAAAAACCCTCGGAAACTAAAAAACACATTTTCTAAAACATACAAAAATCACTCTCAGAGGCAGCTCTCCCAGAGTGATTTTTGTTAATATTATTTGCATTGCTTCGCAGTCAAATACCCCACAAGGCGCTTACCCTCGCGGCAATGAAAACCTTATAAATCGTTTCGCGCGGCAAATCTTCCTGCACTAAAATTGCAGCCTCTCTTCATTGCCGATATTTTTGAGAATCACTGCACAGTTGGGCGGAAGAGCAATCTTGATACGCCCGTTCGTCACACGATAGATTTCCGGCTCCATCGTGTAAGATTCCGGCGTAGTCATCATAATCCGCTCCAGCCTGGTCTCGCGCTCCATGCCTGCCGGCCAGACACGCCACTCCATATGGCGCTCCACATAGTCATTGTTAATTACGATCACAAACTGCTGCTCACGATTGAAACGTCCATAACACATCACCTGATAGTCTCCACCCAAAAACTTCAGTGAACCGGTGCGGAATGCTTCATACTGCTTATGGATACGGATAATGTCACGGTGAAAGGCCAAAAGCTCCTGATCCTCATTCCCCCAAGGATAAGTTCTGCGGTTATCAGGGTCAGTAAACCCTACTGCCCCGGCCTCATCTCCATAGTAGATTGTAGGCGCGCCCGGCCAGGTCATCTGCACTACGACAGCCTCTTTCATGACGCCCTTATTCAAATCCTCGCCTGCCGCCGCGCTCCCCAGATGGTCTACCCTGCCCACCTTATGGTTCGTACGGGTAAGGAAACGCGAATGGTCATGATTGGACAACTCATTCATTGCGCACTGCAAAGAGGGCGTCATAAACCGCGTCATATAATAATTCATGGCTCCCTCAAAATTCTGGAAATTGCCCAGCATATCCTGGCGATAACCGTCGCTGTGCTTCTCCATCCCCGTAAGGAACCACGTCAGAGGTTCCATAAAAGCATCGTAATTCATCACAGTGTCCCACTGGTCGCCGCGCAGCCATTCCACAGGGTCGCCATAATGCTCGGCCAGCACAATCGCTTCTGGATTAGCCTCCTTGACGGCCTTGCGGAAATCCTGCCAGAATTTGTGGTTAAATTCTACGGAATGCCCTAAGTCAGCGGCCACGTCAAGACGCCAGCCATCTGCATTATAGGGTGGGGACACCCATTTCCTTCCAATATCAAGTATATAATCATACAGTTCCTGAGAACCTTCATAATTCAGCTTGGGCAGCGTATCATGCCCCCACCAGCCATCATAACTGCCATTATAGGGCCAGCGGTTCTCATCATAAAACTGAAAGAAACTCCGGTAAGGACTGTCGGCCGACACATAGGCGCCAGTCGCATAACCGACCTCCCGCTCATAAATCAATTCTTTATCCAGCCACTTATTGAAAGAACCGCAATGGTTGAACACGCCGTCGAGAATTACCCGCATGCCGCGCTTATGCGCCTCCTCCACAAGCTTTGCGAACAAGGCATTACTTGCCTCCAGATTCTTGAGGTCTGAAACACGCTTAATATACCTGGTAGCCTGCGTATTATCTGTCTCCCCCACAGAAAGCAGCGCGCCGCCGTCCTCCTCAATCACTCCGTAATGAGGGTCTATATAATCATAATCTTGAATGTCATATTTATGGTTGGAAGGCGAAACAAACAGCGGATTGAAATACAAGACCTCAATCCCTAAATCCTGTAGATAATCCAGCTTTTGGATGACTCCTGCCAAATCTCCTCCATAAAATTCTCCTACGCCAAAATTCGCCGGGGGTTTATTCCAATCCTTTACCTGCTGGCTATATACCTGAATATAATAATATTCATTGGTGAGTACATCATTGGAAGGGTCGCCATTACAGAAGCGGTCAACCAGAATTTGGTACATCACTGCCCCCTTCGCCCAATTAGGCGTGGAAAAACCGGGCACAATCACAAACTCATACTCATGACGGACTTCCGGCGAGACACCCATCCTGTCATAAAAACAATGGAGCATCCCTGTGACGGCCTCAAAGTAATAACGAAATGTTTCCTCACCAAGCTGCACTTTCGTCTGGTAATAATCAAAACAACTATCCGTCTCCTCTTTCCTCATGGAAATCCGTTTGTCGCCGCTACGCAGCCAGACAGTATCTACATTGTCTTTCGACGTACGGAAACGAATCGTCACCTCGTCATTTACATCCGGCTCCGGGGGATTCCGATAATCTTTGGTCCCGTCAGAGAACATCGCATGTTTACGCAGGATTGGACGCATCTGCATCATATATTGCTGTCTTTGGCTCAATTCATAAATGGAATATTCTTTCATACTTATGATACCTCTTTCCCATCTAACGCTTCACAGTAACAAGATATTTCTAAGATGTAAAAAAGGCAGCTTTACAAGCTGCCTTTTTAGGAGAAGGTATTTTTACTATGGGGTGTAGCAAAAATTATATAATGTATTGGGGGGTTTTTACGATAATTATAGTACCATAAATCCCTC
>CAJUTD010000139.1 GCA_910589635.1 uncultured Lachnospiraceae bacterium | reverse complement strand
GTGTGTGCGGCAAGAAACCGTCAGGTAAGGTTGTAACTAAGAAGCCGGCAGTACCGTCAGAGGAGGAAATAGAGTATAATCCCCGCGCCAAGAGCGCGAAGCTCAGGGTATTTGAGCGAAAGTAAAGAAATCAGAGTTAGGAGACGAGATAATGAGACAGCAGGAAGATTTACAATACTGGGAGACAAGCAGGGCATATATAGATGGCAATACTGCGAGAGAGCTTGCGATGCAGGCTGCGCAGCGCAAGGAGCAGATACATCAGGAGTATGTTGAACAACAGGAAGAAGAGCGGGAACAGAGAAGGCGCGAACGTCAGACCAGGGCCGCTGTGCAGAAGAACAGGGAGCGTGCACTACAAATCAGCCCGGGCTATGTGCTGTTTCTGACAATAACGATGGCTGTGATGGTGATGGTGTTTGCCTGTTATCTGCAATTGCAGTCGGAACTCAATAAAAGCGTACAGAATGTAGCAGGGTTGGAGAAGGAAATCTTAAATTTAAAAAACGACAATGATGCAGCACAGAAAAAAATAAGTAATTCCATAGACTTGGAAAATATCAGGCAGCGGGCAATGAATGAGCTGGGCATGGTATATCCTCAGAAAGAACAGATTGAGTATTTTGAAGTGGAAGAGGATGATTATATGAATCAATATGAAAATATTCCGGAAAGGTGAAGTTCCATTGGCAAATCGAGAAGAAGTACATAGAAAAAGAAGGAAAATAACAAAATTTTCCCCGGATATGAAAAAAAAGCTGCTCGTTGTGTTTTCCGTAATTGTCGCGCTATCTGTTGGCCTTGTTGGAAGGTTAATCTATATTGATCAGGTAAAAGGCGAGGAGTACGAGAAACAGGTGCTGGGGCAGCAGAGCTATGGGAGTGAGGCGATTCCTTATCAGAGAGGGGAAATTCTTGATACCAAGGGAACCGTTCTGGCCACCAATGTGGATGTATATAACATTATTTTGGACTGTAAGCTCATCAATGACGACAAAGAAAAGTATATGGAGCCTACGGTAAAAGCATTGATAGAGTGCTTTCCGGACATTACGCAGGAGGAAGTGCAGGCGGCGCTCACGGAGCAGGCAGACAGCCGCTATTTTGTATTGCGCAAGAAACTGCCCTATGAGGATATAGAGGATTTTTTGAAACTGCAAACAAAGAAGAATAAAAAGGGTAAGAAAGTAAACCCTAATATACAGGGCGTATGGTTTGAAAAAGAATATAAAAGAGAGTACCCATACAGTACGCTTGCCAGTAAAGTTCTAGGTTTTACGACATCCGGGAATGAGGGAATTGGCGGTCTTGAGGATTATTATAACGATACGTTAAATGGGATAGATGGCAGGCAGTATGGTTATCTGAATTCGGATAACAATTTGGAGAAAACTACAAAAGAACCAGTCAACGGCAATAGCTTAGTCACAACGATAGATTTGAATATCCAGAAGATTATCGAGCAGAATATTGCGCAGTTTCAGGAAGAACACAGAGACGGGGAAGTGACGGGGGCAGGCAGCCAACATACAGGAATTCTTATCATGAATCCTCAGAATGGCGAAATACTGGGAATGTCAGATAATTATACATACGATCTGAATAATCCGTGGGATTTGACACGGTATTATCCCCAGGAGAAAATCGACAAGTTCTCAGAGAAAAAGAGGCTGAAAACGCTCAATGCCATCTGGCAGAATTTCTGTATCACTTACACATATGAGCCTGGCTCTACGGCCAAACCGTTTACAGTGGCGACTGGCTTAGAGACAGGGAAGTTAAAAGAGACGTATGAGTGTGACGGATTAGAGCGTATAGGCGGACATGAGATAAAATGCATTAACCGCAGCGGCCACGGCACGGAGACAATTGAAAAAGCAGTGATGGACTCCTGCAACGATGCGTTAATGCAGATGGCAATCGATATCGGCAAAGAGGATTACTATAAATATCAGAATATTTTCAATTTTGGATTAAAGACCAATATTGATTTACCGGGAGAAGCTAGGACAGACAGCCTGATTTACACGGTGGATAATACTAATATGACGTCGCTTGCCACAAATTCCTTCGGCCAGAATTACAACGTGACAATGGTTCAGCTTGCGAGCGCGTTTTCTTCCTTAATTAATGGCGGTTATTATTACCAGCCCCATCTGGTGAAGAAGATTGTGGACGAGCACGGAAATATCGTCCAGAATGTGGAGACCTCGGCGATCAAACAGACTGTCTCCAAGCAGACCAGCGACATGGTGAAAGGTTATCTCTACAAAACGGTTTCTGAAGGAACAGGTAGGAGCGCCAAAGTGGAGGGATATTCCATGGGCGGAAAGACCGGAACTGCCCAGAAGGGAAAACGTGAAGATAAGAAATATGTAGTTTCCTTCATTGGTTTTGCGCCGGTGGAGGACCCGCAGGTGCTGGTATATGTTGTGATTGACGAAGCGAATGTTGCCGAGGATGATCAGAGCAGTGCATTGGCAACGGCAGTTGCTAAGAAAATATTTGCAGAGATTCTTCCATATTTGAATATTTTTCCCGATGAGGAGAATGTGACGCCGGATGAAGGCTCGCCAACTGCTGCGGAACAGCAAGGGGCGCAGGGACAGGAACCGGGCGGCTCGCCGCAGGGTGATGAGCAGCCGTCAGAGGGCGCGCCCAACGCTATGCCGGACGGCGGGGAAGGCATTCCCCAGGAACCGGAAGATTTGCTGGACGGAATGACCCCGGAAGAATATCCATAGGCAGATTTATCAGAAATGTACATAACCTCATAAATTAAGTAATAGATTGTAATAACAGTTTTTATGAGGTTTTTTGAATGGTCCGCAACAAAACATATAACCGCAAGAAAATATTGATCATTTTTACGGCGGTATCTTTGGTTCTTATCCTGATGGCCGGCAGGCTGGTATATCTGATGGTATATTGCTCAGAATATTATGGGAAAAAGGCGGAAGACCTGCATGAGCGGGAGCGGGATATCAAGGCGGCACGCGGCAAAATTATTGACGCTACCGGGACGGTGCTCGCCACAAACCGCACGGTCTGTACGATTTCGGTCATCCACAGTCAGCTTGAAGACCCCGAGAAAGTAATCCAGGTATTGACGAAAGAGCTGGGTATGGAGGAAGCAGCCGTCAGAAAGCGTGTGGAGAAAGTAAGCTCCATCGAGAGGGTGAAGTCCAATGTGGACAAAGAAACCGGAGATAAAATCCGTGATTACCGGCTTGCAGGAGTGAAGGTAGATGAGGATTACAAGCGGTATTACCCATATGATACGCTGGCTTCCAAAGTTTTGGGCTTTACAGGAGGGGATAATCAGGGTATCATTGGTCTGGAAGTCATTTACGAGGATTGCTTAAAGGGGACAAACGGAAAGATTCTTACCCTGACAGACGCCAGGGGCGTGGAAATCGAAAACGCCGGAGAACGCAGGCAGGAGCCTGTGGATGGCAACAATCTGCACATTAGCTTGGATTACAATATCCAGCTTTACTGCGAGCAGGCGGCCAAGAAAGTTATGGAGGCCAAGTCTGCCGATAGCGTTTCCGTCATTGTCATGAACCCCCAGAACGGTGAAATTATGGCAATGGTGAATGTGCCCGAGTTCAACTTAAATGAACCTTTTTCGCTGGTGACGGCTGACGACGGTTTATTGGCGGGAGGGAATGATACGCAGAAAGGTTCTGCCCAGGAACAATTTTCTGAGAAAGCTACGCAGGAGCAGTTAAACCAGATGTGGCGTAACCAATGTATCAGTGATACTTATGAGCCGGGTTCTGTGTTTAAGATCATTACTACCTCAGCCGCCTTTGAGGAGGGGGTAGTGAGCCTGAATGACAATTTTTTCTGCCCGGGTTACAAGCTGGTGGAGGATCGCAGGATTCACTGCCATAAACGCGTGGGACATGGGGCGGAGACGTTTACCGAGGGGATTATGAATTCATGTAATCCCGTATTTATTGAGTTGGGAATGCGTCTGGGAACAGACAATTTCTATAAATATTTTAAACAGTTTGGTCTTTTGCAGCGTACAGATATAGACCTTCCGGGGGAAGCGGTTACCATTATGCATGACAAGAAAAATGTCGGCCCGGTGGAGTTGGCTACCGTATCTTTTGGACAGTCATTTCAGATAACGCCAATACAGCTTGTGACAACAGTTTCTTCCTTAATTAATGGAGGAAACAGGATTACTCCGCATTTTGGCGTATCGGTAAAAAATGACCAGGGAGAACTGGTGAAAACGCTGCGCTATGATGTCAAGGAGGGCATCGTCAGCAGTGAGACTTCCGCGGTCCTGCGGAGTGTGCTGGAAAAGGTGGTATCGGAGGGAAGCGGTAAGAATGCTAAAATAGAAGGATATTCCATCGGGGGAAAGACAGCGACTTCGCAGACGCTTCCAAGGAGTGCAAACAAATATATTTCCTCTTTCTTAGGGTTTGCACCGGCCGAAAATCCGCAGGTATTGG
>CAJUTD010000138.1 GCA_910589635.1 uncultured Lachnospiraceae bacterium | reverse complement strand
GAGCATCTGCCTTACAAGCAGAGGGTCACAGGTTCGAGCCCTGTAGGTCCCATTTGTGCCGGCGTGGCGGAACTGGCAGACGCGCAGGACTTAAAATCCTGTGGTGGCGACATCGTACCGGTTCGATTCCGGTCGCCGGCATTCGTTTTCAGTAGCTCAAACTCATTATTTAAATGGGTTAGGGCTATTTTTTTGTCTTATTAGGAAATATCTTGTCACGCTAAAGCGTGAAAGTATCTTCCTAATAAGTATAAACAAATAGGATAGCCGTCCTAAGGCATCCCCCGGGCAGGCCCGGTACCCCTTAGGACAAATTCGCACTGCACAAGAAGTAAATATTGCTTCGCAATTGTGCTCGGCGTGGCAAAGTGTGCAGCCCTGGGGGATTGAGGGGGAGTTGAAGTGGGCTTGCCCACTTTGTTCTTATTTTTAGCATAAGATGCAGGCTTGCCCACTTTGGTTTAATATGCTAGAATGTATGTGCAATGACTTTAGCAGGTACAGCACAAATAATTATGGAAATGCGAGACTTGGACAGTATTCAGAATAAAGGAGAAAAAGGAGAACTAATCATGGCAAAAGTAGGAATTGTAATGGGCAGTGATTCAGATATGCCTATCATGGCGAAGGCGGCAGATGTATTAGAGGAGTTGGGTATTGCATATGAGATGAAGATTATTTCTGCGCACAGGGAGCCGGATGTGTTTTTTGAATATGCAAAATCAGCAGAAGATAAGGGATTTAAGGTGATTATTGCCGGTGCCGGAATGGCAGCGCATTTGCCGGGAATGTGTGCGGCAATCTTTCCGATGCCGGTGATTGGCATTCCTATGCATACCACCTCTCTGGGAGGAAGGGATTCTTTGTATTCGATTGTGCAGATGCCTTCAGGAATACCGGTTGCAACCGTTGCAATTAATGGTGGGGCCAATGCAGCGCTTCTTGCTGCTAAGATCCTCGCAACTTCAGATGAGACATTGCTTAGTAAATTAAAGGATTATTCTAATAAATTAAAAGAACAGGTAGAGGCAAAGGACGCTCATTTGCAGGAAGCAGGTTATAAGAATTATTAGTTTGGAATTTTGACAGAACATCAATTTTAATTTTCAATAGTAGGAGGAAAAATAATGGATTACAAACATGCAGGTGTCGACATTGAGGCTGGTTATAAGTCTGTAGAATTGATGAAAAAGCATGTACAGCAGACGATGCGTCCAGAAGTACTGACGAATTTAGGTGGTTTTTCAGGTGCATTTTCTATGGAGAAATTTAAAGATATGGAAAAGCCGACGCTGGTGTCAGGTACGGACGGAGTGGGAACGAAATTAAAACTTGCTTTTTTGCTGGACAAACATAATACGATTGGAATTGACTGTGTGGCAATGTGTGTAAATGATATTGCCTGCGCAGGCGGGGAACCATTATTTTTCCTGGATTATATTGCATGTGGTAAGAATTTTCCGGAAAAAATTGCAGAGATTGTCAGCGGTGTGGCAGACGGATGCATTCAGAGTGATGCAGCATTGATTGGTGGGGAGACGGCGGAAATGCCTGGATTCTACCCGGAGGATGAATACGATTTGGCAGGATTTGCCGTGGGCGTGGTGGATGAGAAAGATATCATTACCGGAGCAGATTTGCAGGCAGGCGATGTGCTGATTGGCATGGCTAGTTCTGGTGTGCATTCTAATGGATTTTCCTTGGTGCGCAAGATTTTTAAGATGGAGAAAGAGACGTTAAATACATACTATGAAGAGTTGGGCAAGACATTGGGCGAGGCGTTGCTTGCGCCCACGAAGATATATGTGAAAGCGCTGCGCTCTGTCAAAGAGGCAGGAGTGAGAATAAAAGCATGCAGCCATATCACAGGCGGCGGATTTTATGAGAATGTACCGCGTATGCTGCCGGAAGGAAAACATGCGGTGATTGAGAAAAACAGTTATGAGGTTCCGGCAATTTTTAAGATGATGGCGAGAGAAGGACAGGTAGAAGAGAAAATGATGTACAACACCTATAACATGGGTATCGGCATGGTACTGGGTGTTAATGCTACGGATGTGGAGAAGACAATGGAAGCTATCTGCGCGGCAGGTGAGACAGCGTATGTGATAGGCAAGGTGGAAGACGGAGAAAAAGGAGTAACATTATGCTAAAGATTGTTGTTTGTGTGTCAGGTGGAGGGACGAATTTACAGGCAATTCTTGATTCCCTTGACGATGGTACAATCACCAACACGGAAGTTGCCGCGGTCATCAGCAACAATCCGAATGCTTTTGCCTTAGAGCGTGCGAAAAAGCATGCAATAGATGCAGTTTGTATTTCTCCCAAACAGTTTGAGAATCGCGATAGTTTTAACAGGGCTTTTCTTGACAAAGTCAATCATTATCAGCCGGATTTAATTGTGTTGGCCGGATTTCTGGTGGTGATACCGGAAATGATGATACAGGCGTATCGAAATCGGATTATCAATATCCATCCGTCTTTGATTCCCTCCTTTTGTGGAACAGGTTATTATGGCATAAAGGTTCATGAAGGGGCGCTGGAACGTGGCGTCAAGGTTACCGGAGCGACTGTACATTTTGTCGATGAGGGCACGGATACTGGGCCGATTATCCTTCAGCAGCCAGTAATGGTAGAAGCGGAAGATACGCCGGAAATTTTGCAGCGGCGTGTGATGGAGCAGGCGGAATGGAAGATTCTGCCGCAGGCAATTGACTTGATTGCCAATGACAAGGTAAAAGTAGTAGATGGCAGAGTAGTAGTTACAGTTGATAGATAAGAAAAAGCATGATGGTGTTCATGAAGATATGTATGCGAGACTTGAAGTAATGATTGAGCGATTGTGAGAAGTTTTGTATGGAGTTGTGAAAAGGAGAATAGAATGAAAGTATTGATTGTAGGAAGCGGCGGGCGTGAGCACGCAATAGCCGTTAGTGCGGCAAAGAGCCCTAAGGTAGATAAGATTTACTGTGCGCCGGGAAATGCGGGCATTGGGCAGATTGCGGAATGTGTGTCTATCGGCGCTATGGAATTCGACAAATTAGTTTCTTTTGCGAAAGAGAAGGAAATAGATTTTACGATAATCGGCATGGATGATCCGCTGGTAGGCGGCGTTGTGGACGCCTTTGAGGCGGAGGGGCTTACGGTATTTGGACCCAGGAAAAATGCGGCGATTTTGGAGGGGAGCAAAGCCTTTTCCAAAGATTTGATGAAAAAGTACAAGATTCCCACGGCAGCGTATGAGACCTTTGACGACCCGGCGAAGGCGCTTGCATATCTTGAAAATGCTAAAATGCCTATCGTGCTGAAAGCGGATGGCCTTGCATTAGGGAAAGGCGTGTTAATCTGTAAGACCTTGGAGGAGGCGAAAGCTGGCGTTAAGGAGATTATGGAGGATAAGAAGTTCGGCTCTGCTGGGAATCATATGGTAGTGGAAGAATTTATGACCGGGCGCGAAGTGTCGGTACTGTCCTTTGTTGATGGGAAAACGATTAAGATTATGTCTTCGGCGCAAGACCATAAGCGCGCCAAGGATGGGGACCAAGGTTTAAATACCGGCGGCATGGGTACATTTTCTCCCAGTCCTTTTTATACGCCGGAAGTGGATGAGTTCTGTAAGAAATACATTTATCAGGCAACTGTGGACGCTATGGCAGCGGAGGGCAGACCTTTTGTGGGCATTATTTTCTTTGGTTTAATGCTGACAGAGGAGGGCCCAAAAGTATTGGAATACAATGCGCGCTTTGGCGACCCAGAGGCACAGGTGGTGTTGCCCCGTATGAAAAACGATATGCTGGAAGTAATGGAGGCATGCGTAGAGGGAAGATTGGATGAGATAGATTTGCAGTTTGAGGACAATGCTGCGGTCTGTGTCGTGTTGGCATCAGACGGTTATCCGGTGTCTTATGATAAGGGATTTGAGATTAAGGGCATGGACAAATTTGACACGCAGGACGGTTATTATTGTTTCCATGCGGGAACAGCGCTTAAAGATGATAAGATTGTCACGAACGGTGGACGCGTTCTGGGCATTACAGCCAAGGGAAAGGATTTGAAAGAAGCGCGTGCAAATGCATATAAGGCAACGGAGTGGGTTACCTTTGACAATAAGTATATGAGAAATGATATCGGGAAAGCGATTGATGAAGCGTAAAATCAGAAGAATTTCGATTTTTGATGAATTTCAGTGCGTAGGTCAAAGATGTTCTATCAATTGCTGCCAGGGCTGGAAGATTCCTATTAACCATGACGTGTATATGAAATATCTACATGAAAAAGGGCTTTTTGGCACCAAACTTCGGGTTTTTCTCAAGAGAGGCGAGCAGACAGCCTCATTTCGAAGCCCGTTTGGCAGATGTCCATTTTGGGGAAGGGACCGGCTTTGCAACATACAAAAAAAGCGTGGGGAAGAATACATGCCTGCCGTGTGCGTACAGTTTCCACGGCAGCTGTATAACCTCAGCTTTTTTTGTGAGGAAACCTTGTATCTGGCCTGCCCGGAAGCGGTAAAACTTTTTTTGGCTTGCG
>CAJUTD010000137.1:1330-4785 GCA_910589635.1 uncultured Lachnospiraceae bacterium | reverse complement strand
TTGGGTATATTCGGACACTTGGTTTAGAAATTACCTTGATTGTGGTGCCGGTAGCGGTGGGTGCTGTGACGCTGGGACCGACGGCAGGGGCTGTTCTGGGAGCAGTGTTTGGCATAACCAGCTTTATCCAGTGTTTTGGCATGAGTCCTTTTGGAGCGGTGCTTCTTAGCATCAATCCGATTTGTACGTTTATCGTTTGTGTTCTTTCAAGAATTTTGATGGGGTGGCTGACAGGTCTTTTATATCAGGCTTTACAAAAGAGCGATTCTTTGAAAAAGATTTCAGTGGCGCTGGCGAACCTTTGCTGCCCTTTATTGAACACATTATTTTTTATGGGAACATTAACCTTGTTTTTCTATCAGACGGAATATATCCAGGAGCTTGCCAAAGGCATGGGGGCAGGAAATCCTTTTGTTTTTGTGCTCTTGTTTGTAGGCGTCAATGGCGTTGTAGAGGCAGTGGCATGTTTCGTGGCAGGAAGCGCCATTTCCCAGGCAGTGAAAAAGGTTGTCAAACGTAATTAGTACGGAAGAATTTGCTTGTGTCTATCATATCAGGTGGCAAAGGCGATAAGGAGTACATATGAGAAAATGCAGAAAAATAGGTTTTCAGATTCTTGCTGCGTGTATGGTTGTTATGTTGTCTGGCTGTAACTTTTCATGGCAAAAAGAGGCGTTGCAGCAAGGCACGACTCATTTGGTAGGAATGGAAAATGCTGTATTAAGAGCAAATGCAGATATGTCAGAAAATATCGCAGCAAAGGAGCAGGATGCAAAGGAGGAGAATAAGGATTCGCAGCCAGGGGTTACGGAGGAGGTTGCAGAGGAGGAGAATAAGGATTCACAGCCGGAGATTACGGAATTTGTAAAGGAAATTTTAGAGAAGACGACAAAAAAATTGTCAGGGGAATATCCGGTAGACGACTCTTTTCTGTTGTGGCTTGCAGGGCAGTATGGGAGAGAAATCCTTTATCGTTTACAGGAGGCGGTATGCGAGGAGCCCCAACAGATGGAGAGCTGGTATGAGATTACCGGCAAATCCATCCATGTACTGTGGATTGAATATTGCCGTGATATGAACATTCAGGAATCTTATCTGGAAAAGGTCTATGAGAAGGAGTGCTCAGAGCAAAACAAGGTAGTTATGGATTTTACAGGAGATATCAATCTTGCAGAAGGGTGGCCTACGACACAGTATCTGGATGGGAAAAGTGGTGGAATACGAGATTGTTTTTCGCATGAATTGTGGGAAGAAATGCAGTCTGCTGATATTCTAATGATAAACAATGAATTTACGTTCAGTAATCGCGGAACGCCACTGGCGGGGAAAGCTTATACATTTCGTGCTGACCCGGCGCGTATCAGTGCAATCCAAGAAATGGGCACGGATATTTTATCTCTTGCCAATAACCATGTTTATGATTATGGAGAGGAAGCGCTTTTAGATACCTTAGATACGGTTGAACAGGCAGAGATTCCCTATGTCGGCGCTGGAAGAAATTTGCAGGAAGCGATGAAACCGGTGTATTTCATTGCCAATGGCAGGAAGATTGCCATTGTTTCCGCCACGCAAATTGAACGTTCCACGAATTATACCAAGGAAGCCACAGATACTGCGGCAGGCGTATTGAAGACGTTAAATCCCGACAAGTTCTTATCTGTGATTGAAAAAGCGCGGGCTTGCAGCGATTATGTCATAGCTTTTGTGCATTGGGGTACGGAAAACACGAATTATTATGGGAGCGACCAGGAGGAGCTGGGGCGGCTATTTATTGATGCAGGCGCTGATGTTATTATCGGCGGCCATACCCATTGCCTTCAGGGGTTTGCTTATTATAATGGGAAGCCGATAATCTACAGCCTTGGGAATTTTTGGTTTAATGGCAGGAGTATTGATACAGGATTATCTCAGTTGGTAATCCATACGGACAGCAATCAGCTAGAATTCCGTTTCCTGCCCTGTAAACAGAGAGGATGTGTGACTTCTCTGGTTGGAGAGGGGGAAAGAGCGCGTATTTTGGAGTTTATGCAAAAGATTTCTTCTTCCGGTGTTTCTGTTGGTGAAGACGGAATAATCACAGAAGTTCCGTAGAGAGAGTTGTATTTTTTTCGGGAACATGATAAACTTTTGTTATTGACAAAGAAAAGAGGAGGAAATTATGAGTAAGAAACCTACCGTATTGATGATTTTAGATGGATTTGGCTTAAATGATAAGCATGAGGCGAACGCTGTATATGAAGCAAATACCCCCAATATTGATGGATTGATGAAGGATTATCCATTTGTCAGGGGAAATGCCAGCGGGCTTGCCGTTGGGCTTCCCGATGGGCAGATGGGCAATTCTGAGGTTGGACACTTGAATATGGGTGCGGGCAGGATTGTGTATCAGGAGCTTACGAGAATCACGAAGGAGATAGAGGACGGCAGCTTTTTTAAGAATGAAGCGTTGCTGGCAGGAATGAAGAACGCAAAAGACAACAATTCTTCCCTGCATCTGTATGGACTTCTGTCAGATGGCGGCGTGCACAGCCATATCACACATCTGTATGGTTTGCTGGAAATGGCAAAGAGGGAGGGGCTCGAGAAGGTATATGTACATTGTTTCCTGGATGGACGTGACACAGCTCCTACTTCTGGCAAGGGATTTATGGAAGCGCTGGAAGCGAAGATGAAAGAAATCGGTGTGGGTGAGATTGCCACAGTTTCCGGACGTTACTATGCGATGGACCGTGATAACCGCTGGGATCGTGTGGAGAAAGCTTACCATGCGATTGCGCTGGGCGATGGGAACCGTGTAAATAATGCAGTAGAGGCAGTAGCGGCTTCTTATGCCGAAGACGTGACCGATGAGTTTGTGGTTCCTACGGTAGTTGAGAAGGACGGCAAACCACTTGCAACGATCAATGACAACGATACTATTATTTTCTTCAATTTCCGTCCGGACCGTGCAAGAGAGATTTCAAGGACATTCTGTATGGACGAGTTTGACGGGTTTGCGCGCGGCGCGAGGAAGAAAGTCACCTATGTGTGCTTTACGGAATATGATGTGACGATTCCGAACAAATTGATTGCGTTCCATAAGGTTGAGCTCAACAATACGTTTGGGCAGTTCTTAGCCGACCATGGCAAGACACAGGCGAGAATTGCCGAGACAGAGAAATATGCGCATGTAACATTTTTCTTTAACGGCGGCGTGGAGGAGCCCAACAAGGGAGAAGAACGCATACTGGTAAATTCTCCCAAGGTGGCGACTTACGATCTGAAGCCGGAAATGAGCGCCTATGAGGTCTGTGACAAATTGGTAGGGGCGATTAAATCAGACAAGTATGACGTGATTATTATCAACTTTGCGAATCCGGATATGGTAGGCCACACCGGTGTGGAATCTGCGGCGATTAAAGCAGTGGAAGCTGTAGATGATTGTGTAGGTAAGGCAGTAGCCGCTTTGAAAGAGG
>CAJUTD010000137.1:864-1320 GCA_910589635.1 uncultured Lachnospiraceae bacterium | reverse complement strand
TCCTGTGTGCAGACCATGGAAATGCGGAGCAGCTGATTGACTACGATACGAAAGAGAGCTTTACGGCGCATACGACCAACCCGGTGCCGTTTATCCTGATTAACTATGATGACAGCTATACGCTCAGAGAGGGCGGCTGCCTGGCGGACATTGTACCTACGCTGATTGAAATTATGGGTATGGAGCAGCCAGTAGAAATGACAGGCAAATCCCTGTTGGTAAAGCGTTAATGAAATCATGAAAGAAATGCGGGTCTGGGGGAATTTGAGAATATTCCCCGGACTTGCTAATTCGTAATGTAGTAGACGAATACATTAAGCTTCCAGAAAGAAATTTATTTTTTTCGGGAGCTTTCTTCGTTGTTAGATATAAAAGAACCCACAGCGGAGGAAAGGGATAGAACGAATTGAATGAGAAGTTGAGAGAAATTACCGTAAAATTATACGAAAACCAGGC
>CAJUTD010000137.1:0-854 GCA_910589635.1 uncultured Lachnospiraceae bacterium | reverse complement strand
ACAATGGTAAACCTTATATCTTACGGTATTTTAAGGAAAATGGTCCATTGTAATATTTTGCCGGCAAATATAATTTCGATCACGTTGTCGATTATATTTGCATTTTTTGTCAACTCCAGATTTGTATTCCATTCACAGGCCAAAGGGTGGAAAGAGAATTTAGGGGAATTTGTATCTTTTTTTACAGCAAGGCTCGGTACAATGGGAATTGAGGCGGGGGGCGTAGTTTGGCTGGCATGGCTGGGAATCCCTGACATGTTAAGCAAGATTGCAACACAATTCTTGGTATTGCTTTTAAATTATGTATTCAGTAAATTTTTGGTATTTCGTAAGAAGAGAGAGGAAAAGCCACAAACATATAAAGAAAATTGAGCAGAAAGGTGTAAAGGAAAGTTGCTGAATTTCGTTGACGAATGAAAATAGCCTGTATTATAATGAATCCGTATGAAAAACGAAAATTACAAAGTGCAATGGAGAATGGAGGATGGCGATGAGTGTTCAGGAATTTAAGCCGGTAAAAGAAGGTAAAGTACGTGAAGTTTATGACAATGGTGAAAGCATGATTATCGTGGCAACAGACAGGATTTCCGCTTTTGATGTGATTTTGAAAAATAAAATCACGCAAAAAGGGGCAATTCTCACACAAATGTCAAAGTTTTGGTTTGATTTTACTAAGGATATCGTGCCGAACCATATGCTTTCTACGGAAGTCTCGGAAATGCCGGAGTTTTTCCAGAATGAGAACTTTGATGGGAACAGTATGAAATGTCAGAAATTAGACATGCTTCCGGTGGAATGTATTGTAAGATCGGAAGAGCGTCGTGTAGGGAAAGAGTGTCGGGATCTGTGTAGAT
>CAJUTD010000136.1:297-4944 GCA_910589635.1 uncultured Lachnospiraceae bacterium | reverse complement strand
AGCGTATCTGGATGGAGACGAAACAGACTATTCTCTTTATCACCCACAGCGTGGAGGAGGCTGTTTACCTTGCCGACCGCGTGGTGGTTCTTTCCCCGGACAGCGGTAAGGTGGCAGAGATTGTCACGGTAAAATTGCCACGTCCCAGGCATGTGTATGCGCCGGAGTTCGTGGATTTGCGTCACCGAATCCTGGAAGAAGTCAGAGGGGAGGCCGTGTAATGGGATTTTTATTATTTCTTATACTATTGGTTGCAGCTTGGCAGGGAATTTATTGGCTTGGCGTGGAGATTTTAGAATTGTGGAAACCTTATGCGATGCCCTCGCCGCTGGGAGTGGCAGAAAGTTTTCTTGATTTGTGCCAGGATGGCAGATTGTTGGAAGCCACAGGCAATTCGCTGCTTCGAGGAATCGGCGGATATGCGATTGCTTTGGTAATTGGTGTGGCATTAGGCCTTATCATCCATCAGTGTAAGTATTTGCAGAAAAATTTAAAGCCGCTGGTATTGGGAATTCAGACTTTGCCAAGTGTTTGTTGGGTGCCTTTTTCTATTCTGTGGTTTGGGCTTACCACGCAGGCGATTTTGTTTGTGGTGGTGATGGGCGCTGCGTTCAGCGTTGCCATATCGGTGGACAATGCCATTAAAAATGTGCAGCCTATCTATACGAAAGCGGCGTTGACCTTGGGAGCTAACAAGAAGCAACTTTATCTCTATGTAATACTGCCGGCATGTCTTCCGGAACTGGTGGCCGGTATGAAGCAGGGGTGGTCATTTGCCTGGCGTGCGCTGATGGCGGGAGAAGTAATGACGACCTCGGTAGGCCTTGGGCAGACACTAATCATGGGGCGTGACCTTGCCGATATCAATCAGGTCATGCTGGTGATGTTGGTGATTGTACTAGTGGGCATTATTATTGATAAATGTATATTTTCCGTTGCCGAGAGGCGTATCTTGCGAAAACGCGGGCTGACGGGAGGAAACTGAAAATTTCTTTTTCTTGTAAATTTTGCAATGGTAGTATATAATAGGCAACAGGTTAAAATTTGCAGCAAGAAAAGGAGAATGACAATGAGTAAGGTACGAACAAGATATGCGCCAAGCCCAACAGGTAAAATGCATGTTGGTAATCTGCGCTCCGCACTGTACGAGTTTTTGATTGCCAAACATGCGGGCGGGGATTTTATGCTGAGAATAGAGGACACGGATCAAGAGCGTTTTGTGGAAGGTGCGACGGATATTATATACCGCACGCTGGACAGCGCGGGGCTTAAACACGATGAGGGACCCGATAAAGACGGCGGTTTTGGTCCTTATATCCAGAGTGAACGCATGAAGAGCGGAATTTATATGGAATATGCAAAAAAGCTTGTAGAACGCGGTGAGGCATATTACTGTTTCTGTGATAAAGAACGGCTTGATTCTCTCAAGACAGAGATTGTGGAGGGGAAGGAGATCATGATGTATGACAAGCATTGCCTCTCCTTGTCCAAGGAGGAAGTAGAAGCAAAGCTTGCATCCGGCGTTCCTTTTGTCATCCGCCAGAATATTCCCAATGAGGGGACAACGACTTTTCACGATGAACTGTATGGGGACATCAGCGTAGAAAATGCAGAGCTTGATGATATGGTGTTGATCAAATCCGACGGTTATCCCACCTATAATTTTGCAAATGTGGTGGACGACCATACGATGAATATCACTCATGTGGTGCGCGGCAATGAATATTTATCTTCTGCACCCAAGTATCAGCGGCTTTATGATGCATTTGGCTGGGAGTCGCCGGTGTACATCCATCTGCCGCTGATAACGGATGAAAACCATAAGAAATTATCAAAACGCAGCGGCCATGCCTCTTTTGAGGATTTGATTGCGCAGGGATTTCTCACGGAAGCGGTTGTCAATTATATTGCCCTTCTTGGTTGGAGCCCGGAAGATAATCGTGAGATTTTCACTTTGGACGAGCTGATCGAAGAATTTGATTACCATAGAATCAGCAAATCCCCGGCTGTTTTCGATATTGTGAAACTAAAGTGGATGAATGGGGAATACCTGAAAGCCATGGATTTTGATAAGTTTTATGAGATGGCGCGGCCTTATTTGCAGGAAGGGATTACCAAGGATTATAATTTGGAAAAGATTGCCGCAATGGTTAAGACCAGGATTGAGATTTTCCCGGATATTGCGGATCATATTGATTTCTTTGAGCGAGTGCCGGAATATGATATTTCTATGTATGCGCATAAGAAGATGAAGACTACGCCGGAGACTTCCTTAGAAGTGTTGCGAGAGTTGTTGCCCATTTTGGAAGGACAGGACGATTATTCTAATGACGCCCTGTATGAGACGCTCTCTAAATATGTGACGGATAAGGGCTGCAAGAACGGTTATGTCATGTGGCCGGTGCGTACCGCAGTCTCTGGTAAGCAGATGACGCCGGGCGGCGCGACAGAGATTATGGAAGTTCTGGGTAAGGAGGAATCCCTGGCAAGATTGCGCGCTGCGATTGCGAAACTAGAAGCAGGGCAGGAATCATCTCTATGAGTTTTAATTTATCTCAGATGGAGGCTATCGGACACACCGATGGGCCAATGCTGGTATTGGCAGGCCCGGGGTCTGGTAAGACTACCGTTATTACAGAACGAACAAGGAATTTGATTTTAAACGAGGGCGTTGCGCCCTCGCATATTCTTGTTATCACATTTACCAAGGCGGCGGCGACAGAGATGAAGGAACGGTTTGACCGGTTGATGGGAGAGAAGAGATATCCCGTCACCTTCGGAACATTTCACGCGGTCTTTTTTCAAATTCTCAAATATGCTTACGGATTTAACAGTGGAAACATTGCCAGAGAGGAGCAGCGTTTTCAGTTCATGCGTGAGATTATTGGGCGTATGCATTTGGAGTATGAAGATGAAAATGAATTTATCGGGGATTTGCTGGGAGAGGTCAGTCTTGTAAAGAACACGGGAATTCCCTTGGAGCATTATTATTCCAAGAATTGTGCAAAGGAAATTTTTGAAAAAATATTTCAGGCGTATGATGATGTGATGCGCAGGCGGCGTTTAATTGATTTTGATGATATGCTGGTTTACTGTTATGAGTTGCTTGCTCAGCGAAGGGACATCCTCTCGTCCTGGCAGCGGAAATTTCAGTATATTCTGATTGATGAGTTTCAGGACATCAATAAAGTACAGTTTGAGATAATCAAAATGCTGGCTCTGCCAGAGAATAATCTGTTTGTAGTCGGGGATGACGATCAGTCTATTTACCGCTTTCGTGGAGCGAAACCGGAGCTGATGCTGGGGTTTGAGAAATCTTATCCTCAGTCAAAGCGGGTGCTTTTGAATATAAATTACCGTTCGCCTAAGGAGATTGTACAATCATCTCTGCGTCTTATTTCATATAATACGCAGCGGTTTGAAAAGAAGATTAAATCGTATACGGAGAAAGGGAGGATATGTTACCATATCTGGAACAGCCAGCAAGATGAGGGGAAAGGAATTATTGAACAGATATTACAGTGCTGTAGGGAAGGCTATACATACAATGACTGTGCAGTATTGTTCCGTACGAATACGCAGCCAAGGATGTTTATGTCTCAGCTTATGGCTTATAACATTCCCTTTTGTACGCGTGATAATATACCTAATTTGTATGAACATTGGATTACCCGGGATATTCTCACTTACATACGTCTTGCGCAAGGCAGCCGCAAACGGAAGGATGTGTTAGGAATCATGAACCGTCCAAACCGTTATATTACAAGGGAGAGTTTGGAAGAGGAGACGGTGGCCTTTGATGTGTGGGCAGATTATTTCTATGATAAGAACCAACATTGGGTGGCGGAGCGCATAGAACAGCTCGAAGCGGATTTGCGTGTTATCAGTCGCCTGGGCCCATTTGCGGCGATGAATTATATCAGGATGGGCATCGGGTACGAAGGGTATTTGCAGGAGTATGCGGACTACCGCAGAATTAGCGCAGATAATCTTATAGAAGTTCTGGATGAATTGCAAGATGACGCCAGGGCATTTGTAGACTATGATGCGTGGTTTGCGCATATGGAAGCGTACACCAAGGAGTTACAGCAACAGAAAAAGCAACAGGAATTATCGGGAGATTGTGTCTCCCTTTCCACGCTCCATAGCGCCAAGGGGCTAGAGTATCCAATTGTACATATTCTGGATGTCAATGAGGAATTGATGCCTTACAAGAAAGCTGTTTTGGACGCAGATCTCCAGGAAGAACGGCGGATGTTTTATGTGGGAATTACTCGTGCCAGGGAGAGCCTTTATATCCATAGTGTGAAAAAATATAATGGCAGAGAGGTAGATGTTTCACGGTTCGTGGGAGAGATGCAGGGAGAGGGGCCGGAGAGAGGCTTGTACAATGCAAATTAATGGAAAGGAAGAAAAGCTCTGTTTTTATTGTACTTATAACGCTCAGTAGGAGTTTTTGACAAAAAACAAAGTGTGCAAGTCCACTTCAACTTTCCTGTTTCTCAATCTTGAGTGGATTGCACACTTTGACATATTAGATAGTGGTAGAAATGTTACACATCTTCCTTATCCAACAATTCATCTATCTCATCCCATTCATTCCATTCGGATTCATCCAAAAGCTCGTCAAAACGATCCGTCACTGCT
>CAJUTD010000136.1:0-229 GCA_910589635.1 uncultured Lachnospiraceae bacterium | reverse complement strand
CGTAAATCTTCCATATTATCTTCCTCTGCTGTGTTGGCAGGGGAGGTGTTTGGTTTATCTTTCATGGCGGGTACCTCGTTCTTTCTGTTTATTTATATGATTGCCTGAATATAGAGTTCAGGATGTTTCACAAGGTCAATGCATTCACCGGAAGCAAGACGCAGCAACGGACGGGAGCGGTGAATCGTGTTATTCATGATAACGGTGCCAGTATTACCGTCGCTTAACA
>CAJUTD010000135.1 GCA_910589635.1 uncultured Lachnospiraceae bacterium | reverse complement strand
AAATTTGCTTGCAACCAGCATAAACACTAGGTTTCTAAATCCCATTTCATCACTCAAACTCAATTACGCCAGCCTCGCTGCGCAGGAACATAAGAGTTTTGCCGTCATCCCTTACAAGACATTACAGTCCGAGAACCAGCTCCGGGAAATGCGCCTGGAATGCCTGTTAAATAACGCCATGTTCGCCATAGAGCTGGAGGAAGGGGAGGACGATTTGGCTTCGCTCTTGTACTGGCTTGAGGATGAAGAGACGCTCTTCTTTATAGGCGGACATAAAGAACTTCCACTTTCCCTCCTTCACGGCCGGCAATACCTTCCCTTTTCCATCTCTGCGGAAGCCATACTCGCGGATAAAAAACTGTTTGACGATCTAACACACGCCTATCTATGGCAGCGGGAAGAAGTGCGCAGAAATTTCCTTGGCAGATACGATTTCCTGCCTGGCAGAATGCGCGAGATTCTGGAACTTGCAAAGTCTTACTCTCTTAGCGATGGGACGGAACGCATCACTGATGCGCATTTAAAACGCGCCGTGCTGCGCGTCTCTTCCCATTCCCTGGACAAGTATGCCAAAAAAATCCAGGGCGTTTACCGCATGGAGGATATTATCCTCCCGGAGATGCCCAGACAGAAAATATTCCATATCATAAACCGTGTACGCAACCGCAAACTCGTATACGAAGAATGGGGCTTCAAAGAGAAATCGCCCTATGGCAACGGCGTGTCCATGGTGTTTGCCGGACCCCCCGGCACCGGAAAGACAATGGCTGCACAAGTTATGGCAGCGGAACTTGGCATGGAACTCTACCGGGTGGAACTGCCCTCAGTCGTGGACAAATACATCGGCGAGACGGAGAAAAAGCTGAACCGCATTTTTGGTGAAGCGCAAAACAGCATGGCTATCCTCTTCTTTGACGAGGCTGACGTACTGTTTTCCAAACGCACGGAAGTCAAAGAATCCAACGATAAATACAGCAACATGGAAATTGCCTTTCTCTTGCAGAAAATGGAAGAATTTGAAGGCGTCAGCATCCTCGCCACCAATTATCTGCAAAACTTTGACAGTGCTTTCCGGCGCAGAATCAGCGACATTATCGACTTCCCGCTGCCCGACGCCCACCTGCGAAAACAGATGTGGCAATCTATGGTTCCGCCCACGCTTCCCTTAGCGGATGAGATTGATTTCGATTTCCTGGCAAAGCAATTTGAGGTATCGGGCAGCGTCATCAAAAACGCACTGATTTACGCCGGCTTTCTTGCCGCGGAAGTAAAGGAACCACTGCTTACCATGGACCGAATATTGAAGGGCATCAGCCATGAGCTGGAAAAAAGCGGCAAAAAACTCAGCCGCAGCGAATATGGGGAATATGGACATTTGTTTGACAACTCTGCCGGTATGTCTGTGGCCTGGGCGCCAAATAGCAGCGAAAAATCAACAATATGAAACATATTAATTTTTAAAGTCAGGTGTGAAAAATATGAGCTTTTATTGGAAAGAAAAACCACAAAATAGACGCTGGGAATCGGGGCAGTCCATCCTGCACATACAACAGCCGGAGACGAAAAAAGATACTCATAAGCAAGAGGATTACGCGCTGAAAAATTCCTATGGCGCCCTCCATTACCTAAAAAAAGACAAAAAAGCAGGCCAAGACCGGGAAGGCTTTTCTTTAGAGGCTTTTGAGGTCGCCGGCACCCCGGTACATACGGAAAAGGAAAAACACCTTGACCGCACGACCATGAAAAAGGTCAACCACGGCGACAAAAAGACCTTATTCTCATCGGAAGTACCGCTGCGCAGCCAAGCGCTTTTTTACGACATGGCAGGCAGCAAAAAAAGCGAATCTTTTCTCAAATGTCTGAAAGAGCTCATGCGACGTCAGGGGCACCAAACCTTGAGAGACGCCTTCGGATTTTTGGAGCAGGAGCCGGAGCGGTTGGAGCTTGAGGCAATGAAAGACCAACAGCAAAGAATTACGCCGGAAAAGAAAATGGAAGATTCGCATGAACTTACAATTGAAGAATTTACAACTACGAATACACGCATAGATAATTTGAGCAGCCGCCTGCACAAAAAAGAGGCCAAGGAGCGCCAACTGTGCAGTGAATTGCAGACCATGCTGGCACAGCGCGCCGAGGACAAACGTTCCGCTGAAAAGCATCTTTCTGACCGCCCGAAACATACGCAGGAATTGTCGGCAAAGCAATCCAATGAACGCGAAAAGGCGCATGGTTTACATACTACTGTTCCAGGCGCCTTTTCGCTGTAATTTTGATATAAAATTGTTTACCGATTACGCCAGCTGCATAATCAAAAAAGTCTTTTATATATTATTTTTTAATATTAATTTTTACTTTCACACTCTTATTCGTGCCATCAGTTGAGCGAATGGTAATCGTCACTTTTCCTTTTTTGCCCTTTTTCGTTTTGACAACGCCATTCTTTACCGTCGCCAGTTTTTCATTGGAAGACGTATAAGATAAGGTCTTATTTACGTTTTTGTTGTTTGGCTTTACAACAGGCTTAATCGTAATTTGCTTGCCGGCCTTTACCGAAAGCGTTTTCTTCTTGACCGTAATCTTGGTTACGGCGCTCTTCATAATCTTAATCTTGACAGTTGCCGTCTTGCCGCTTCCATCTGCTGCCGCTGCCTTAACGGAAATGGTCTTACCCGCTCCCTTTTTCTTCACAGTCACTACGCCGGACTTAATAGAGGCATAATTACGATACTTTTTATCAATAGAATACGTCAGCTTCTTGTTATCTGCATTTTGAGGAGCAACGCTAAACACCTTTTTCAAATCAAGCTTTTTGCCTGCTGCAATTTTATAACTTTTCGCCGCGCGCTTAATGGATTTCACTTTCACTGTTTTTACGAGTCTGCTGACTGCGTTCACCAACTCATTTTTCGCTCTATCCACTTCTTCCTGCGTTGCGTTGGAATTGTTTGCCACAGCTTGTGCTGCTGTCAGTTTCGACTGCATATTACGGTAGCTTGCAGACTTATAATCCGCTGCTTTCTTCGCCCTTGCATTTGCAATCGCTTGATTTAACGCCGTCTTATCTACCTGCTTGGGCTGCTCTTTGGCAATCAATGTGATCTCCAAACTCTTCTCCGCGTCTTCCACCTGCGTCTTTGTTGCATTGGCCCTGTTTAATATGATTTGTGCATTTCTCAGCACACGCTCTGCTTCATCCCAATTTGTATAATCAGCTTTATGCTCCTCTTTGTCTGCGAGTTCCTGCTTGAGCTTGTCAACAGCTTCTTTCAATTTCTTTATGCTGACCAAATTCTCTTTCGCAGTGTCCAATGACTGCCCAGCCTCGTCAACTTTGGCCTGGCTTGCCGTTGTGGCTGCGTTCACCTGGCTTGCTGTTGTCAGGGCATCCTGAAATGTCTTCCAGCTGCCGGAGGTATAATCTTCTTCCTTCAGATTTGCCGCTTCCTGTATTTTCCCATTCAGCTCCGTCTTATTAATTGCTTTCACATAATTGTAGTATGCACGGTAAGTAACGGTGTCTCCCTCTTCAGCTGTCACAGAAGCAACCTTTTCCTCTCCGTTATACCAACCGGACTTCTCAGTATCTAAC
Source organism: uncultured Lachnospiraceae bacterium (assembly GCA_910589635.1). Lineage (GTDB taxonomy): Bacteria > Bacillota > Clostridia > Lachnospirales > Lachnospiraceae > Petralouisia. The sequence goes on along the minus strand of CAJUTD010000135.1, from coordinate 1,508 downwards.
GAATAACTTTGATTATCTTTGACAACCTCTGCCGCAGACTGTCCTGTAAGGACACCCGGAAGCTCTTTGGTGACAATACCATCGCCTTCTTTCACATATTCCACAGCATTCTGCGCCTTATAGTATGTCTCTGTCTTCTTTGTAACATAACCTGAAATCCAGCTGATTTTATGGTTTATCAAACGATAACTTCCGCGGACTGCTGCAAAACTTTTGACAATCCCATCCTTAGGATAGACACGGAAGCCATTGCCACCCGGCGCACTGATTTCATGCTCAATGCCATCTGGGTCTGTGATATATACCTTGTAATTGGCTTTCGCCTTATCGGTAACTGTATCCATCACCACGCGCACACGGTAAGGATTGATTTCATCAAACGGTATCGTTTGAATAGGCCTGTTATTCGCTAATGCCTCATCCAATGCCGCATCTGTCGGATAATATTCCTTGTTTCCCTGCCCGTCTCCAAGCTGGGTCTGGAAATACGTTACATTGTTATAGCCATGTTTAAATTGAATCCTTGCCCCATAGTCCCAGCAATTTTCCGCATCAAACGGCTGTCCGTCATTCGTTTTTTCCGGAAGATAGATAACTGCCCTGTCATGTGTAGACTTTACTTCATCAGGAACGATATCGTACTCTGCCACGAACAGACCTTTATATCCCTTCAACGGATGTACTGCGTTTGTTCCATTTGCTGCGTTTGCATCCGCTACCTCTTCATCACAAGGCAGAACATCCACCGTTACCGAAATCTGATTTCCGCCTACCGTACCTGTCACGGTATGTTTTCCAGCCGCTGTGCCGTTATCCCACTGCTCCCACTGTATCTGTGTCGCAGCCATGGTTCCGTTGTCTGACGTCACATTCGCTTTCTTAGGAAGAACCGGCGCATTGCCTTTTATCACTGTATATTCCTTTCCCGTTATGACGGCTAAATCCAAGGCGGAATCCGCATTTTCTGCCTGCTGTGAGGCGGCTGCGCCTGTCCCGTCATCCGCTCCGGCCGCATATGACGTCTGTGCCGGCAGCAGCGTCACTGTCATGGCGGCGGCCAGTAAAAGTGCATTTGCTTTCCTCCAAAATTTTTTAACCATTTTTCTCATCCTTTCCCTCTTTAAAATTTTACAATGTAACAAACTCATTATATCATGGCAGGAAAAGGATGGCAATCTTCACACCATTTTGAATTCTTTGAAATGAAAACACGCAATGGCACAAACAATAGCTGCCTGCATAAGATGAAATTAAAATACGAAAAAGGAGGGAAATGAAATGTATAATAACCACAATAGATTTTGCTGTAATTGCTGCTGCCAAGGGCCGCAGGGCGAACCTGGGCCGCAAGGGCCTATGGGACCACAGGGCAAACCCGGTCTTCAGGGCGAGCCTGGACCACAAGGGCCTGCGGGACCTGGAATTCAGCCGGCCTATTTTAATGCTGTCATGCAAGGAGGATACCAGACTGTACCCTCAGAAGGAGATGTTAAATTCCTACTGGCGTT
>CAJUTD010000134.1 GCA_910589635.1 uncultured Lachnospiraceae bacterium | reverse complement strand
GTGACGATGGCTGGAGCTGCTCAGTCGGAAAAAATCTATCACATAGATAAAAAAACGGGAAATATGATTACTTTGAAGGATTTATTTGAGGAAGGAGCCGACTATATCACTCCGATTTCAGAAAATATCAAAGAGCAGATGAAAACGCAGATGGAACAGGACGATTCCAAAAGTTATAATTTGAATTCAGATGTTGAAGAATGGAATTTCCAAAAGATATCCGCGGATGTGGATTTTTATGTGAATCATTCCGGCAAGTTGGTGGTAGTTTTTGACGAATATGAAGTTGCCCCCGGGTATATGGGGTCAGTATCATTTGAAATACCTAGTGATGTGATCTCGAGTATTGTGAAGGAAGGATATTTGACGGTTTAAAAATGGCATCTTTACAGGGATAGGGCGGATTTGCCTTACCCCTGTAAGAGGTATTGTTTCTAAACTATATAAATATAATTTACACAGCCTAAAAGCTATTTGACTTTCAGCTTTTTAGATTTAAAGCTGCTGGTATAAGTTTTTCCTTTGTAAGTCTTGTAAGCTTTAACGGTGAAAGTATACGTCGCGCCTGAGTTCAGTTTTGTCTTTGTGTAGCGGGTGCTTTTCGTAGTTTTCAATTTCTTCCAGGCTTTCTGTGATTTCGTTTTGTAATATACCGTATAGCCCGTGGCGCCTTTTACCTTAGTCCATTTAATCGTCGCCTTTTTCTTGCCTGGCGTTACTTTAAAGTTTACGGCCTTCGGAGCTGTCGCCGTATATAAGGATGAATAGGATTTGCTCACTATCTGTTTTCCGCCTTCCGGCTGAATGTAAGCTTTGACAGCAAAACGGTAAGCCGTGCCTGGCGTCAGTTTTTTAATGGTATACGAAGCGGTATTCTTAGTCAACGTAGTTTTCTTGACCCATTTTTTCTTGGCGCTGTTATATTGGTAGATGATATATCCCTTTGCCTTGGAAACCTTTTTCCAGGACAACTTTACGCTTGTGTCAGCGTACTTAGAAATTTTCAGTCCGGTAACGTTAGAGATAGTGGAGGGTGTCTGCGGTTGCTGTGTTCCTCCCGGATTTCCTGTTTCTTCTTTTAAGATTTTCTCTATTTCGCTGTAAATATCTTCTGCGGCCTGAAATCCTAATGTGAGATTTCTGATTCTATTATTTTTATCAATCAATACAATATATGGAAATGAGCCGCCGGTGTAGTTGTATTGTTTGAGGTAGGAGAGGGCAAAATTAAAATTCAGCATAGATTCATCATGACAGAATATGATGCCCTTGCCAGAATATTTCTCTGCAAATGTTTTTGTATCAGCCAGGGTATTGCCCTGGACATCGGCAAACATTATGCGGATATCCTGGCGGTTGGCCCAGCTGCTCTCATGAATTTCTTTCATTGTAGCGTTTGTGAAAGCGCAATTGATATCGCCGAACAGCAGGACGGTAGTCTTAGTGGGATCAGCTTTCGTAGAGACAATGGCGTTGTCAATGGTTTTCAGGCCAAATGCAAAATTCTCAATGCCAGAATCTGAGCCGGAAGGAGGCGTGTTGGTTTCTTCTCCGCTGACATCTGCAAATTTTTTAATCTCGGTTAAAATTTCATCGGCAGTCTTTTGGTTAGTCAATATGTTTTGTACTTTATTGTCTTTATCAATCAGTACAGTCATCGGCAGCTTATTGCTGGTAATTCCGGTGAGCTGTTTATATTCATACATCATCTGGAGAATCGACTGCGATTCATCGTCATAGCAGAATGTGATATCCGGGCACTGGTAGCCCTGTTCATATGCCTGGACATTTTCTAATGAGTTCAGGTTGCAGTCTGCAAAGATAACCCGGATATCAGAGCGTTTCACCCAGTCACAAGAACTGACACTGTTCAGTGTAAATCTTGTGTAACTGCATCCCGTGTGGCCAAATATGAGCACGGTTGTCTCGTTGGGATTGGCCTTAGTAGAGACAGCAGTGCCGTCGGTGGCCCGCAAAGTGTAGGTGGGGTTACTGATTGTCGATTGCTGACTGGCCGCTGCCCGTGCAGTTGCTCCTGGCATTATAGCTAATAATGGGAAAAGGAGCATCAGAAGAGCTGTAAATAAACGCAGCGCATGTCTTTGGTAGAATTTTTCTTCGGTCATAAGCTTCTCCTTATCATTTTAATAATTTTGACATTATCATACCATATTACCAAATTATGCACAACTAATCTTTCACGAAAACTTTGGCAATCAGAATGGATTTATACTGTCTGTAATTTGCGGTTTAGACTGCCTAGCAGATTTATTAGAGCTGAGAGTACTGGTTGGAAAACACGCGCAAACAGCCATGCATAGACGGAGCCGAATACATTGTTGAAAACCCTCAGTATAATAGCGCCAGGCAGGCCGAAAGCGGGTACTGCCAAGGCAAGGGAACTAAAAGCATTGAAAATCGTCTGCCATCCATAAGTTGCAGACAATCCCGTACCGATACCACCTAATATGCCCATGTAGGAGATTGAGCCTTGCGGCAGCAGGAAATAAGCCGCTAAGAAAAGGACGCCTCCCAGCATGTTTCCCGGTGCGCGAAACTTTATGCGTTCCGCCATATCATCTGGGAAAGGCATGCACACGGACATGGCAGCGATGCCGATCCACATAGCTTTGGGAATTCCCAAAAGGGAAGCAATCAGCATTGCGCTAGAAATCGTGAGAGTGAAACGAAGCTGCCATTGCGTGCGTGCTGAAGATAGATTAAATTCCTGGAACAGGCTCTTAAATGTGCGTTTATATGTTTTTTTCCTGTGATTGCGGTAATAGACAGCAGCGGTCATAACTGCGCCGGCAAAGAGTCCTAACAGCCTTTTGTGATACATTTCGCCACTAACGTCATATCCCTGGAGCAAAAGGTAAGCAAGCACTAAAGTGGAGTGATTGCACATGATGACATTATGGCATCCAAGTACCATCAGCAGCATGATAAATACGGCATTTGTGCAAAAAGCCCATCCGGCAGGAAGCATATTTGAAAGTTTAGGTCCAGCTGCCAAGATGGCAAATACAATTAAAATATTAGCAGCTCCATGAGATGCGCGGATTCCAAGGTCTGCGCAGCGGAATACCATGACACAGAGAAGTACAGTAAGACCGGCGGAACTGTTCTCAGGGCCAAATAATGCGCAGAAAGCTGCTATAAATGCGGTACAGAAAGCAATGTTCAGAAAAATTTTAAATAAATAGATTCCGGTATGTTTCCATTTGTCTTTTGAATTGCCAAGGCTTGAAATATAAGATTTAGAGCCTGACTGGTTAAGTTGAAGTTCCTGATAAAAAGTCATTTAGTTACCTCCTGTTTTTCTATATTTTTTAACATATTATTAGCTTCTCTAATCTGCGAGAGCAAAGAGTGAAAGCGTTCTTCACCGAGCGTCCGCCTGAGCCTGTAGATAGGTTCTAGATAATGTTGATATGTCTGTTTTAGTTCCTGGTTTCCTTTCTCCGTGATGTGGAGACGATAGCTTCGTTTATCCTTTTCATTATATATTTTGCCAAGAAATTCTTTCTTCTCCAGACTGTCAATCAAGCGGCTCACTGCCGATTTGCTCAGACCTGTGAGTGTAGACAAATCGAGAGGGGTCAGTGGAGACTCAGAAAGGAAAATGCGGGAAAGCATATCAACTTCCTGCGGAGATGTGGCGCCTTTTCTTTTCCCCCTTATATGAAGGCTTGAAAAAAGCCGAATTTCCTGCATTTTTTCCATCATGTCAATCCAATCGAAGTTTTCCATAATCTGTGTTAGTTCTCCTTTGCATCTGTATAAAAAACATTTAGTTTACAATGTGAACTAAATGTTACAACAAAAAGATTTTTTTGTCAAGCGTTAATTTTTTAAAGAGAGATAGATATTTACTGAATTGAGAATATTTGTTATAATTCATCGAGGATAAAATTGCAGAAGGAGTGGAAGAAATAGGATAGTAGCATGGAAGGAAATTATTAAACAGTTTTGAAAAGATGCTAAGGAAAATGCAGTTGAAATAGATGGTCTGGTATAGAAAGGAAGTTGTTTATGGATATAATAAAAAGCCCGGTAATTGCTGAAAATGTCTATATTGCGCCTGGAGCGGTTGTTCGCGGGGACGTTACATTGAAGGAAAGCGTGAGTATTTGGTTCCATGCTGTCATTCGTGCCGAGGCCGGTTCAGTGCTAATCGGCAACAGTACCAATATACAGGACGGCTGTGTCATCCATGTGGACCAGGGAGCAGATGTTACTATCGGAAACTATGTTACCATCGGACATAACGCTACAGTACACGGGTGTGCGGTGGGGGACAATACGCTTATTGGTATGGGGGCGATTATCATGAACCATGCCGTAATCGGCAAAAACTGTATTATTGCCGCTGGCGCCCTGGTGACACAGAATATGGTAATCCCCGATAATTCCCTGGTTATGGGAAATCCTGCCAAAATAAAACGCAATGTTACAGCGGAAGAGATTTCCCACAATCGAGAAAATGCAGCCCACTATGTAGCGGAGGCTGCGATTTATGCGCAGGCGGAGACAGCAGTTTAATTTTAGCAGACATGTTCTAAGTGTAAAGGGCGGGTAAAGCCCTTTATATGTTAGGATAATTTTCCCTGCTGCCGTAGAAATGCCAGAAATCCCTGGCAGCCTGCCAGTACATCTTCATAAGTTTTTTCAAAGTCCCCGGTGTACCAAGGGTCGGCTACATCACGCGGATGCTCTGTGTAGTCCAGAAGAAGGCTGATTTTCTTTTCTTTGTCTTTGCCGGCAATCCTAAGCATATTGCGGTAATTCCAGCTATCCATGCCAATGATATAATCGTACTCTTGGTAATCGCTGCGCTTCATCTGCACCGCATATTTACCAGTAGTAGAGATTCCGACTTGCGCCAGTTTGCTTCTGGTTCCGTGGTGCACCGGGTTTCCGATTTCTTCGGTGCTGGTCGCTGCGCTGGCGATATAAAATTCATTTGCAATTCCTTCTTTTTGTACCATATCTTTTAGAACAAATTCCGCCATTGGTGAACGGCAGATATTGCCGTGGCAGACGAATAGTATTTTTATCATTGCTCTAAATCTCCTTAAAATGCTGTATTTATGCCGCATTCACGAATTTTTGCGGCAGATAGATTTCTGCCTTATCATAGCATATCGTGGCATAAATTGGTATATTTT
>CAJUTD010000133.1 GCA_910589635.1 uncultured Lachnospiraceae bacterium | reverse complement strand
TGTACCGTCTGCGGATATATCCACGAGGGAGAGAGCGCGCCAAAGGAGTGCCCCGTCTGCCATCAGCCGCAGGAGAAATTTCGGGAAGAGTTTTTGGAGGGGGATAATGTGAGCACGCTGGATCTAGCCAGCGGAAAGGCTGAGGAACAGGAGGACGTCTCAGCCATGGAATTGAGCTATGACAAGAATCTTTACCGCAATGATGCGTCATGCCGATATATGGAAGAGATTCACCAGATGGCGGTGACTGGCAAGACAATCAGCGGAGCCATGGGCACGAAGATGGCAATGCCCTCCTGGGATGATATTTTGCTTTTGGGAGCGCAGCTGAATCCGCCGCCTCTCGATGAGGATGCGCCGGTCAGCACGATGACTGTGATTGGCAAGCATGCCAAGAAGCCGATGATTCTTGACAGCCCGGTGTATATTTCCCATATGTCCTTTGGCGCATTGTCGAGGGAAATTAAGGTTGCATTGGCACAAGGGTCGGCGATGGCAAGGACGGCGATGTGCAGCGGCGAAGGCGGCATTCTGCCGCAGGAGCGGGAAGCTTCTTATAAGTACATATTTGAATATATCCCCAATAAGTACAGCGTGACAGATGAAAATTTGCGCGGCGCCGACGCCATTGAAATCAAGATCGGACAGGGAACGAAGCCTGGCATGGGCGGGCATCTGCCAGGGGAGAAAGTGACGGCGGAGATTGCCGAACTGCGTGGAAAGAAGCAGGGTGAGGATGTGCAGAGCCCCAGCAAATTCCCAGAGCTTAATACCAAGGAGGATTTAAAAGACATGGTGCGTATGCTGCGCAGCCGTTCGGACGGAAGGCCGATTGGCATTAAAATTGCTGCCGGGCGCATTGAGAGGGATTTGGAGTACTGTGTTTATGCGGAGCCGGATTTCATTACGATTGACGGCAGAGGCGGGGCGACCGGTTCAAGTCCCCTGTTCTTGCGCGAGGCGACTTCTGTTCCAACGGTCTATGCTCTATACCGTGCGCGGAAATACCTGGATGCGGTGCGCTCTGATATTTCGCTTGTGATTACTGGGGGATTTCGCGTGTCGGCGGATGTGGCGAAAGCGCTCGCTATGGGCGCAGATGCGGTGGCTGTGGCAAGTGCGGCTTTGATTGCGGCTGCCTGCCAGCAGTACCGCATTTGCGGTTCCGGCAACTGCCCGGTGGGCATCGCCACACAGGATCCTAAGCTGCGGGAACGTCTGAAGGTGGAACAGGCGGCGCAGCGGGTGGCAAATTACCTCAATGTGACACGCCAAGAGCTCAAAACCTTTGCGCGGATTACAGGCCATACATGTGTGCATGATTTGAGTGTCAGCGATTTAGTGACGATAAGCAGGGAGATTTCGGAATTTACGAATATTCCCCATGCATAAACAAGGAGTGATTTTTTTTGCGCTGAGGTCTATCGGTATGATAGTGCAGAATATTCGATTTTACTAAAAATCGAGTAATCTGCGCTATTTTTTTATCTATAATAGCCATAAAGATTTACTGAAAATGTTAAAAACTATAGAAAATTTGATTATTGTACATAAAAAACTATAGTTTTTGGGGATGGAATTCGGCATGTTATTCAATACAATAGAAACATATAATATTAAAGAGAGAAGGAGTGTCAATGAAGAAAAAATTTTTATGGAGAAAAACAGTCAGCTTGCTGTTAGCAGGCGCCATGCTGCTGGGCTGCGCAGAGCCTCTGTGCACCAGTGCTGCGGACAGAGACGCAGGGACGGATATGGGCGCGCTGTCTGCGGCAAAGGTTCTGGAACTCAAGTTTGACGATAACGTTGCGGACAGTTCAGACAACAAGATTCCAGTAACCGCTTATGGTAAGGATGGGCAGCAGAAAGATGCAAAGTTTGCAGAAGGGGTGTCAAACTCTGCGCTTTCTCTGGACGGAAATACTTATCTTGATCTAGGGACGAGTGAGAAGCTGCAGCCGGAGAATATGACGGTATCATTCTGGTTTAAAGCAACCCAAAGTCTTGCCGGCGAGCATATTATCATGTGGAATAAACCAAGTGGCCAATGGGATGGACAGGGCTGGTATCTTTCCTGTCTTAGCGATACGCAGCCGTTAAAGTTATCTGTAGGTTCTGCAACGGAGAAATTGACGGAGTATGCCATCAATACCAACCGTGCGCAGTTTTTCCCGGTAGACGAATGGGTACACATTGCCATTACTTACAATAGTGCGGATGGAAAGGTTGTTTTTTATAAGAACGGAGAGGTAGTTCCATCCACGCCGACGGCCAGCGAGGCGAAAATTAAGGCAAATAATACAGACCATAAGTATCTGGGATTCAATTCACCCGGTTATGGCGGCGGGTATGCCACGCTCGATTTAGACCAGTATGAGATTTATAGCGCGGCGGCGACAGCAGAGCAGGTTCGGGCGTTGTATAATACTTATGTGAAAGTATTGACCCCAGAGGAGATTGTAAGCGCGGATTGCGGCGCTCTGAATCCGTTTGCCGGCAAGGATATGGATAAGATTACCGGCAGCATTTCCTTGCCCACAAAGGGGAAAAAGGGTAGCACGATTACCTGGAGCAGCTCGGATGAGAATGTGGTAAAGACTACGGGTAAGGTTACGCGTCCCACTGATGCAGATAAAAAGGTTACGTTGACGGCAACCATTCAGTACGAAGAAGTGACGGACACCAAGGAATTTAAAATTACTGTATTGAAAGGTGTGCCCTTTGTTGTGGAGGAAAATCAGTACACAGCATACAAAAAACAGCAGTTTGGGCTGGATGAGGTGTCTGTGACAGACGGTTATTACAAAGGAGCGCAGGATTTGGACGTTGCATTTTTGAACAAATTTGACGTTGACCGCGTGTTGGTTGGGTTCCGTGAAAATGCAGGCATCGACACGAAGGGAGCCGTCCGCTATAACGGCTGGGAGAACGGGCTCTTGGCAGGCCATTGTATTGGGCATTACCTGACGGCAGCAGCCCAGGCAATCAAGGTGACTGGGGATGCACAGTTGGACGCAAAGCTCGGCGAGATTATTTCCGGGTTAAAGGAATGTCAGGATGCAGCCGGCAGTTACGGCGGTTCCAAGGAAGGATTTTTGTTCGGGGCGAATGTAGGGGACGTCAATAATGTGGAATTGCAGTTTGATATTGTGCAGGGAGATGCGCAGGGCTCAACCTGGGTTCCCTGGTACAATTTGCATAAGACCATCCAGGGACTTGTGGACACATACAAATACACAGGAAATACGGAAGCGCTGGAAGTAGCCTCTAACTTGGGAGACTGGGTATATAACCGCGTGAGCAAGTGGTCGCTGCAGCAACAGAAAAATGTTTCTTATACAGAATACGGCGGAATGAATGACTGTATGTATGACTTGTATAAATATACCCACAAAACGGAACACAAGGAAGCGGCGCATAAATTTGATGACCCGGATTTATATGGGGTTATTTTGTCCGGCTCCGGCGATACCTTAAAAGGCAGGCACGCCAACACAACGATTCCTAAATTCCTGGGAGCTTTGAACCGCTATGTAGCTTTGAAGGAAGTGGAAAACGCTGACGAAGCGGATTATCTCAAGTATGCGCAGGATTTTTGGACGCTGGTAGTTGAGAAACATGCGTTTATCACAGGGGGAACCAGTGATATGGAGCATTTCCGCGGGGACAACGAATTGGACGCAACCAGAACCCAGTGTAATTGCGAGAGCTGCTGCGCCCACAATATGCTCAAGCTTTCCAAGGAACTGTTTAAGATTACAGGCGATAGGAAGTATGCAGATTACTATGAAAATACTTTGCGCAATGCGATTATGGGCGCTGTCAATAAAGAAGGCGCATTTTCCTATTTTACGCCGATGGCAACCGGTTACTATAAGTTTTTCGGAACTTCCGACCCTGCCACTAATATGTTCTGGTGCTGTACCGGAACTGGTATGGAGAATTATACGAAGCTGGGAGACAGCATTTATTTTAAAGATTCGGATGCATTAACGGTCAACCAGTATGTGGCGTCTGAGGTAGTATGGAAAGAGAAGGACATTAAGCTCACACAGAACAGCGACGTGACTGCGAGTGACAAGGCGGAATTCACGGTCAATTTATTAAATAATGCGCAGCCGGTGCAGGCGAAATTAAAGCTGCGCGTTCCAGACTGGGCAGCCGGTGATGTAACTGTTAAGGTGAACGGGCAGGCGGCAGAAAATCAGGTAGAAAATCAGTATTTTGTACTAGACAGGACATGGAACGATAATGATAAGGTTGAACTTACTTATCCCATGGAAGTAAAAGCATTCGGTTTACCGGACAATACTTCCGTATATGCATTTAAGTATGGCCCGACGGTTCTGGCAGCTAAGCTGGGAACGGAAGAGTGGAATGATACCGTCTGGGCAGGGGCTAACCTGAGCGCGCCGGCATACAAAGTAGTTGGAGGAGAGAAAGTGCGTCTTGAGCTGACATATGGCAAGACGATTAAACAGGTTCTCGGCACAGAGACCATTGCAATTCAAGGCAAGGACAGCACCAAAGAATTTATGGAGAACATCAATTCCAAGCTGGAGAAGACAGATGGGAAGCTGGAATTCCATATCCGCGGGACAGATGCGGAATCTGTATTTGGCGGGCAAGGGCTTACATTTGTGCCTTTTAACACGCTGAATGAGGAGCGTTACGGTATCTACTGGTATTTTGAGAGCGCAGAGGATGCTGCGGAGGAGAAGATTCTTGCGGAGAAAGAAGAGGGAAGGTTTGCAGAAGCCATTGTCGATTCCATTCAGCCGGGGTATCAGCAGTATGAAAACGACGCTACCCATCAGATGAAGGAAGAAAAGACTGTTTTTGAAACCGGCGTCAGCGGGTTGGGAAGCACGCGCAGGGCGCAGGCAGGCGGTTATTTCCAGTACAATATGAAAGTAGACAAAAATAAATCCAATTCCCTGGTATGCCAGTTTGCCAAAGAAGATGAAGGCAAGACAGTTAAGATTACAATCGGTTCCTCAGTAATAAATTACACGGTAGAGAAATACGACGGGAAGGATTTGTTCTTTAAAAAATCATTTGAGGTTCCCGCAAATGAGGTTGCTAATGCCGAGGCTTTGGAGGTCGGCAACGCCACATTCGATATTGTGAAAGTAAAATTTGAGAGCGGCAGCGCCACCGAAGACAGCGCCCGCATCGTGAATGGG
>CAJUTD010000132.1 GCA_910589635.1 uncultured Lachnospiraceae bacterium | reverse complement strand
TAATTTGGAATGCAAAGTTACCCAATGCATAGAGCTTGGCTCCCACCACATGTTTCTGGCAGAGGTTGTAGCAGTACATGCTTCGGAAGCCTATATGGATCAAACAGGCAAATTTCATTTAGAACAAGCAGAACCCATGGTATATTCCCATGGTGTTTATTGTGGTTTGAAAGATATTTTAGGAACTTTTGGTTATAGTGTTAAGAAAAAAAGACGATAATCATTGTATAAATAAAGAAAAGTGGTGAAGACATTGGAACAGGCATCGTTATTTGATAATATGAAATTTTGTGCAATATGCCACAGGAGCCTTCCGGACACATACGAAGAGGAATTGTGCCCGGCTTGTCAGGAAAACCATCTGTTTTCAGAAGTCAAGGAATACATACGCTCCAGGGATGTGACAGAATACCAGGTGGCAGAACATTTTAACATTCCGCGGCTTTTGGTGAAGAAGTGGATTGCAGAGGGAAGGATTGAATATAAGGAACAGGAAGAGAAGATCGTAAATCTTCATTGTAATATGTGTGGGGCAGAAATTACATTTGGGACTCTCTGCCAGAAGTGTTATCGTGAGAAGTACCACACTGCCCAAGGGTATGTGCCTTTGCAGCTTTCAGGCGAGAAACATAAGATGCGTTTTTTGGAGAAAGACAGCTCAGCCAGTGAGGATTAAGTTGAATATAGACATAGATAGTGTAGATTATCGGCGGTCATTTGGCCGCTGATTTTTTATCTTAACAATAAATCCATCAAATAACCGTAGACATCTTCATGCTGGGATTTCCAGTTTGAGCAGATGGCCTCAGCCTCAGCCTTGGATTTGACAGTGATGGTCAGGTCGATCAGCGTTTGGTTTCGCTCCTTGAGTTGACAGTGCGCCGCAAAATCCTGGGCGGTCGTCTTATAATAATCTGCAACTGTGGAGACTTCCTGCCGCAATTCCATTTGATTTTCTGCAAAATAGCTGAGAACATCTGATTTGATAGCATCAGAAATTTTATCAGGGAAGTAGGAGAGTGTCTCTCTGCCGGCAGGCGTAATGTAGTAGTGGGTGTTGTTGTATGTGGATTCTGTTCGCATTAATCCCGCATCAATCAATTCACTAATTGCTTTTTGTACAGTAAAATATGTTGTGTAATCCTTATCGAGCATAAAGTTGGAAATTTGGGTGTTCGTCAGGGGAAAGTCCACCTGATCCAGCATGTAGAGTACAATCAATTTGTATTGTGTTGATGCTTCTGCCATAGTATCACTCCTTGTGTTAAGAGGCATGTCTCTTGTTTATAATGATGTAAAATGGTCCGTTTCTGCGTATTTTCCCTGCCATGTGTCGCGCTTTTTTATGGTTTGTTCTATCTGGTTGAGTACACTGCGTTTGGCACGGCTCCACAGGGGGGCGACTAATAATTCTTTCGGTCCATCTCCGGTCAGGCGGTGAATGGTGATGTTTTCTGGCAGCTGCTCTATGCAGTCGGCGATTAGTTCGCAGTATTCATCCTGGGAGAGTAAAGGAAAGGGGGACTCTTTGTACAACGCACCTAAATCTGTATCTGACAAAATGTGCAAAAGCTGTAGTTTGATTCCGAAAATACCTAAATTGCCAACATGACGCACTGTTTCTTTCATCTGTGCCTTTGTCTCGCCCGGAAGCCCCAGTATTACATGGACAATAACAGGGATGCCATAACGGGCAAGATCATTAATAGCTTCGTGAAAACAATTCAGTGTAAAACCGCTGCGGATGAAACGGCTGGTGTCCGGGTGGATGGTCTGTAGGCCAAGTTCTATCCAGACAGGTTTGATTTGGTTGAGCTCAGCTAAAAGCGTTAAAATTTCCGGTGACAGGCAGTCAGGCCGTGTGGCAATAGATAGGATTACAACGTCGGGGTCGCTGATTGCCTCCATGAAAATTTTTCTCAGATAGCTTACCGGGGCATAAGTGTTGGTGAATGCCTGAAAATAAGCGATAAATTTTCGGCAGTTTCGTTTCTGACGCATCTGTTCTTTGGCGGCGGCAAGCTGGTTTGCGATAGGTTCGCCGCTTTGCTGGGCGAAGTCGCCGCTGCCTGCCGAGCTGCAAAAAATACATCCTCTCCAGCCTAACGTGCCGTCCCTGTTCGGGCAGGTCATGCCGCCGTTTAAGGCAAGACGGTAGACTTTTTCGCCAAATGTCTGTTTTAGATAGTAATCTATGGAATAATAGCGTTTATGATTCCACATGTTTTTATCCTGGTATATGGGATTTCACCGCCGTGCTTACCGCCTGTGCTACTCTGGGGTCAAACGCTTCCGGCATGATAAAATCTTCATCAAGCTGCTCTTCCGGTACAAGCTCGGCGATGGCTTTGGCGGCAGCCAGTTTCATTTCCTCTGTAATCTGCCGTGCACGACCCTCTAAAGCGCCCTTGAAAATACCGGGGAATGCTACGACATTGTTGACCTGGTTGGGGAAGTCGCTGCGCCCGGTGCCTACAACTCTTGCACCGGCTGCCTTTGCTATATCCGGCATAATTTCCGGGACCGGATTAGCCATGGCAAACAGAATGGCGTCCTTATTCATGGAGGAGACCATGTCGGCAGTCACGATTCCAGGTGCGGAGACGCCCACGAAAATGTCTGCGCCTTTTAGGGCATCGGCAAGCGTGCCGGTTTTGTGTTCCAGATTCGTCAGTGTGGTCATCTTTTGCTGCATCCAGTTCAAGTCAGGGTATTCTTCGCTGATTATCCCTAAGCGGTCGCACATCGTTACATGGGGGAATCCGTAGGTGAGCAGTAGTTTCGTAATGGCGATTCCAGCAGAACCTGCGCCGTTTACGACTACCTGACAATTTTCTTTTTGCTTGCCAACAACTTTCAGTGCATTGATGATACCGGCAAGCACCACAATAGCCGTTCCATGCTGATCGTCATGGAAAACCGGGATGGAAAGCGTTTCTTTGAGCCGTTCTTCAATCTCAAAACAGCGGGGAGCAGAGATGTCTTCCAGGTTGATACCGCCAAAGCCGGGTGCCAGATGTATAATGGTTTTGATAATCTCTTCCGTGTCCTGGGTGTCCAGGCAGATGGGGACGGCATTGACGCCGCCGAATTCTTTGAAAAGCACGCATTTACCTTCCATAACCGGCATTGCGGCGTAAGGACCGATGTTGCCCAGGCCAAGCACGGCGCTTCCGTCAGAGACGACGGCGACTGTGTTAGATTTCATTGTGTAGACGTAAGCGTCGGCGGGATTCTCGGCAATGAGTTTACATGGTTCCGCCACGCCGGGTGTGTAGGCGATGGCTAAATCCTCGCGTGTCGTAACCGGGGATTTTGCCACGGTCTCAAGTTTACCGTTCCATTCTTTATGTAAAAAAATTGCTTTTTCCTGTGTAGTCATTGCATATCGCTCCTTTAGTTTTCTATTTGTGATTATTTAAGGAATTTCAAGATTGCTGTTTAAAGAACTGTAAATTTCATGTTACAACTGAATAGTTACATCATAGCATGAAAAAAAATTCAAATCAAGAAAAAAGGACTTCCTATTTAGAAAAAGATAGTGTATAATGAACCCATTACAGAGGCACAATTTCTGTGCCTGAAGTCGTTGTCTGCTCTGACATAGATTCCCAATTATGATGATAAAAGGAGAAATGTATGAGAGAAAAATATGAGAGTTTATCTGTGGCAGTTTTGAGGGATGTAGCGAAGGCAAGGGGATTGAAGCATCTTTCCGGTTTGAAGAAAAAAGAACTGGTAGAGCTGATGCTCGAAGAAGATAAAAAGGCTGCGTTGAAAGAGGACGCTGTGGGAGAGACAGAAGAGAAAGATGTAAGCAGGGCAGGAGAGAAAGCGGCAGATAAGGAAACGGAAAAAGGGAAAGAGAAGGCATCTGGGACAGATGAAAAGACAACTGTGAGAAGTGTGGACAAAACTGTTGGGAGGGCGTCAGGGAGAAGCTTGGACAAATCCGCTGGAAAAGCTACAGGAAAAAGCGAAGACAAACAGCCCCAGGATTCGAGAAATATACAGACAAAAGACGTCCGCAGCGAACATAGTGATAGATTTGTTAAAAATGAACGCGCAGAATATGGTGAGCGGCAGGAACGCAGGCCCGCTAAAATCATCACGGCAGATGGTATTGAGATTGATAATCCCGAACTTGACAGCGGAATCAGCGCACATGGAATTTTGGAGGTTATGCCGGATGGGTACGGTTTTATCCGGTGTGAGAACTACCTTCCGGGGGAGAATGACGTGTATGTTTCCCCATCACAGATTCGCAAATTTGGCTTGAAAACAGGTGACATTGTACAGGGGAATACCAGAGTGAAGACGCAGCAGGAGAAGTTCAGCGCTCTTTTATATATCCGCAGCATCAACGGCTGCCATCCATCTGAGATATTGCGCCGTCCAAATTTTGAAGACCTTACGCCGATTTTTCCCAATGAGCGTATTCGTCTTGAGACGGAGAGGACTGCGGTCGCCATGCGTATCATGGATGTAGTCTCACCGATCGGCAAGGGACAGAGAGGGATGATTGTGTCGCCGCCGAAGGCGGGAAAGACTACATTGTTGAAACAGGTTGCAAAGGCAGTAACCAGGAATAACCCTCAGATGCACCTGATCATTCTCCTTATAGATGAGCGCCCGGAGGAAGTTACTGATATTAAGGAAGCGATTGAGGGGAAGAATGTAGAAGTTATTTATTCTACGTTTGATGAGCTCCCAGAGCACCATAAGCGTGTATCTGAGATGGTTATAGAGCGTGCAAGGCGTTTGGTAGAGCACAAGAAGGACGTTATGATTCTCTTAGATAGTATCACACGTCTGGCGCGGGCGTATAATTTGATTGTTCCGCCGAGTGGTAGAACGTTATCCGGTGGTATTGACCCGGCGGCGTTACATATGCCGAAACGTTTCTTTGGAGCAGCTAGGAATATGCGTGAAGGAGGAAGTATCACAATCCTGGCTACTGCGTTGGTAGATACTGGAAGTCGCATGGATGATGTAATCTATGAGGAATTTAAGGGGACAGGCAATATGGAGTTGATTCTGGACCGCAAGCTTTCTGAACGCCGTATTTTCCCGGCAGTTGATATTACTAAATCCGGGACGCGGAGGGAAGATTTGCTGTTGAACCGTGATGAGCAGGAGGCAGTGGAGATAATGCGGCGTGCCATCAACGGCATGAGGGCGGATGAAGCCGTGGAAAGTATTCTCAATCTTTTTGTGCGTACTAACAGCAACCGAGAGTTTTGCCAAATGATTAAAAAGACTAAGTTGGTT
>CAJUTD010000131.1 GCA_910589635.1 uncultured Lachnospiraceae bacterium | reverse complement strand
ATGATCGAAGTTTGGAGATAAACTTTACATTATTACTTTCTCAACATAAGCCCTGGAGCCGTTCGCATTCTGCCGGCGTAAGCCTTCTTATGAGTTTCGGCAGCGCTCCGGCGCGTGTTTGAGCGAATGCCTCTAAGGCGGCCCGCTTTGCCGCCTGATAAATGAGATCCGTGGCGTCTTTATCCTGCTGGGCGCTTTCGGTGGAGGCAGCATCGCCTTCCTGGAAACGATCTGATCGCTGCCGGGTAAAGACGGCGTGCCGGTACTCAGAGGTCAGGGTAAACGACAGCTCCTCCTGAACGCCAAGGCCGTGACCGCCGTTCTCAGGAGCGCAGTCCACGGTGTTGCCCAGAATGCAGAAGGTCTCCGGCGGCACGGAAACCAGGGGGAGATTATTTCCGCCAGTATTTCTTACCCTTTCTGTTGACATGATTCATTCATCCTTTCATTTGAAAAACTTTATAACGCAAACAGCTGTGTTGCAGTTGTTTTGCGCCTATAATCAAAAAACACGACTGGATTCATTAAAATCCAATCGTGTTAATTGCAAAGGGAAAGTTTTGCTAATAGATATCGTCACTGGCTGCGGCTACTTTATGCATAAGCAAATGAATTTTTCCGCGAAGAAGTTCGATTTCATATTTCATCTACTCATTTTCGGTGAGTAATCGCTGGATATATCCATCCTTCTCTGCAAGCAGAGTAGTGATGTCACGTGGTTTTCTTTTCGATGTGGTTGGAGATTCAACCCAAGCAGGCTTTGAAATACCATATTCCACTAACACCTTACGGATATGTGGTTTGGCAAAAACCGATCTTGATAGGCCAGTAACTTCCATGAGATCCCGGATCTTTATACTATAGCCTTGGGCCTCCAATTCAACTATGGCACTAGTCACAATTTCTATGGTATTGTTTCGTGTCTGCTCCTGCTTCTCAACAAGGGGCTGGGGAAGTTTCTTCTTTGTCATGGAATTACATCCTTATCTATCTTCTTTAATACGCATTCAAACAGTTTAACGTTGCGTTCTGCATTTTCCCGAATAAGAGGGAATTCGCGGAATTTCTCCTGCTTTGCTTTCCATAGCGCAATTTGTTCAATATAATAATCTCTTTGTTCCGCATCAGGTACAAAGAATTTGCACTCCAAGCAGTTCCACATGTCACTTTTACAACCAGTGATATCACTACAAATCCCACCTCGTACTCTATGTGCCCGCAAGTTTTTTAGTAGCCTCTTTTCCAATTGTTCGTTCATATTCAGTATTCTGCCGCCAAAGAGAATATATCGTTCATCGTGGCTGCCAGGTTTTCCGGAAACGAATTTCTGTTTCTCTATGATTGTTTCCGGTTTCAAGTCAAGATGGGCATAGGCGTTATAGATCATGGCATCACCATGGTACCCGGTCATATCTGCGATTTGGGCAGCAGTAAAGCCAGCAGCCAGCCGATCAGTGATTCCATTGTGGCGGAATTGGTGAGTTGTTACTTTATATGGATTACCATTTTGATCTCGGACTCCATACCTCGTACAAATAACCTGAAATCTGGTTCGGACAGTGTCGCGTGTAGCCACAAAACATAACCTTGTATAATACGGCTTTTCTCTTCGAAAAAGGTTACGTTGACGATAAGTAAACAATGCACCTTGTTTGTTATCTGGCATATATTCTTGTAGTTGTCGGGCGGCCTCTTGCTGCTCCTTAATAAGCCTGATAAGGTAAGCCGCTATCCCCTTCTCCTCCAGGTGGATACTTCGTGTAATTGGCCGACGCCATCCACCGTTCTGTTTCCATGTGGGGATAAACAGGACATATTTCCCATCAAATCTCTTTAAACATTCAATTGGCATTCCTACAACTTCACTAATGCGCGATGGGATTAATCTAAGAATCCAATAGACACAGCGAAGGTAAAGGTCTATCTCATCTTTTTTAAATATGTGGTCGAGCTGATTAACCACATCCTCCGGAATGTATTTTTCATAGTATTTCCTCTGGCGGCAATACGGAGATATTGAAAATGGATTTTTAAAATGCTTGTTATCCCAACCATTCATTGTTTTGAAAAATGTGCTCATAGAGGACCATATTCCAATATTTGTGGCTTCCGCAAGTTCCCGGCTTTCAAGATGCTGATAAAAGTCAGCAGCTGCAAACTCATTGCAGGTGCATAATGCATTATCCTCCTTGTAGCCTGTCCAAAAATCAAAGAATCGAATAAGATCCCCAATATATGTCTTTACAGTTGCTATCGATTTGTTCTGCACAAGGCTGATAATTGCAAAATATTTGACGGTGTCCTTATGCAGGGCGGGTATCCTGCCGAAATATAATGTGTATATTCCAGTTTTTTCAGCTGGAGAACGCCGCAAGGTGTCACAGATCCATTTATCTGATGTAAAACACACATCCGCCCCTAATTTCTCCGCAAACCTAATGTATTCTGACTTTTTATCGTTGCTGAAAGTTTCTGCTACAACGGCACTATTCATAGAACATTTCCTCCTTCCTGGATTGCTTTCACAATGTTTCCATATCCGTTGAGCAGACGAAATTCTTGCCTGTATTCGGTATAGTTTGTGTAATCTGAGATACCTTCGGCCATATAAGTTGAAATTAGCTTTTCAACGACAAGCTTTTGCTGTTCTAGAAGTTCTAACCAATATGGGAGGTACTGCTTCCCCGTACATAAATTCCGGCAATTGATGCAGTTATAGAGGCTGTTTCTATTCTGACAGGGACCATCTGCTGCTTTAATCATACAGAACCCAAATTCTACTCGCCGCTGTTCCAACCTAAAGTCAGCATAGAGCAGTTTCCGCTCTTCCTCAGTGTAATTCTCCAACTGCTCATTTGAAATAATCAATTCAAATTTCTCTAAAAAGAAGCGTGTATTGAGTTCGGCCAGTTTCATCTTCCGCACTTCAGCATAATATTTTGCTGCTGTATCACTGCAAAGATGTCCGAGCCAATATGCCAGTTCTGCTGTTGTGGCTCCATTTTCAATCAATTTGACCGCAATGGTTTTTCGGAATTGTCTACTGGTAAAGTGCCACAACTTGCCATCCTCGTCGCAGATATTGTGTTTTTTGATAAGATATCGTACGCTTTTGATAAACGGTTGGGAATCCATAACTGTCGTAGCATACCCCAGTCTCTCACTCAGAAAGATATACGGAGATTCGACTGTTTGTCTTCTGATTTGCGTGGCAGAGATATGCGCAGACAATTCATCTGCTAAGCTTTGCGGTATCATAATCCTGTGATAATCACCAGCACCGTGTCTACGCCTTGATGTGAGAACCTTATGAGGCTTGAATTTCAACTGGAATATACCAGGATACCGGGATGTTTCAATACAATCTTCCTCTAAAAAGAACACTTCTTTGAGTCGTAGACCAGTATTTGAGAATATGTCGTATAACAGTTTATGGAGAGGGGGTAGCTCCTTTGAGCATTGATCTAACTGTTCAACTACCTCTTCAGGAATTATTGTTGTAGGAGCATTATATTGTCGCAAATTGTGGAAGGAAATTATTGTAAATGGATTCATATATGGCTTGGGAGCTTTAAGCTTGCTATCACGGAAGTCCCTTATTAAATAATCAACAACTCGTCTGATGCTGTTTACTGCTCTGGATATATAGTATTGCGATAGCGGTGTACCGTCATCTTTAGTCGTTCTTTCAAGAGATATAACCAGCATCTTGGCGTCCGTCTCTGTAATATCCGCAAAAAATTTGATATTTGGATTGTTTTCTACCAATGTGTTTAGGGCCAAGCATTGACAGCAGAAGAGCGGAATATTAATTTTTCCTCTGCTTTCAAAAGTATATTTAAGGTAAAACTTTATTTCATAGCGTAGCGAAGGTTGGCTTATCTTCGTAAAATCAACGGTTTTCAACCGTAGGATCTGGCCATGCAACTCGTATAGTCTCCACACATCGGTTCGAATATTGATTTGAAGGTTATTTTCTGCAATAAATTTGCAACGCTGAATTTCTCGCTCTTTTTCTACTATATCAATCAGAGCTATTCTAAATCCCTCTTCATATAGTGATAGCGAGGCCATCTCATAATGAAAGATTGACAGGATTAGCGCACTATGGGATATTTGCTGCCTTCTATAAGTAAATTTGGCGGCCATTACAGACAGGTATTGTTCTAAGGCAGGTTTGTCCGCCAACAAGTAATTGACAACCTTTGTAACTCCAGTTCTTCTTGTTATATCTGCCAGACTTTGAGCGTTTTGCATGGCAATTTGAATGGCCTGTCGATGCATATCAGTTAATGGTTCTGTTTTACCCCTCATATTCATCTCCCTTATGCAACTTTTCCATCACTGATTTCGCTATAATCTGATTATTATGGTTGCGGTAGTGGTCAATAGAAGAGAAACTTCTCCATCCGAAGCTTTCCATAATAATTCCATCTGTGATACTGTCCTCTGGGTGTAGAGCTTGGTGCTCCAAAAACTCCATAGCCTTAGTACTTCTTCCATTGTGTGTTCGTATCTTGCTTGGATCAAGACCAGCGCGTTCCGCACAGCGCTTTAAAATCTTTAGATAATTGTGATAACGGAGAGGGGTGCCCTGAGCCTTACCAGAATTTAGATTAATAAATAGGTATTGACTGATTCGTCCACTCTCCGTTTCAGCAGTTGCCCGTTCGGTTTGGATGTATCTATCAATGATATTACAGGTTTTCTCAGGAAGCGCAACAACTCGCAGGGAGTTGCTTTTCCTATTTGCATTAGCTCGGCCTTTGGATCTTGTTGGCTGGACGATACGATCCGTTGCGTTGTAACTGTCAAGGGTAATACTCAAAACTTCATCAATACGGAACCTTGTGTAGGGGAAAAAGATGCAGGCAAAAAACGAGAACTTTATAAAGGAGAAAACAGATAAATATTTTGCTTTATATGGGAATATTGAATTTTGAGAAGAGATTGGAATATATTTCCTCCTTCTTTCAAAAATAACGCTGCCGGAGATGCAAAATCGCCGTTTTTAATTGGGAGTGAAGTCACTATCACCCTCCCAGGCCAGGGAGGGATTTACCGTCGCAATGAGTTGGAGGGATAATCTGGAGGCGGCTCTGGAAGAACAATTGGCGGCATATCTTGCAAGGCTGGCGGAAAAAGAAAAGGCGGCTGGATAATCGAAAGCACCGGGCATAACTAAACAACGCGACGCCCCAGGCATATGCCTGGGGCGTTTGGTTTCCGCATAACAACGCTATTTTCCGTCATTGTTACATATGCTTCGCTTGTGC
>CAJUTD010000130.1 GCA_910589635.1 uncultured Lachnospiraceae bacterium | reverse complement strand
GCCGCATGAGCGGCAAGACCTTTTGAACGAGTAAATATATTAGTGCGACAGCCCCTTTTGAATGAATATATGGCTAATAATTTATGTTAGTGCGACAGCCCCAGAGTGATTTTCGTGCAAATTGAAAAAAACACTTGCAGTTTATATAAACAAATGATAGAATAATACCCGAATAATAACCAAAGGCAATGAAGGTGTCTATGTACCGGTTGATTGATGAGAGAGAACATTAATTATCTGTACATTAGTAGAGAACTGTACTGCTCACAGAGAGAGAGGATCATCGGCTGCAAGTCCTCTTAGAAAAGACAGTGATCGAATTTCCCACCTAAGCCGCATATCTGAACATGAATGTTACGAGGAACTAAGTAGGATATGACGTTTTTGCACGTTACGCAAGAGTGAGTGCCTGAAAATCAATGATTTTCAGGAATTTGGGTGGTACCGCGGAAGACTTCGTCCCTATGCTATGGCAGCATAGGGATTTTTTATTCTATTAGGAAAGACCTTGTCACGCGGAAACGCGAAATGTAAAAAAGAAATGGAGGAAATCATGAAAGAAAAATTAGAACAGATTAAAGCGAATGCAATGCGCGAGATTCAAAATTCTGATGGGCTCGCGAAACTAAATGATGTAAGAGTTGCATTCCTGGGCAAAAAAGGTGAATTGACTGCAGTACTCAAAGGTATGAAAGATGTGCTGCCGGAGGAGCGTCCCATGGTCGGCCAGCTTGTGAATGAGACGAGAGAGAGCATTGAGAAGCTTATCGAGGAGACGAAATCGAAATTAGAGGCGGCTGAGCGTGATTTAAGGTTAAAGCAGGAGGTCATTGATGTGACGCTTCCCGCCAAGAAGAATAAAGTGGGACACCGCCATCCCAACACGATAGCCTTGGAAGAAGTGGAAAATATTTTTATCGGTATGGGTTATGAGGTGGTGGAAGGCCCAGAGGTAGAATATGACTACTATAACTTTGAGGCTTTGAATATTCCGGCGAACCATCCGGCAAAGGATGAGCAGGACACGTTTTATATTAATGATGAGATTGTGCTGCGCACGCAGACGTCGCCGGTGCAGGTGCGCGAGATGGAGAAGGGCAAACTGCCAATCCGTATGATTGCACCAGGGCGTGTGTTCCGTTCTGACGAAGTTGACGCTACACATTCCCCGTCCTTTCACCAGATTGAAGGGTTGGTAATTGATAAAAATATTACGTTTGCAGATTTAAAAGGAACGCTGGCTGAGTTTGCCAAAGAGCTGTTCGGTGAGGACACAAAGGTAAAATTCCGTCCCCATCACTTCCCATTTACGGAACCGAGCGCAGAGGTCGATGTGACTTGTTTCAAATGCGGTGGCAAAGGCTGCCGGTTCTGTAAGGGTTCTGGCTGGATTGAGATTTTAGGCTGTGGTATGGTGCATCCGCGTGTGCTTAAAATGAGCGGCATCGACCCCGATGAATATACAGGTTTTGCGTTTGGCGTAGGCTTAGAGCGTATCGCATTGCTCAAGTATGAGATTGATGATATGCGCTTGTTGTATGAAAATGACGACCGTTTCTTAAAGCAATTTTAAGCGAGCTGTTGTATTGTGAAAATTTGCAAGTGATTTTGTGGGAATTGCGCATGAAATTCTCTTATCAACATATGTCGCAATTGCCTGTGGAACTGTAAAAAATAGAAAGGATGAAAGAAAGTATGAATACATCATTATCATGGATTAAAGCGTACGTTCCGGATTTAGATGTGACAGCACAGGAATATACGGATGCAATGACGCTCTCAGGCTCTAAGGTAGAGGGTTTTGAGGAGTTGGATGCAGATTTAGATAAAATCGTAGTGGGGCAGATTACAAAGATAGAGAAACACCCTGATGCAGATAAGCTCGTGGTATGCCAGGTAAATGTGGGGAGCGGCGAGGACATTCAAATTGTCACTGGCGCGCCGAATGTCAAAGAAGGGCAGAAAGTGCCTGTTGTACTGGATGGCGGACGCGTAGCAGGCGGACACGACGGCAAGAAGACGCCAGGCGGCATCAAAATTAAGAAAGGGAAGCTCAGAGGCGTGCCTTCCAACGGTATGATGTGCTCTATTGAAGAGCTTGGCTCTACCAGGGAAATGTACCCGGAATCACCGGAGGATGGCATTTATATCTTCGAGGATGACGTCAAGGTAGGAGAGAGCGCAATCAAAGCGTTAGGACTTGACGATGTGGTTTTCGAGTATGAGATTACCTCTAATCGCGTTGATTGTTTCGGCGTGCTGGGATTGGCAAGGGAAGCGGCGGCAACTTTTGGCAAAGAGTTTGTGCCTCCGGTTGTAACGGAGACAGGAAACAACGAAGACGTCAACGATTACATTAAGGTCACAGTCAAAGATACAGAGCTTTGTCCAAGGTACTGCGCAAGGGTGGTCAAAAATATCAAGATTGCTCCCTCGCCGAAATGGATGCAGCGACGTCTTGCGTCACAGGGCATCCGTCCCATCAATAATATTGTAGATATCACAAATTATGTGATGGAGGAATATGGACAGCCGATGCATGCCTATGATTTGGACACGATTGCCGGCAAGGAGATTGTCGTGCGCCGTGCAGATAAAGGCGAGAAATTCGTGACTTTGGATGGACAGGAGCGCACGATGGATGATACTGTGCTGATGATTTGCGACGGGGAGAAAGCAGTCGGCATTGCAGGTATCATGGGCGGCGAGAACTCCATGATTACCGATCATGTTCAGACGATGCTTTTTGAAGCGGCATGTTTCGATGGCACCAATATCCGTCTTTCCAGCAAGAAGGTCGGGCTTCGTACCGATGCGTCCGGTAAATTTGAAAAGGGATTAGACCCCAATAATGCGATTGACGCCATTAATCGTGCCTGCCAGTTGATTGAAGAGTTGGGCGCTGGCGATGTCGTTGGCGGAGTTGTGGACGTTTATGGTAAAGTGAAAGAGGGCAGAAGGATTCCTTTTGACGATAAGAAGGTCAATGCGCTCCTAGGTACGGAAATTTCCAAGGAGGACATGATTGGCTATTTCAAGAAGATAGATTTGGGCTATGATGATGAAAAGGACGAGGTAATTGTACCTTCCTGGCGGCAGGATTTGGAATGTCTTGCCGATATGGCGGAGGAAGTGGCAAGGTTCTATGGCTATGACAATATTCCGACTTCTCTGCCAAGCGGCGAGGCAACCACCGGCAAATTATCGTTTAAGCTGCGTGTGGAAGCTGTGGCAAGGGACACGGCAGAATTCTGTGGATTCAGCCAGGGTATGTCCTATTCCTTTGAGAGTCCGAAAGTATTTGATAAACTGCTGATTCCGCAGGACAGCGAGCTGCGCAAAACGGTCGTGATTTCCAATCCGCTGGGGGAAGATTTCAGTATTATGCGCACCATTTCCTTAAACGGCATGCTGACTTCGCTTTCCACCAATTACAATCGCAGAAATAAAGATGTGCGTCTTTATGAGTTGGGAAATATCTACCTGCCCAAACAGACGCCAGTGACGGAATTGCCCGAAGAACGGATGCAGTTTACGCTTGGTATGTATGGAGAAGGTGATTTCTATACCATGAAAGGCGTAGTGGAGGAGTTCTTTGACAAAGCAGGGCTGCACGGCAAAGAAACATATGACCCCAAGGCGGGAAAACCTTTCCTGCATCCGGGAAGACAGGCAAATGTTATCTATGACGGCAGGGTAGTAGGTTATCTGGGAGAAATTCATCCTCAGGTTGCCGACAATTATTCTATTAAGGAGCGCGTCTATGTGGCAGTTATAGATATGCCCCAGGTTGTCGAGTTGGCAAGTTTTGACCGCAAATACCAGGGAATTGCACGGTTCCCGGCGGTGAGCAGGGATATCAGCATGGTAATGCCCAAGGAAATTCTTGCCGGAGAAGTGGAAAAGGTATTTGACGCTAAGGGCGGACAATATTTGGAGAGTTATGCGCTGTTTGACATTTATGAGGGCGCGCAAATTAAAGCCGGCTTTAAGTCTTTGGCTTATTCCCTGACATTCCGCGCGAAAGACAAGACCTTGGAGGAAGCCGATTATGCGCCCGCCATGGATAAGATTTTGAAATCGTTGGAAGCAATGGGGATTGAGCTCAGGAAGTAAGGATAATTATGAATGTAAAAGATTTTTATTATGATCTCCCGAAAGAATTGATTGCACAGGATCCGCTTGAAGACCGCTCCGGTTCCCGGCTGTTGGCGCTTAACCGGGTAAGCGGTGAGATTGAGCATCGGCATTTTGCAGATATTGTGGATTATTTGAATCCCGAGGATTGCCTGGTAATCAATAATACGAAGGTAATCCCAGCCCGGTTGTTTGGTGAGAAGGAAGGTACGCAGGCAAAGATAGAAATCCTTTTATTAAAGCGCAGGGAAAACGATGTCTGGGAGACCTTGGTAAAACCCGGTAAGAAGGCAAAGCCAGGCACCCGCATCCTTTTTGGCGATGGATTACTTATCGGGGAGGTTACCGATGTTGTGGAAGATGGAAACCGGCTCATTCAGTTTACTTATGAGGGTGTCTTTGAAGAAATTTTAGACCGTCTGGGGCAGATGCCCCTGCCGCCTTATATCACCCATCAACTCAAAGATAAGAGCCGTTACCAGACAGTCTATGCGAAATACGACGGTTCTGCGGCGGCGCCCACTGCCGGGCTTCATTTTACACCGGAACTGTTAGAGAAAATCCGCGCCAAAGGAATCCGTATCGCGGAAGTGACATTGCATGTGGGGCTTGGAACATTTCGGCCGGTGAAGGTGGAAAATGTTCAGGAGCACCATATGCATTCTGAGTATTACGAACTCGATGAGAAGGCGGCAGAAATCATCAATGATACAAAACGAAGGGGCGGCAGGGTAATTTGTGTAGGAACGACAAGCTGCCGTACTGTGGAATCTGTTGCCGCCAAAGTGAAACAGGAGAGCCTGGATTTACCGGATGAGAAATTGTCTGGCCGGGAATTATCTGAAATATGGGTGAAGCCCTGCCGGGGATGGACAGATATATTTATTTATCCGGGGTATCAGTTCCAGGTTTTGGACGCGCTGATTACAAATTTCCATCTGCCGGAGTCCACGCTGGTAATGTTGGTATCAGCGTTAGCAGGAAGGGAAAAGGTGCTCCATGCCTATGAGGAAGCCGTAAAAGAAAAATACCGTTTTTTTAGTTTTGGAGATGCAATGCTCGTGATGTGAGTATAAATTTTCAGTAGAAGAGAACCCGCAAAAGCTCAGTATTTGTGTACTTTTGCGGGTTTTGACGTTTGATTGCTTCGTGCAACAGCCCCATTTTCCTCATTGCCTGTGGGAA
>CAJUTD010000129.1 GCA_910589635.1 uncultured Lachnospiraceae bacterium | reverse complement strand
GCAGTCTGGAAGCTCGTCGGGCTCATAACCCGAAGGTCGCAGGTTCAAATCCTGCTCCCGCAACTAAACGGCAGCGACCACATGGTTGCTGCTATTTTTCAATATGTGTGGGTTTGAATCTTATAAAATAAGGTGAGCATTTGCACAATAGGATTCGGGTGCGAAAGCGCCTTTGGCGTTACACTCATGAGGCTGTCGCATCAAGTAATTTATAAGGTTTTCATCCGTTCCAAAGGTTTGCATTGCAAAGCAATGCAAACAATATGCACAAAAATCACTCTGGGAAGCTAGCTTCCCAGGATAATTTTTGTGCATTCTGTCTTTGCCGCATAAGCGGCAAGACCTTTGGAACGAGAAAATATCTTGGTTTGATGCGCCCTTTTGACACCCGATCCACAATAGGGAATAATCTTTTTCATTAAATAAAATTATAGAAAGCAGTGTGGTTATGGTATATCAAAATATTTTAGAAGCAATGGGAAACACACCGTTAATCCGTCTAAATCATATGGCAGAGGCGGAAAGTGCACAAATCCTTGTCAAATTTGAAGGGTTAAATGTCGGCGGTTCCATCAAGACGAGGACGGCCTACAATATGATTCGGGAAGCGCAGGCACAGGGTCTGATAAAAGATGATACGATAATTGTTGAGCCGACCAGCGGGAACCAGGGAATCGGTCTTGCATTGGTGGGCGCCGTGTATGGGTATGAAACGAAAATCATTATGCCGGATTCCGTCAGTGAAGAACGGCGCAAGCTGGTAGAACATTATGGCGCGGAGGTTATCTTAATTCATGACGCTGGTAATATTGGCGCCTGCATTGAGGAATGTTTACAGACGGCGTTGCGCATGGCGAAGGAGGATACCCGGGTATTTGTGCCCCAGCAGTTTGAAAATCCGGCGAATCCCGCAGTACATAAGATTCAGACCGGTTTGGAAATATTAGAGCAGATAGACGGGCCAATTCATGGATTTTGTTCTGGTATCGGTACAGGCGGGACGATTACCGGCGTCGGGGAGACGCTGAGAGAGAAGAATCCCAGCATGGTAATCTGGGCAGTGGAGCCTGAACACGCGGCAATTTTGTCTGGAGGTTCTATTGGCACACATTTGCAGATGGGCATCGGCGACGGCCTGATTCCTGAAATTCTCAACCAGGAAATCTATGATGACGTCTGCATTATCACAGACGAGGAGGCGTTGAACACCTCCAAACTGCTTGCTTCCCGCGAGGGGATTATGTGTGGCATTTCCAGCGGAACGAATGTGGCAGCGGCAATCAAGTTAGCGAAAAAGCTGGGAAAGGGCAAGACGGTGGTTACGATACTGCCGGATACAGCGGAACGCTATTTCTCTACGCCGCTGTTTGAGGAGTAGAAGAAAAACACTGTATATTAGCAGAATACGCTTCCCACAGCATACAGGCTTTCTGCCAAATCTGCCCGGTAGTCCGTGTCCTGTGGGTTAAGGCTGTTGATGACGCAGCCAAAGCTGTTTAAGTTGCCGGTGGCGTGGATGTACTTGTTGTTGCCCAGGTAGAGCGCGACGTGCCCTGGGAAATATAAAAGGTCTGCGGGTTTCATCTGGGAGCGGGGAATCTCACGCACCGGATATCCACTTTTGATGGCGGCGTCACGGTAAATGAGGATGCCGCACATAAAATAGCTCATAAATGTGAGTCCCGAACAGTCGATGCCTTCATGCGTCTTGCCGCCCCAGCGGTATTGTGTGCCGAGGTAGGACAGAGCATAGTTGATGATAACGGAGCGTAGTTCTATCTCAGTGTCCGTCAGTGATTGGGAAGCGGCCAGGGCAATCGCTGGCACATAGCCCATAGTATCGTCCGCCAGCTTGATTTTCTGCCAGCCGTCTTTTCTGCTGCCGCAGGGAATTACGGTACTGCCCATGAAAAGCGTCGTCACGATGGGGGCTTGTACTTTTGGGGCTGCTAAAACATCTGTGAGCCGTTGGGTGAGGAGGAGCAGGGAGCCTGAACGGATATTCCACATGCCGTATTCTTCCGGGGATATTTTATGTACATCGCTTGTCCTTAGCCATCCACTGTAACCGTAATGCGTGGTAACTTTGAGGAAGTCGCCGCGACATTCTGTGATGGTCAGTAACCAGCCGGACAATAATTCATCAGAGACACTTTGCCCGGCAAGGCATTGATTTTTTATAATAAGGGATTCATAAAGGGTTGCTTTGGGGGTAATGACAATCGCTTGCTGCATGATAACTCCTCTCTCTATATGCTAATCACCTACAATAATTTTTACTTTATTCCCGCAAGCAATGCACCCGAAGGGCACTTAGGAAAATAGACATGCTTGCATGGATATTTTATTCGTAAAGCGCTGCATATTATTTTAATAATTCCTGATAGAAATTCAGCACATTTTTATGAAAAATCTGTTCTATTTCACTTGTGTGAAATCCCCATTTTTGCAATTCATGCACCAATAATTCCATCTTGCTGCAATTTTCGAGTTCCAGGTTGTCGTCGATGCCGTCAAAATCGGAACCGAGACCTATACAGTATATGCCGCCAATGTCCGAAATATGACAAATATGTTGCGCAATGTTTTTGATGTAGCTAAAGAAGATATCATGTCCATTTGGCGTATCGGAGAGGAAAGGGCCGTAAAAGTTGACGCCGATAATGCCGCCTTTTTCTGAAATAGCGCGAATCAGATTGTCAGGCAGATTTCTTCCACGTCCGCAGAGGCTGCGGGTATTGGAATGGCTGGCGCAGAAAGGCTTTGTGGCAAAGCGGCATACGTCGCGGATGCCTTCGTCAGAGAGATGGGATACATCGGGAATGATACCGAGACGTTCCATTTCTGCAAGAAATTCAATGCCAAGACTGGTTAGTCCTTTTTCCGTTCGTGAATAGGCGGTTTGGTAAGCATTTTTAAGAGAGCGCAGACTGGTATTGTCTTCGCAGCCGGTAAACGGTTTTATGAGTGCAGTGAAAGGAGCGGGTTCTGCCGGATATCCCAGACTGTTGGGGTAATTCCAGGTGAATGTCATCATGCGGATTCCCATGCCATAGATTTCTTGTAAACGTGTGAGGCTGCCGCCGCAGACTTCCCCCTCTTCCAGCGTCAGCAGGGCAGACATTTTCTCCTGGCTTTCATTTGTAAGGATTTGCGGGTAAGAAGTGACGGGAGCAATCAAATCTGTATTTTGCGCCATTTCCTCTTGGAAAACGGCAAGCTGCCCGAGGAATGTCTCGTATGGTTCTGCGGTTTCGCCTAAATCAATAAAGAGGGCGAAATTTTGTAAAAGATAAGCGGCGGATTTCATTTTTGTGAGATCTACCTGAAAAGAGTTTTTCCGAAGATTGGCTTGTTTTTGCTGTTTTCGTTCTTGATAGATACGGGATACCGTATCGCAGTGCATGTCAATAATTTTCATGGGATGCCTCCAAGGGATAAAGTTGTGTCCATAGTTAAGAAATATTTGCAGGAAATAGTTATGTTTGACAAAAATATATGGAACTGTCGCATAAAAGATGACACAGTTCCATATATTGCTATAGGTTTCTATAGTTTCTGAAAATTGTCTAATCGGGCAGGCCTTTTCCAAATCGGATTTCACAGTCCTTGCGATAGAAGGATATCCCATAACAATCTATGTTGCGATAACCTTCCGTGCGCAGTTCTTCCATATAATTTTTATCATAAATTTGCTGCAATGCTTTTGCGGCATCTACTTCCAGATTATCAATGTGTTCAGAAATTTTCAGTTCCAGGATAAAAGACCGTCCTCTCAGAGAGGGGCTTCTCAACATAATGTCGGCTCGTCCGTTACCGGCTTCGCGGTTGGATTTTACATTGTAATCCTGGCTTTGGCTGAGAATTCCCGTAAGAAATCCATGGTAGAAATTTTCCGCGCTGTCATAAAAACTAATCGTGGAAGTTAGCTGTCCGTTGAGGATATCGCGCATCTGTTTGTCGTCTCCATGTTCCATTGCGCGGTATAAGTCGTGGAAATCCTGCTTTTTTATGGTTTGGCGGAACCAATTGAGAATCGTGTTCTGATAGATGGTTCCCACTTCGGTATTGGGAATACGGGCTTTCAGGAATGTGGAAGATTCTTTGAAATATTCCCGTTCTTTTGTCAGATATCCCGTAAAAAAGAGGAAATTCCAAAGGTTTTCCCCACTGCCGTGCATATCATCATAAGTAACCTCCTCATGTATCTGGATATCAAGTGTTCCTCCATGCAGGAGTGATTCAACCTGGGTCTTTGTCTCTCGGTCTGCCCGGGCAATCAAATCTTTGATGATATCATTAGAGCTGGTATTAATCCAATAGGGGCGGGGAAAGGCGTCTATATCGGTATACAGGTCAGACAGGAAATAGATAACGCTCCAGGGGTTATAGACTGCCGTATCGCCGAACATATAGCCGTCGTACCATTCTTTCATGGTGGAAAAACGGCTTTCTACCTTATAATAGGCCATCATTTGCCGTACTTCCGGTTCTGTAAATCCAAAATGCTCACTGTATTTTTTATCGAGCACAGAAATTATCCGCAAATGGTTCAATCCGGTAAAAATACTTTCTTTTGAAATCCGCAGGCATCCGGTAATGACGGCAAATTGCAGATAATCATTGGTCTTCAGCGCAGATTCAAAGAGCGCACGGATGAAATCTACCATTTCGTCATAAAATCCCCGGAAATATGCATTTTCCAGAGGAACGTCGTATTCATCAATCAGTATTACGGTATTTTGACCGGTTATCTTGTGCATACATTTGCAGAAAAGTTGTAAAGAACCACGGAATTCTCTGTTATCTGCCTCTAAATTTACGATATTACAATACTGCTCATATTCTTTGGTGGTGAGCTGCTCTTTGCCTTGTTCTACAATGTTCCAATGACGATCGAATTCCGAAGCGATTTGGTTTTGTAACATATAATAAGCAATGTCAAAACTCTCCTGTTTGGCGGATTTCAGCGTCAAGTTCAGGACGGGATAAAGACCCATCTGGCTGGTATAGGCTTCCCCTTCCTCCATGATTTTCATTCCTGTAAATAATTCCTTATGTTGAGCAGCCTGCGCAGCGTCTCCTGTATATTCAAAAAAATACCGCAGCATGCTCAGAGTAAGCGTTTTGCCAAAACGCCTGGGGCGCGTAAACAGATTTACTTCTCCTTTATATTCTAACAGTTCTTTTATGAATAGTGTTTTATCTGCATAGTAATAATCCTCGTCTATCAATTTTTTAAAATTATCAACACCAATTGGCAGTGCTTTTTTCATTGGGCCACCTCCTTAGTACAACGAATATTAAGTAACTGATATCTTCACTTGTCTAA
>CAJUTD010000128.1 GCA_910589635.1 uncultured Lachnospiraceae bacterium | reverse complement strand
CGCGCGACCTTGCCAAGGTCGAGACCGCGGGTTCGAGCCCCGTCTATCGCTTTTTCTTTGCCCTGATATGAGGGTACTAAGAATCTCGTAGCCGAGATTCTTTTTTCAGGCAAAATGACACTGTCGCTTTAAAGTGATAAAGTATAAATTAAATAAAACAAAGGATGGAAAAGGAAACGCGCAGGAATAGATAAACATTATGGCAAATATTCAATCGAGGTGTGCAGGATGGTTGTAGATTTTCATACACATATTTTTCCTGAGAAAATAGCAGGGAAGACAATTACATATTTGGAGGAGAAAGCGCATATTAAAGCATTTGGTGATGGCACGGAAGAAGGATTGATACGTTCCATGGAGGCGGCTGGCGTGGACGTGTCGGTAGTCCTGCCGGTGGTTACGAGGCCGGAGCAGTTTCATACGATTAACGATTTTGCGGCGCAGTTAAACGAGAAGTATCAAGATAAGCGGACGCGTCTATGGTCTTTCGGGGGTCTTCACCCAGATTCTGCGGATTACAAAGGGGAGCTTCGCACAATCAAGGAGTTGGGTTTATTGGGCATCAAGCTCCATCCAGATTACCAGGATACCCATTTTGATGATATCAAGTATATGCGGATTCTCGATTATGCCTCGGAACTTGGACTTGTGAGCGTTGTCCATGCCGGAGTAGACGTTGGTTTCCCGGACAATGTGCGCTGTACACCGCGGCAAATCCGCCGGGTTATAAAAGAAGTGTCGCCTAAGAATCTAGTTCTTGCGCATTACGGCAGCTTTGATATGTGGGAGGAAGTAGAGGAATTGCTGGCGGGGAAAGATGTCTGGCTGGACACCGCGTTTACCGCCGGCTATATCAAGGATGAAGTTTTTCTGAACATTTTGGAAAAACATGGCGCGGAACGGATTTTGTTCGCAACGGACAGCCCGTGGAGCGGACAAAAGGAATCCTTAGAATTTCTCAGGAGCCTCGCCATTGAAAGAAAAGATTTAGACAAAATACTAGGGCAGAATGCTGGGAAGCTGATAGAACAGGCTTTTACAGATTTGTCGGACAAGGAGGAGAAAACGTGTTAGTGAAAATTATTTTTTTAGTCTTGTTTTTTGCAGTGATGGTTGGTGTGGGGCTGTATTCGCGCAAACATGCCACCAATGTAGATGATTTCGTGTTGGGAGGCAGAAGCGTAGGGCCATGGCTGACGGCATTTGCTTATGGAACGTCTTACTTCTCAGCGGTTGTGTTTGTCGGGTATGCCGGGCAGTTTGGATACAAATACGGTCTTGCATCTACTTGGATTGGTATTGGAAATGCAGTGATTGGTTCGCTGCTGGCCTGGGTAGTGCTGGGCAGGCGTACCAGGATCATGAGCAATCATCTGTCAGCGACGACTATGCCGGATTATTTTGGAAAGCGTTATAACAGTAAGGCGTTGAGGATTGCAGCGTCTGCGATTGCCTTTGTATTCCTGATTCCATATACCGCGTCAGTGTACAATGGCCTTTCCCGTTTATTTGGTATGGCTTTTGATATCCCTTATGAGGTCTGTGTAATTGTGATGGCGGTTTTGACTTGTGTGTATGTGATTCTCGGCGGCTATATGGCCACGGCAATCAATGATTTTATTCAGGGTATCGTTATGCTGGGCGGAATCGTGGCGGTTATTGCGGCTGTTTTAAATGGGCAGGGCGGTTTTCTCAATGCGGTGAAATCCCTTGCTGAGTTGGAGAGCGATGTAGCGGTGACGATGGGGCAGAAAGGTGCGTTTACGTCTTTCTTCGGACCCGACCCCTTAAATCTTTTGGGCGTTATTATTTTGACTTCCCTGGGAACCTGGGGCCTGCCGCAAATGATACATAAATTTTATACGATTAAAGATGAGAAATCAGTGCAGTCAGGGACAATCATCTCAACGGTCTTTGCGATTGTTGTTTCCGGCGGCTGTTATTTCTTGGGCGGTTTTGGGCGGTTGTTTGATACGGCGGCAATCCATAAGGAAGATGGAAGCGTTATCTTTGATGCCATTATCCCGTCCATGTTGTCCACATTGCCGGATATTCTGGTGGGCATCGTGATTGTGCTGGTATTGTCAGCGTCCATGTCTACGTTGTCTTCTCTGGTACTGACTTCAAGTTCCACGCTGACACTGGACTTTTTGAAAGACAATATTGTAAAAAATATGAGTGAAAAGAAGCAGATTTTATACATGAGAATTCTGCTGGTATTCTTTATTGTGTGCTCCGTCGTATTGGCGCTCTTCCCGCCCAAATCTATTGCTCAGTTTATCGCGCAGCTGATGGGCATTTCCTGGGGCGCGCTGGCTGGCGCATTCCTGGCGCCGTTTCTGTACGGCTTGTACTGGAAAGGTGTGACAAAGGCGGCAGTGTGGGCAAGTTTTGCCTGTGGAATCGGCATTACCGTGTCCAATATGTTCTTTTCCTACATAGCGTCTCCGATTAACGCAGGGGCAATCGCTATGGTTGCCGGATTGATTGTTGTGCCTGTTGTCAGCCTATTGACGCCTAAGATGGCAAAGAAAGAAGTTGATGAAATCTTTGTCTGCCTGGAGGAACAGGTAACGGTAGACCAGAAGACGGCGCTGCCTAAAAGGAAATAATTGTCATTAAGTATCAAAAATAGAAACCCATTCGATTCAAATCAATCTGAGTCGTATGGGTTTCTATTTTTATAATTGTGTAATTCGGTCTCTTACAAATTGATTCAATATACCACTTCTTTCCTCATCGTGCATATTTTAGATGTTGTTTATAAGTTGCTGGCATAATCTAAAATGATATTTTTTTGAAAAAATATTTTTGACATGTTATAATAATTCGAGGTTGTAAAATGAGAGAAGGAGAAGAGTTATAGATAATGAGGCGCAAGACGTATCTGCTCTTAGTAGTAGAGAGAAAACATAAATAAAAAAGGAGGAACATGAAATGTCAGAAAGGAAAAAACGTTTGGCAGCGTTATTGTTGGCTGCTGCAGTGTGTGTGTCGGGAGTACCGGCAGGAAGCGTTACAGCTTATGCAGAGGGAGAAACCGCGGAGCAGGGAGTGGAAATGTACGGGGAGAATCGGGAAGCAGATGCAGACGGGTTCGAGCTTCTGGAAGAATTGGGACGTTGCACATTAGTTAAATATACCGGGAATGCCAGGAAGGTGGTGGTTCCGGATGGGGTAACCAGAATTTTACAAAATGCATTTAATGGAAGCAATGTAACGAGTATCACTATTCCGGCAAGCGTAAAAGAGATACATCAGTATGAGGGCACTCCTGGTGATTTTAGGGGCGCCTATGAGTTGGAAGAGATAATTGTAGACAGCCAGAATCCGTATTTAGCATCGGAAGACGGAATCTTGTACAACAAGGATAAGACACGGCTGTATTATTACCCCTTTAAAAAATCAGGCGTGTTGAATATCGGAGCAAATGTGGAATATATTTCGGCATATGATATTAGCGGATGCATCGGGCTTACGTCAGTGAAGGTAGACGCCGCTAATCCTAATTTTGTATTTGAGGATGGAGTTTTGCGAAATAAGAACAATGGCAGCTTGATTGCTGTTGTGCCGCAGCCGCAAGGAAGCATAAATATTCCCACAACCGTGACGCAGATTGCCGAAGGTGCGCTCTCCAATTGCGATGAGCTTATAAGCGTCAATATCCCGGAAGGTGTAACTAGTATTAAGTGTGCAGCGTTCCAGTCTTGTTTAAATTTGACAAGCGTATTCATTCCGGAAAGTGTGAAGCATATTGATTCTTTTGTATTTGTGGGTAGTGTGAACCTGACAATTTACGGCAAGGCGGGCTCGTATGCGGAGACGTATGCCAAGGATTATGAGATTCCATTCTCCACGGGTAAGCCGCAGCAGCCGGAAAAACCTGTTACGAAAACAGCCCAGACGCTGAAGGTTACCAAGACTTACAGTAAGGCATATGGCAGTAAGCCGTTCAAGCTGAACGTGAAATTGCAAAAGGGAAATGGCAAACTGAGCTATTCCGGTTATGACAAGAAGGTCGTATCTGTGAGCAAAAACGGAACGGTAACCATCAAGGGGACAGGCGCCACAAAAATTAAGGTAACCGCGGCAGAGACAGCCCAATATAAGAAAGCAACGGCGGAGATTTTGGTTAAGGCCA
This sequence comes from uncultured Lachnospiraceae bacterium, assembly GCA_910589635.1. GTDB lineage: Bacteria > Bacillota > Clostridia > Lachnospirales > Lachnospiraceae > Petralouisia. The sequence goes on along the minus strand of CAJUTD010000128.1, from coordinate 1,263 downwards.
GCCCGGCAAAAGAAAGTTTGAAGTCAGTACAGACATTAAAGGGAAAGAAATTAAAGGTAAGCTGGAAGAAAGACACAAGGGCGACAGGTTATCAAATTTGTTATAGCACGGACAAGAAGTTTAAGAATGCAAAGACAACAAAGAACGTTACCGTTAAGAATAATAAAACGACGACGGCGGTGTTGAAGAATCTCACTAAGGGCAAGAAGTATTATGTAAAAATCCGTGCGTATAAGACTGCTAAGATAAACAAGAAGACACAGAAGATTTATGGCGCGTGGAGTAAGGAAAAATTAAGCGGCAAGATTAAAAAATAATGATGCAACAGCAGTCTTATGGGTTGCTGTAATATGTAATTATGTGCCGCAGGAAGCGGCGCTGCAGGGAGTTTTACAGGACCAGCCGCCATAAAATTTGCGGCTGGCCCCGTCTTTAAAGGGGGAGTTATCCTTCGATTGCGATATATTTCTTTTCATCAACCTGTTTTGCCGGTTCCTTCTTTGGAATCTGTAACGAGAGTATTCCGTTCTCAAATCTTGCTTTTATCTCATCCTGGGTTACATTCTCCCCAACAAAAAAGCTGCGGTTGAAAGTTCCGTAATAACGCTCACGGCGGATATATTTTCCTTCCGAGTCTTTTTCGTCATTATTTTGTCTGGACGTTGCACTGATGGTTAAGTAGCCGTCGTTTAACTCGGCTCTCAGGTCTTCCTTTTTTACGCCGGGCAGATCCATGGAAAGTTCATATCCCTGTCCTGTTTCTTTCACATCCGTCCTCATCAGAGCCTGATTGCGGTCATAACCATGATAGCGGGGCTCAAAGAAATCATCAAACAAATCTTTTGTAAAAATACTTGGCATTAACATAAATCATCGCTCCTTTTTTATAGATATTTTTGTTGGTTTAAAAGGTCTGGATGGTGTTTCCGTTCCTTTTGTTATTATCGTTATACCACGGATTGTTAGCACTGTCAATAGGTGAGTGCTAAAATTGTGTGAAAATTGTGTGAAATGTCAGGCTATAAAGGGAAGTCCATGTAGGCAGTCTGTGATTCTGTTATTATATCCAATCATAGATATTTTATGTTCAGTATTTGTAAAACAGCCAGGGGTATGGTATAATATCGCATTAGAAGCCCTGACGCGCCAAAGTGCGCATAGGTTGGGGCTGTCGCACTAATATATTTACTCGTTCAAAAGGTCTTGTTGCTCATGCGGCAAAGACAGAATGCACAAAAATTATCTTGGGAAGCTAGCTTCCCA
>CAJUTD010000127.1:3998-5619 GCA_910589635.1 uncultured Lachnospiraceae bacterium | reverse complement strand
ATTACTGCCGCAAGAAACAAAGAACAGGCTTGTTTCCACTTGTTTTTCAGTGCTTTCCTCACTATAAAATCTCCTTTCTTAAATAGGACAGGTTGTAGAAATTCCACAATGGAATATTCACAATTCTCCTAATTTTTATGAATGTAATACTATTGTTGCACAAAAGAAAATATTTTTCATCCCCAAAAACTATAGGAATTGTATGAAAAAAGATAAAATATATTTAGTTTTTTATACTTTATTTGTTTATTTAGATAGAAAGTCTCATGTGTAACCTGATAATTCTTCAAAAACAAAAAAAGAGGCATACCAGACGTTCATATCTGATATGCCTCTTTTGCAACTGGAATCCTAACATTGCCGCTACTCATATTCCCTGGTAATATCTTTCAACCAGCCGAACTTTTTATAATGGACATACACTGCCGGAATCTTCCAGAATTCGTCCAGGCAGAGAATGAAATACACCACCATCGGCGGAAGGTTCCATACAAATGCACAGAGAAACCCCAAGGGTACGCTGATTCCCCACATGACGATGATATCGCAGATCATGCCAAACTTTGAATCGCCGCCGGCACGGAACACGCCGGAGATCAACAGCGTATTCATCGCCTGGCCCACCACATAATAAGAACTAATCCAAAGCATGATATTCAAATATCCCTCTGCACGGTCTGTCAAGGAAAAACACATAAATACAATGGGCCGCAGCAGTAAAATAAGAACCCCTGTAGCAATCCCAACTACAAGCGTTACATAACAGGATTTCCTGGCATCGCGCCTGGCATCCTCTATTCTCCCCTCGCCAATTTCTATACCAAGGAGCACGGAAGCGCCAGACCCCAGCGCAAACCCCATAATCATACACAAATTGCGGACGGTTGATACCACAGAGTTTGCCGCTACAACATCAGCGTTCATATGCCCCATAATCACCGAATACATGGAAAACGCCAAGGTCCACGCAAAGTCATTGATTAACGCCGGGATAGAATATTTGCAGAAATCTGCAAACAACATTTTATGTTTGCCAAACATAATCTTTAAATTGATGCGGAATATCTTCCCCCGCACAGCGTCAGCCAGGCAGAGCAACAGTTCCAGCACACGCGCAGTTGTCGTTCCCACAGCAACGCCGATTACGCCCAACTTAGGCGCGCCGCCAATTCCAAAGATAAACACTGCGTTCAAGACAATATTGGACAACAGCGCAACCGCGCTGATTGCCGTACTAATCTGCGCCCGCTCCATGCTCCTCAAGGCACAGAGATATACTTGCGAAAAACTCATACACACATAAGACATTCCCACAATCCGCAGATAGGAAGTACCGATGGAAATCAGCATTTCATTATCTGTGTATATCCTCATAAGCGCCTCGGGCATACAGACAGAACCGATCGCCAAAAGCCCTGTAATTACAAATGCAATCTTGACTGCAATGCCCATAACCGCCTGTATGGAATCGGTGTCTTTCTTGCCCCAATACTGGGAAGCAAGCATGACTACGGCCGAAGAGATTCCGAAGAACACTCCTGACAAAAGAAACTGAAATTGATTTGCCAAAGATACTGCGGACAATTCAGTCTGTCCTACATACCCCAACATAAACACATCT
>CAJUTD010000127.1:1729-3988 GCA_910589635.1 uncultured Lachnospiraceae bacterium | reverse complement strand
GTAATGTAATCGGAAGAACCAATGCCATCAGGGATTGGTAAAATCTCTTGCTTTCTGCTTTCATTTTTGTGTAACTCCTTTCAAATCAGTTCTCATGAAATCCCCTTACTAATAATAGAAAAAGGGTTCCCCTGTGAACTCATCATTGGAATTACACAGGGCTCTACACGTTGAACCGGAACAAAATCACGTCGCCATCTTTTACCACATATTCTTTTCCTTCCAGCCCTACTAAACCTTTCTCTTTTGCCGCCGCCAGAGAGCCGCAATCCAGCAAATCCTGGTAATTGACTACCTCTGCGCGGATAAAACCACGTTCAAAATCTGTATGAATTTTCCCTGCTGCCTGAGGCGCTTTGGTGCCTTTCTTAATCGTCCATGCGCGCGTCTCATCCTCCCCGGAAGTCAGGTAACTAATCAACCCCAGAAGGCTGTAACTTGCCTTAATCAATTTCTCAAGACCGGATTCTTCCAAGCCCAGTTCCTCCAAAAACATAGACTTTTCCTCATCATCCAGCTCTGCAATCTCCTGCTCAATCTGGGCGCAGATAACGAATACTTCGCACTTCTCCTCAGCAGCATTTTTCCTTACCTCCTGAACAAATGCGTTGCCAGCGCCATCATCCGCCAAATCATCCTCTGACACATTTGCCGCATAGATTACCGGCTTGGCAGTCAACAGGTTATAACCCCAAAACCATTCCTGCTCGTCCTCGTCTTCGGTTTCAAAACTCTTGGCAAGCCTGCCTTCTTCCAAATGCGCTTTCACACGCTCTAAAAGAGCAAGTTCTTTTGCCAAAGTCTTGTCCATCCTTGCGCCTTTACTGGTCTTGGCAATCCTACGCTCTAAGATTTCTATGTCAGAAAAAATAAGTTCCAGATTAATTGTCTCAATATCGCGCACCGGATTGATACTGCCGTCCACATGGACAATATTGCTGTCCTCAAAGCAGCGCACTACATGTACAATCGCGTCCACCTCACGGATATTCGATAAGAACTGGTTTCCAAGTCCCTCTCCCTTACTGGCGCCTTTGACAAGCCCCGCAATATCTACAAATTCAATGACAGCCGGGGTTACCTTCTTGGAATGATACAAATCCCCCAGCTTTTTCAGTCGTTCATCCGGTACTGTCACAACGCCCACATTGGGATCTATCGTACAAAATGGGTAATTTGCAGATTCTGCTCCCGCCTTTGTCAATGAATTAAATAATGTACTTTTTCCTACGTTGGGCAGGCCCACGATGCCTAATTTCATTTTACAATTACCTGTCCACAACCCTCAGTTTATAAGGGTTCCAGCCTTTCTCTATAATTTTCTGTATCAATAATTGAAATATTCAGTGTGATTTATTATTATACCATATCCGCTCTTATTTGGGAATATTTAAGTTGGATTTTTTGATAGAAAAGTAATCTAAAAGTAATCTAACCATTTTATTTTTTCAAAAAATATGTGTTTCTTTAAATTCCAATCTTTCCCCAATTTCATTTGTAGCAAGTTCATCTATAGTATAACTCCAAGGCCAAAAAAGAACTATTCCCTTTTGTTTTTGCATGTTAGAATTTTTCTTTGAAAATTTAAAATGATAATCAAAATATGGCGTAAAACCAGGCATATTTGAAGCAATATCAGCACTCATTAAATAAGGATACCATTCATCATATAGCAACTGCTTATATTTATCATAATTGATAGAAAGTATTATTCCTGGTTTCCCGTCCAAACACGAAAAACTTTTTGCTATTTCAATATCTTCCGTCCAATCCATAACCATTGTAGGAAATGGATTATAATTTAAACTTCCTCTTAAATCAAAATTTAAATGTTGAAAATATTCCAACCCATAAACCATATAACTTACATTTGTATTAGATGATGCTTGTTTGGAAAAATAGTCATATTCATCATTATCTTCAAATATAGTACGAGTAATATCATATATTTGCTGTGGCAAACAATATTTCTCAATTTTTGTTAGATTTTCAAATGCTGTAATAATTGATTTATATTGCAATGCATCTATAAGAAAAGGTCTTTTTTGTATTTCTACAACTATATGAACTAGTGATAAAAACCAAGCCCAAGCACTAAAGTCACAAACATTTTTAAAAAATGGTATTGATGATGATACACAAACCTTAACTTTATAATAATCGAATAATTTATCTCCAAAATTATCCACAAATGATTCTTCGAGAAAATTAATTTCATTCTTCCGCATTGCAGAAGTTGTCATTGGGGCGGTTTTGAAT
>CAJUTD010000127.1:0-1719 GCA_910589635.1 uncultured Lachnospiraceae bacterium | reverse complement strand
TCTATATATTATTTTATTATAAGATAATTGCATAATATTCCACCTAATTTCCTTCATAAAACCAGATTTCGATTACCTAATAAAATGTCAGACATCTAAGATTTTATTATTTTAAAACATTTATTTTCAAAATTATATATTTTTAAAGAAATATTATCCATCCATTCCACAATCTCTAAATGTCTATCAGCATCTGCATTACGGAATGCATTCATATATTCTGATATCATTCTATCAATTTCTTCAATCATAAAATAAAGATATTACTTTCTCCTTCAAATATATAATCATTATTTTTATGTAAAAGTTTGTCAAATCCCTTTTTATTTCGTAATTCAGTCTGTTATAATTGATTATACAAAAGCACACCTTTGTTTGTTGTTTTGATTAAAAGCATTTGGAGAGGTAGTGTAAATAAGTTTGTGTTTTTATGCCAGTAGCAAAAGAGCAAATCCGACAGATTATCTCAGAAAACAACTTAAACAGCGTCACCGATGTCTATGCCCTGCTCAGGGAAAGCTTCAAGGACATCCTCCAGGAACTCATGGAGACTGAACTGGACGCCACCCTCGGCTATGAGAAAAACTGCAAGGGGGATTTACAGACGGACAACAAACGGAATGGGCATTCATCCAAAAACCTCAAGAGCCAGTATGGGGAATTCCAGATTGACGTGCCCAGGGACCGGAATGGGGAGTTTGAGCCAAAACTGATACCAAAGTACCAGCGTGACATCTCCGGGATTGAAGAGAAAGTGATTTCCCTGTATGTACGCGGCATGAGCACAAGGGGCATCCATGACCAGCTGAATGACCTGTATGGGATTGGGCTGCCGGCAGAAATGGTAAGCAAGATTACAGACAAGGTTCTCACGCAGGCCAAAGAGTGGCCGTCGCGCCCGCTGAATCCGGTATACCCTTTTGTATTTATTGACTGCATCCATTACAAAGTCCGGGAAGACGGGAGAATCTTAAGCTGCGCAGCTTATGTGGCCCTGGGCGTCACAACAGGGGGCTACAAGGAAATTCTGGGCATTACTGTTGGGGCAAATGAAACCAGCAAGTTCTGGCTTGGGATGCTGAATGATCTGCACAACCGCGGCGTGAAGGATGTTTTGTTCTTCTGCGTGGACAGAATGCCGGGGTTTAAGGAAACCATACAGGCAGTGTTCCCCAAAGCACAGATACAGCGGTGCGTCATCCATATGCTGCGCAACCCTTTTAAATATGTGGGCTACAAAGACCTGAAGAAATTCGCCTCCGGTTTCAAGGCTGTCTACAATGCCCCAAACGAGACGGCTGCTCTTTCAGAGCTGGAAAATATAAAAGAGGAATGGGGGCGGAAATACCCTTATGCCATCAGCAGCTTGGAAAACAACTGGGAGGATGTCAGTTCCTTCTCTCAATTCCCAGGTAACATCCGCCGGATTATGTATACCACGAACATCATAGAAAGCCTGAACCGCCAGTACCGGAAAGCAACAAAGACAAAGAGCGTATTCCCAAGCGGTACCTCCCTGGAGAAGATGCTGTACCTTGCAAGCCAGAACGTAACAAAGAAATGAACACAGAGGTACCGGAACTGGAACCAGATTCTGAACCAGCTGGCTGTCCTGTATGGGGAACGTCAAATCAAGTTAATTTTTCAGCTTTATTTTCAGCCTGGGTAGTGTAAATAAGTTTGTGTTTTTTGGAAATAAATGGCTCCTTTTTGGTAAGA
>CAJUTD010000126.1 GCA_910589635.1 uncultured Lachnospiraceae bacterium | reverse complement strand
TAATTCTTATCAAAGAAGTTTAAATCCCATAGACACAAGATTTTTTACAGCCTCCAGCCTGCATTTTCAAACTCCTTGATATGTACTGTTCAAACTCTTTCCTTTCATTCTTTCACGATTAACCAACCTTTTTATATACGCCAACCGAATCCTTCCAAGTATCATAAAACACAGATATTACCTCTAAGCCATCGCCAGATATTTTAAATGTGATCAATTTGTATTTATCGCCGGAGTCATCAAGTGACAACATACTATATGTGCCATCCCCATTATTTACAATACTATCCTGTTCTCCATGAGACCGTTCCTCAAACCATTGAAGATTTTTCTTTACATATTCTACCGTATAATTATAATCCCAGCCCGTCCAAATCTTCCTTGACTGCTCAGAGGTATCTATAGATATCACCCTTCCGCCGTCCTCCAGTGACTTATACCAACATCCGTACAGCAATTCCCTGTCTGTTGCATGGATGTCATATTGCTGGTTTAAAGCGGTTTCAGCTTTTAACAACACCTCTTGGCTGTCTTTATAATTTAGGACCCTATTAAAACATTGGATTGCCGCATTATAATTCAATATCTCATAAGCCTCTATACCTTTCTGATAATATGCCTCCTGATATTCTTCCCCCTGATATTCTGCTAACTCAAAATGTTTAATAGCATTGTCATATTCCCCTTCTGACAGTTCTTGGCATGCCAGTTCCTTATAACATTCTTTTAATTTTTGGGCGTTATTATCAAATTCATTATTTTTTAATAAATCAACCGCTTCCTCATATTTCTTTACATCAAACTTAGACAATGCCAGCCCATATTTTATGGCGTCCTGACACTTATCCTTTAATGCATCTGCATCTTTATTGCCTTCCAATAATTCCAATATTTTCAACGCTTTCTTGTATTTCTGGTTATCAGCCAGTCTCTTTGCCTCTAAATACCGAGATTCTGCTATCTTTTCTGACGCCCCTTTATGCTCAGGAATCGTTTGTAACTGACGGATTGCTTCTTCGTAATTTCCCGCCTCAATATTATGTACTGCTGAATCATATATTCCCTGTGGAACAACTATCACCCTATAATAACTGTACCATCCAATGACAATCCCTGCAAGAACAAAAGCCGCAACGGCAAAAACTGTTATTCTTCTATTTTTCTTTTTTGCTATTTCTTCCTTTATTACCTCTTGCTGTCTGAGCTCTTTTATTCGCTCTTGACATTTTATTAAAAAAATATCTGAATCTTTCCAACCGGAGATAGATAAAAATAATTGCTCAGCTTCTTCAACCTCTGCAGATGAATCACTTTTATATTTATCGATTGCCTGATAGTATACATCATTTTTAAAATCCTCTTTTGCCTTCTTTTCTCTTTCTTCTCTTTCTTCTTTCTCTTTCCTCTTTTGCTTTACATATAAATAGGCTTCTCTTTCTGCTTCATCTTGAATTTGTGATATTGTATTCTGTCTTTCTATATATTTTGCAACTCCAAATCCACAATTAGGGCATGCCTCAGCTTTATTAGAAACTTCTTTTCTACATTCCGGACACTCTATGATCGCCATAACTTCCTCCTACCAGTTTGTTTTACAATTATTACAATGCCATTGATATTTCCTCTTGTTTCCAAAGAAACCAAATAGGGCTATATTAACCGCTTTATCAACAGATGTTATTCTGGTTAAATCCTCACTATTACAGTAAGGGCACCTTGGCTGATGCACGGCTTGCGTTGGCAGCGACACTGTTTTATAGACCACTTGCGGCTGGTTTTTCATCGTTTCAAATTCATTTAACTGTTGTAGCTTTTCATTATAAATTTTTTCGTATGCTTGTTTGTACAATTCTAATTCAAATCCACATATATCACACACACTTGCTTGATCGTTCACATCATGCTTACATTCAGGGCATATCATAACATTTTCTCCTTATCAATGTAAAATTGCTTTCAGCTTTTATTATACTACTTTTATGATCATATACAACAAAACAAATATATCGGTGTAAACCGGATAGACATTTATCTTATCAAAACATTATTGGAAAAATAAGGATGTAAACAAAAATAGGCTTACACCCTAATTTTTCCCACAGCGCTTTAAATGCTACCGTACTGTCACCTGATTCTCAAAACTGTACTCATGCGGTTTTTTATCATCCAGCTTATGTCCTACCGCCAGGGCAATTTCAAATGAATAACCTTCTGGTATCTGAAGCGCCTGTGAAAAATACGCTTTTTTCTCACCATGCAACGCGTCATAGACACAGCCGATAATCAAGGTGCCAAGACCAAGGCTCTCCGCAGCCAACGTCATATTCTGCACTGCAATGCCTGCGTCTACCTTGCTCCACTTAAATCCATCCTCTGCGCTGAGGAAAATCAGTACTGGAGCCTCATAGTAGAAATTATGGGGCTGTTTTTCCTGTCCACGCAGTTTCCTCTTTTCCTCGTCTAACTCCTCCAGAATCGGGTTATCGCCATTTATTACCGAAAACCTTATTTCCTGCCGGTTCATGCCGGTCGGTGCCTGTAATCCAGCTTCTAAAATGATATCGAGTTCCTCTTTTGCCGGCTTCACTTCACTATATGCTCTGGCCGAACTCCTTCTTTTCATTACTTCCAATACTTGATTAGACATTTTATTATCCTCCTTTTTATTTTATGGCATCAGCACAATGGCACGTTGCCTGTACCTATCATCTCTAATATTTTATCCAGCAATTGATACACGGTTGTCGCAAGATATTTTGGATAACGCCCTTCTCTATCTGTATGTAACGCTTTCGCCCTTTCTACTGCCTGAATAACGTTCTCCCTCGTGTAATCTACTTCCCGAATATGTTTGGAATCCTGCAATGGCGCCCCGCAATCCCTAAGCCGCTCTCGAAAATGACCTGTTTTTTCATAAGCATGTTCCTCTGTTACAGCATAAATCCTATCTTCATCTTTAATATCATCATGATGCAATAGTAACCATAATTCAAAAAAAGGATTACTGATGGCATAACCATATCCTTTTTCATCACAAATACCTAACGCCCCATGAAAATTTTCAATCGCATAGTCAGACAAATTATCGTCAATATCTGAAACAATAAAGAATTCATCTTCATATTTATCAAACTGATACTTCTCATTTTGCTCTATCTTAAACTGCTCAATCTTCTCCACCAGTTGTTTAGGTTTACTTTTGCCCAACAGACTTCTCTGCTCTTTCGTCCGATTCTTTTCTCTCGTATGGACTGCGTCTTCTGCCACCGATATAAACTGAATTTTTGTTTTAACCTCAGCAAATAATTGAGAAACCCATGTAAAATATTCTTCCTCCGTGACACTTCCTTCCATGGAAAGAAAAATAATCTTACTGGTTGCCGGCCGTTTGGAGCGCAATGGGTTTTCCGCCGTGTATGGTATTCTGCTTGTAAGGATAATTCCCACTATATCTCCCCCTTTATCAACGGCACCGCACCGAACCGTCCATTCAAATATGCTCTTAACGCATCCTGCCCCTTTTCTATCTCGAAGTCCGAAAACGGCCTCAAATGCGATTCCCCATTACCATCCTTTTCCACAAACCATATTTCATCCTGCCCAAATTCCTTCAAATTGATAAGGTTGACGTCATGGGCGGTAAACACAATCTGGCTATAAGTGTCCTCACAGCCTTTTAAAAACTCTCTCAATAAATACTGAGACAACTTTGTGTGCAGGCTTCGGTCTATCTCATCTACAAAATAGATATCCTGCTTGTTTTTATTCAAGGAAAATAAAATTGGCAGTAAATCTAGTAAACGTCTTGTCCCGTCCGATTCTTCTTCCACATTAAATGGCACCATCTCCCCATTTAAGATATGCTCAAATTTAATCTGCACTAATAAAGTCTGACGTTTTTCTCCTTCCCCAAAAATAAAATACTTCCCTGCAAATGTTAGAATTCCATTCTTCTTGTCTTCCACCTGGCTTACAATTTCACTCGGAATATCTAACTTTTCAACAGAGTCACGAAAATCCATAACATCGCTGACAATAGAAATATCTACAACCCCAGTATCCATATTTTTTAAACTATTTATAATAAATTTGCGAAAATCATCGTCTTTATCTATTCGCAAAGGAAAACCTTGAACTTTCGATTTTGGAAAGATAATCTTTAAACACTCAAACCACTCAACAATATGTTCTACCTTTTTCACGCCATTATCATACATTTTATACAAAAAAAGCTGATTCTTCTGGTTTTCACCGATACTGTCTTTTAAGACCTCTGCCAAATTACGTTCTTTTGAACCCTTTCTCGCAAACCTGGATTCAATCTCAATCTGCGTCTTTCCTTCTTCCGTCGTCTGCCTTGCAAATAAAGGCTGAAACCCTTTCTCTGTCAGAACCATCAGCCACTCTTCATAGACCTGTTCTGTTCCCAGCGAAAAGCCATATTCATAGACATTGTTCTGTGTATAAAACATAAATTGAAACAGGGACTTCTCCTGTAATTCATCAATATCTCCCCGAAATTGATTAATTCCTGTACCTTTTCCGCTCTTCTGTCCATCTACAATAAAATTTTTCGCAAAACGCAACGATTTCATAAATGTCGTTTTCCCAGACGCATTGGGACCAAAAAATCCTCCCCGCCTAAGAATTTTCCATTCCCCCGCTTTCGTATCAATTCTTCTCACCAAACGCTCTTCCACGTTTTCTGATGCAGGGAACATGCTAAATTCAATGGGACGCCCTATTGACATAAAATTACTCACAATATATTTTAATAGCATCTTCACCCTCCGCTCTTAATTATCATCACTGTTTCTTCTATCTTACCCGTCAATTTTACCTTTCATTCCTCAATTGTTCAACAATCCTTCATTCATGCTCCCCATCCGATACCCGCATAAATCCAATGACGTATAGATAAACCCATACTCCCTAAACTTCTCCGTTATCTCTCCTCTGACCGTATTTTCCATAATCTTCGCAAACTCCCGCGGCTCCACTTCAATCCTCGCCATCCTGCCATGGATGCGCACACGAAACTGGCGAAATCCCAAGTCAAATAAAAGCTGCTCCGCCCGCTCCACCATAGATAGTTTCTCCTGCGTAATCTGCTCCCCATAGACAAAGCGGGATGCAAGGCAGGCAAAAGACGGTTTCTCCCAAGTTGACAATCCTAAATGCTGGGACAATACACGAATATCCGCTTTTGACAATTGACACGCTTTCAAGGGACTCTTAATGCCAAGCTCTGCCACGGCACGCATCCCCGGACGGTAATCGCCGTCATCATCCGTATTAGAACCTTCGATCACATGCTCCTTCTTGTGTTCTCGCGCAGCCGCCTGCATCTGATGAAACATCTCCTTCTTGCAATAATAGCAGCGGTCCTTGGGATTGTGCGCAACTTGAGTAAACTCTAATGCCTTAAACTCACATATTAATTGTCGGACTCCCTGCGCCTTGCAAAAAATCTTGGCCTCGCCAATTTCCCTCCTGGGAAAAAATGGGGAATCGACTGTCACTGCAATCGCTCTTTCCTCCAAGACATCTACTGCTACCTTTAAGAGAAATGTAGAATCGACGCCGCCCGAAAATGCCACTGCCACAGAAGGCAGCCGCCTCAAATAATTTTTCAAATTCTCTAATTTTTCCAACTGCTGCTTTGTGGGCTTAATCATGGCAAACCTCCTTTTTAAGCATATTCCCTAATGTCATTAAACTAGTACAACGGATATTAAGTAACTGATATCTTCACTTGTCTAATTGTTCATCTACTGCGTCAGAAA
>CAJUTD010000125.1 GCA_910589635.1 uncultured Lachnospiraceae bacterium | reverse complement strand
GTGTAGACCGGATTTCCCAGAATAGTATGTATCGTCTGGTAAGACCACGCCTGGGTCTGCGGAAGCAGCCTGCTGTTGCTGTAAGAAACGCCAAGGACTTCCTGCTTATAGCGTGTAGGGATCAGCACTCCCTCTGCGGAAAGCATGGCGGCAATTTTACCTTTTCCATACCCTTCCAGATAGAGGTCAAATATTCTGCGGACAATGGACGCAGCATACTCGTCAATCAACAGATGATTGTGATCCTTAGGATCTTTGCGGTAACCATAAGGACAGGAAGAGCCTAAAAACTGCCCCGCTTTCATTTTAGCCTTAAACACAGAGCGGATATTGTCAGACAAGTCTTCGCAGTACCACTCATTGACAAGCCCATTAATCTGCCTCGCCTTTTTATTGCCCAAATTCTCGGTATCAGCATTGTCCGCCACGCCGATAAAACGTATGCCGAGCAGCGGGAAATCATGGTGCAGATACTTCTCAATATGCTCCATATTGCGGGAAAATCTGGACTGGCTCTTAGCAATCACAATATTAAATTTGCCCAGCCTGGCGTCCTCCATCATCCGTTCAAACCCTGGCCTGCTGTCGTACAGTCCGCTCTCATCATCATCAGAATAGACGTCCGTAATCTGATACCCCATTGACAGCGCATATTCCGTAAGCATCAGCCGTTGGTTTTTGATGCTGGCGCTGTCGTCGCCCTCTCTTATCTTGTGCAGATCTTCTTTGGAAAGCCTCAAATACAATACCGCCCGCTTGCCATCCATAGAAATCCCCCTCTATCTGAGATTATGTTTTCCGCGAATAATATGTTTCATGCACTCCACAAGCGGGACATCTCCATAGATCACATTTACTTTCAGACGACGCTGGCTGCCGCTTCTTCTGCTACCTGTCCGTTTCTCTTTCTCCATTTTCCTTCCTTCTTTCAGATGATTCTTTTCATTTTATGAAAAGAGAGCTTTCGGTATGAACAGATTGGACTACAAAACGATAGATTTAAGAACCGTCTTGTTTTTATCCAGAAAATTACATATAATAATTCTGGAAGACAAAATTGATAAGATTCGGCCGTAGCGTTTGATATGAATTCCCGATATCAGATATCAAACATTACGCCAAGAAGGGAAGGTAGAATATGAAAAAAATACTTTGGATGTTATTTCTGGGTACACTCATTTGCTGGGCAGGAATAACCACAGAGATCTTGGCGGCAGAAACTGCCCCGGAGCATGAAGAAACTGTACCAGCAACGTATGAGGATGTTTCCGACGAGATATTACAGGAAGGCGGACTTCTACAGGAGTCCAACGCTGCCGGTAGACTGGCAAGATTCTCTGCACAGTCAGACATGATTCGTGAATTGCCTGATACACAAAAGCAGATTCAGGACAAATTGTTGAAGGCCTGGGATTCCTTTGCTGACACTTGTGATTTGAGCTCCTTCCAAATCACTCCGAATGAATTGCGCAACTTCTATGCCAACACACTCAATTCCAATCCGAAATACTTTTATGTCAGCGGGGCTTATGCCTATTCTTATTCTTCAGGCGGCTTTGTCACAAATGTTAGGATCGATTACACCACGGAAGATAAAAATACTGCAAAGGCCATGCGGGACGCTTATGAGCAGGAAGTCACTGCCATCGTAAGCCGGGCCGATAAATCCTGGAGTGATATGGAGAAAGCGCTCTACATCAATGATTATCTGGCACGCAACTGTGAATACGACAGAAGCCTCTCAAAACATACGGCATATGACGTATTTATCAATAAAACTGCCGTCTGCCAGGGTTATGCACTGGCATTCATGGATTTAGCGCATGAGCTGGGATTGGCCTGTGAGATGGTAAGCAGCGTCAAACTGAACCATGCATGGGACATGGTAAAAATCGGCAATTCCTACTACAACGTTGACGTGACCTGGAATGACCCAACCCTTGACCGGCTTGGCAGGGCACGCCATCTGTATCTTTTAAAGAGCACAGATTTCTTCGAGTCCGAAACCGGCGGCCATGCGGCATCAGACTGGGTTTTGACCGGAGGCTTATCGAAAAGCGCTGCCACAGAGACAAAATATGACAGTTACTTCTGGAACATGACAGATACGGGTTTTGAGTATATAAATGGTTCCTGGTATGGCTTTGACGGACAGGACAGTATCTATCAATATGCCTGCAACGGCACAGATTTTACGGCCGTAAAACCTCTCATTAAAATCAATGATGTCTGGAATGTCATCGGTAATGACCTTTCTTTCTGGCAAGGGAAATATGTGGGCACAGGCGCCTTTGACGGAAAATTGTATTATTCGGGGAAATATGACATCTATGAATGGGATCCGGCAACGGAAAAAAGCGCTGTCGTCTTTTCCTTATCCGAAGAACAGAAAAAAACCGGCCATATTTATGGTATAAACCTCCAAAGTTCCGGGGAGCTAAAATACCTTTTCGCCCCCAGCCCTAATGAAGAGGGAACCGTTTATCTGGCGAAAACATTTGCACTGACAACCGTGGACATATCCGGTTACCAGATTTCTTTGGAAAAACAGGAGAACTTTGTTTTTGACGGCAAGGAAAAACGCCCTTCTGTCACCGTAAAAAATGGCAGCTCTATTTTAGCGCCCTCGAATTATACAGTAACATACAGCCAAAACATCCACGCAGGAACCGCCGGCATCACGGTAACCGGAAAAGGAAATTATACCGGAACCATTCGGGGAACATTTAAGATACAAAAAGCCGACAACAAAATTACCGCGACAACGAAACACCAGAAAACAGCAAAAACATCTGCCCAAAGCCTGAAACTGAATGCCCGCGCAAAAGGCGGTACCATCAAATATCAGTCCAACAACAAAAACGTGACCGTCAACGCCAAAGGAACCGTTACCATCAAAAAGAATTTCGTAGGAAAAGCGACCATCACATGTAAAGCAGGAAATCAGGATTACAAAGACTGCTCTGCAAAAATAACGATTACCGTAAACCCGGCGGGAAGCAAACTGTCGCAGGCAAAGAATCTCTCGGGCAGGAAATTATCTGTCAAATGGAAGAAAAATTCCAAAGTTTCCGGCTATCAGATTCAATACGCTGTAAACCGCAAATTTTCCGGTGCAAAGCTACAGAAAGTTTCCGGCGCTTCTAAGACCAAAGCCACGATTAAGGGATTGAAGAAAGGGAAAACATATTATGTGCGCATAAGAACTTACAAAACCGTATCAAAGTCACCGTATTACAGCGCTTGGTCAACTGCCAAGAAAGTTAAGATTGTAAAATAAGAAATGCTGGGGGCTGCGCAAAGCAGCCCCTTATATGTTCTCTATCATTTTCTATTCATATAAACACATCCACGATATACCGACAATTTATTGCCTTGCAGTTATAGCACCCCATATATTTCTCGACAACAGTTTTTACGTTCCAAAGACCAATCCCATGGTTCCTCTTATCTGTTTTTGTGGTAACCGGAAGCCCATTTCGGAATACCACTTCCCCTTCCAAGGTATTCTCCACATGAATATTGAGAGCCTTTTCCCCCTGCTGCACTTCAAAGACAATTTCCCCCTGGCCTGTCTGCACTTTTTCTGTCGCTTCCACCGCATTCTTCACAAGATTGGAGACAACGATGCATAAGTCCCGCTGAGAAATTTTCTGTTCCTCATACATGTACCCTTTCACCTTGACTTTGCATGTTTCCCGTATGGGCAGAAAATAAAAATTAATAATTGTATTTACAATATCATTACCCACATCATATTGCCGCTTGCTGATGCCTGAGATTTCCCCCAGCATTTCCGTCAAATAGTCGTCCAGCTTCCCATACTCGCCGTTCTCAGAATAACTTTTCAGTTCCAACAGCTCCGCAACCAAGTCGTGACGGAACTGCCGCGTATCCTGCTCTTTTTTCAGCAGTTGTTCAAAATACTCCCGCTGCTGCTCATTCTGCCGCTCTAAAATTTCCGCTTGTCTTGCATACTTCCTTGTACCATTGAAATAATAAATGAGCGCAAACAATAAGATACAAGAGACAATGCTTCCTAAAATTATAAACACCCCCAAAAATTTCATGCCTGCGCCATAGGCAAAAGATGACTCAATAAGAAACCAGCCGGCAATATTCATCATCAACGCCAACAGATATACCATGACTGCGGCAACCACTTTAAAACGCGCCGATACAACGAAGAAATTACACGCCCTCTTCCTGAGAAAATAATATCCCCAGAGCAAAAGGAGGACGCCCAAAACATAGGCATTCATCTCTATGATATCTTCCAAATCAAAGAATAATAGAATCATACAGTCCAGAATTCCCTCTATCAACAACAAAGCTGCGAACGAAGAAAAAAACTGCTTCAAATTCTCCCCAAAAGAGAGCGGAAAGAGAGAAAACAGCACAAAGACGCAGGCAAGAAACAGCAATATCCGCCGAAAATCAAACAGCCAGCCCTGCCAAGCGATACATGCCCCGAGCAGCGCGATTATAGATATAGACAGTCCTATACATTTCTTTGTGGAAATCTGCACACTTTTTCCAAACACCACTTTATAAATTGAAACATATTCTGTAATTGTCAGTATACAAAAAACTGCTGCCCAAACTTTCTCCATAGCTCGTCCTTTCCACCGTCAGTCTCCTGGCTCGGCTCATAAAATATTACTTCACAAACATATCAGAAATTATGTGCCCATCATCGTTTTCCACATCAAGCGCCGCCTCGCTCAATTTCTTACATGTTCCATCTTCCGCAAATTGGTACTTACATACCTTTGCGACAGGTTCCTGTTGCAACGTATAGAATATTCCCTCCCGGATAGCGCATTGCAAAGTACTTTCCTTAATATGACAGGAAGACGCAACTTCCTCCGTGTGAGGATTAAAACGATAAATATCCGTCCCGCTCTCATTCGCATAACCGTTTATAATATACAACAATTCTCCATCTGCCAGGACTTTGCACGCCTCTTTGCCGGGAAGCGCTATTTGCCGCACCTGATTTGTCTTTGGCTCATAAATACATAGCTTATCGCCGTTGGGGATATACATCTTACCATCCCGCCACATTGTATATTCCAGTATGTTTTCCCCCAACTCTTCCGTCACATCGAGAATCTTCTCCTGGCTCTTGTCTTTCACATCGACACGGTACAGAAAACATTTCTCCTCCGACGCCCCATCACTTTCCTGATATGTGCCCTCATTTGCAATAAAATACACATCATATCCATTGGCACTGATGGAAAGCCCTGGCTGAGCCTCCAATTTTATAGAAACGCTCTCCTCTCCTGTAAAAGTACAGTATTCCACACTTGGCTCTTTTGCATTTCTTAACACAAAAATTCCCTTCTCATTTACTCGAAAGTCCTCTATTATTCCTCCTTCAAATGAATACTCACTCCATTCGCCGGTCTGTAAATCCAGCGCCGCAACCGCGCATTTGGAAGGCTTCACTGTATTTCCGAACCACTTCTCATAAAGCACGCCGTCCTGAACCTGCACGGGCGCGGAACCAAAACTGCCCACCCCATAATAGGGACATTTTAACGTATCCGTCATTTTGAGGTTTTCATCCAACAAATAAAGATATGTAGTACCATAATTAGCGCTATCTATCACGCCTGCCGCGTATGGCTGTTCCGGTATTTTCTTTGCCGGTTTCCCAGCGCACTTGGTAAAGACGACTGCAATCAATAATAAGACGGCGCACATCCACTTTTTTCCCATATGATGCTCCTCGTATTATAAAGTAGTAGTGTTTATAGTCCCTCTCCAGGGACTGTATGCTA
>CAJUTD010000124.1 GCA_910589635.1 uncultured Lachnospiraceae bacterium | reverse complement strand
CAGCATATTACCAGCTTCCAAATTAGGCTCAATATCCTTCTTATACATATCGGCCTGAAGCTCATCATTGATGAGAATCATGATGATGTCTGCTTTCTTTGCTGCCTCGTCAGCAGTAAATACCTCAAACCCCTGAGCTTCAGCCTTCGCCCAGGACTTGCTTCCCTTATACAGACCGATGATTACATTACATCCGGATTCCTTTAAGTTTAATGCATGAGCATGTCCCTGACTACCATAGCCGATAACTGCGATTGTCTTCCCATCTAATAAGGAAAGATTACAATCTTCCTGATAAAAAATCTTTGCCATTTCTTTATCCTCCTAAATTTTTATGGTTTCCCGGCAAATTTATATATACTGCCGGCCAAACAGGAAAATGCAAAGCACCCTCCCATCTTTGTGCAAAATTGATGGTTATTTCTAATCAAACATCCTTACATCTGAGGAACCTCTTGTCAATCCGGTAATACCGGTTCTTGCAAGTTCCAATATCTCGTAGCCTTCCAACAATTCCAGAAATGCGTCCAGCTTACTCTGGCTTCCAATCAGCTCAATCATCATGGAATCATTTGTCACATCCACAATCTTAGTCTTAAAGATTTCTGCAAGGGATATCACCGCCTGACGCTCCGTACTCTTTACCTGAATTTTAATCAAAATCAACTCTCGGCATACCGAATTCCCGGTTTCCAGCTTTTTGATATCAACTACGTCTTCCAATTTAGCAAGCTGCTTCTCAATCTGCTCCAAAATCAACTTATCACCGCTAGAAACAATCGTAATCCTGGTAAATCTTGGATCTGCGGTTACACCAGCAGATATACTGTCTATATTATATCCTCTACGGCTAAATAATCCCGAAACATGACTCAGCACATTCGGTGTATTTTCAACTAAAATTGATAACGCCTGTCTCTCCACGTGCAAAACCTTCCTTTTCTACTTCTTCACGCCACTAATAAGTTTAGCATATTCCCTCATTTTGTCAATAGTTCCCTGTTATCTTTTTACGGGACTACCGGCTCATTCCATATTTCATTAATGCCATCCGCTTTCCATTGATTCCTTCCTTCCAAATAATCTTCTACTGTAAGATACTGGTATTTGCTGATTGTTTTCAATGCATCATAGATATAGCGTAGGGGAACTCGGCTTCTGTTATTATCAGGATTTCCCGGTTCAGCCAAAAAAACTGTCTCATCCTTATCCTGATACATCCAAATATTAACATAATGCCCAGGCGTATCTTGCCAGTAAGTATCATCTTCTGCACTGCTGATAAGCACGATGGAAGATTTCATCTCTCGCATCTGCTTGCGAAATTCTTTATAGGAACCTGGTTTGCGGTAGAGGCCACAAGTAAATCCACAGCGCTCCAATGTCTTTTTCATATATACCCAGTCAATAGCGCCTGACTCCCCTGTAGGTCCATAATCCGTGACAGTCATGGCATATTCACACATATCCCAAGGTGAAACTTCATACCTTGTCAGCGTATTATAAATATTTGCCAGACAACAAAGACCACAGCCGAATCCGCCAAAAGGGTTTCCATTTATATCAAAAGTTGCCCATTCTCCCGACCAGGAAATACCTTCTGACCAAGACTTTGGCCCCTGGAGAAATGTGTAGATATCCTCTTCCCGCATTTCAAAAGCTGCGAGTAAAATCTGCTTATCATTTTCAGATAAAACCTTGCCAAGATAGCCGTCTGAACCAAAATAGAGATGACGTTCATTGGTATTTGCGGCTATGTCTTCCTCCTCTGTTTGCACATCTCTCCTTGAATTCCAGTCTATCTCTGCCATATTGAGCAATGCCAGCAATAGGACAAGCACACACATTGCAGACAGACATCTTTTTATCATTTCGTTCCTCCCTGATTCAGTTTACTTCTTTGGCTTTTCTAAGAGACCTAAGGCATCCTCCCGGCTTCGCCGGGTCCCTCCTTAGGTCAGTTTACTTCCCGGAGACGGTTAGAGGCATCAGGGCTCCTCCCACTTCGTGGGTCCCTCCTCATGCCAATTCCTTAGGTCTTTTACTTCTTTGGCTTTTCTAAGAGACCTAAGGCATCCTCCCGGCTTCGCCGGGTCAAATTATACCACACCCAACTTATGATTTGTAGATATATTTTGAACCCATAAGATAATAGGTGTTAAGTTTCCATTATATATACCAGAACTCTTGCTTTCCGCAAAACATTGGCTTATTATAATGCATATCTTAAATCATTATTATGAAAGGAGTGTGACCGTAATTGGCTTTTACTTTACCACCGTATTTTACTTGCATACAAGACGCACTAAGTACATTCTTTGGCAGCAATGCAAAAGTTGCACGTTCTGACAGAGTTTCCGGCGGCGACATCAATGAGGCTTTCGTTCTGACGCTGACGAACGGTTCACGTGTGTTCATGAAAGCAAATACAAGAGAAAACGATACTTTTTTTGCTACTGAAGCGGTTGGGCTGCATGCCATCGCACAAACCAAAACAATTGGAACACCGCAAGTGCTGTGCAGTGGGACAGATAAAAATATGGATGGGCGTTCTTTTTTGTTATTGGAATACATTGATGCGAAAAATAGTATTTCTACCTATTGGGAAACATTCGCCAGACAACTTGCCGCCATGCACCAGGCTTCTACCGCTGATTTTACCCCTCAAGGGAAATATGGCTTTATTCAGGATAATTTTATTGGCGCCGCAAAGCAGATTAACACCCAGCAGCAAAGCTGGATCGCATTTTTCCGTGACTGCCGCTTGCGTCCACAGTTCGAGGCCGCCTCCAATTATTTTGACATTACCGATTTGACAAAAATCACCAAACTCTTGGACAATCTTGACACATTCCTAACGGAGCCAGAGTATCCCTCTCTCCTGCATGGTGATTTGTGGTCCGGCAATTTTATAACTGGAACAGATGGCAAGGCATGGCTGATTGATCCTGCAGTTTATGTCGGGCACGCCGAAGCCGATATTGCCATGACTGAACTCTTTGGCGGATTTTCACCTTCCTTTTATGACGCTTACTGCGAAGCAGCCCCTATGCAGCCAGGCTACCACCGACGGCGTAATTTATATAACCTTTACCACCTTTTGAATCATCTGAATTTATTTGGACAGGCATACCTCTCCTCCGTTAAACACATTATTAACGAATATGTATGATTCTATTATAGCTTCATAAAATAAAAAATCATAATTATATTTCAATCCGCGCTTCTCTCACAAACACGGACTGATACTGCTTCATACCAAATCGGTTGACAAATAATTCGCATTTGCACATGAACAGGTAATAAGGGTTAAGGTTTTCACCGTACAAACTCTCGAAATTCCCCTGCCCTTTTGAGATAATGATATCTGCACTATATAATATCTCTTTCGCCTGTTCACTAAGCTGTGCAACAATCGTACCTGGAGCTGCATTGCCATTTCCGATGCATGTAACAACCTCCGTCAGACCAACCTCCCTCGCATCCTGTATGGTCGCATCATTTATAATATCCTCTCCCCTCACAATAGCTGTCATCTGTAAATGGGGAAATTTCTTTTTTATCTGCTTTATAAACAATTTATCTATCACAATCTCACCGCAGTTATCTGTCAGATAAACAAGCCGATGCGCATCATCCAAATCTTTTCGGAACCTTACATATTCCTCTTCCTCAATCTCCTGGCTAGTTGCCCTTGTTAATAATTCCTCCAGTGTATTTTCATTTACATCATCCACAGCAGAAAAATCTATGTAATTTGCCGCACAAACATACTTAATGCAAGCTTTTATAGGATCGGATGCCGCTTGTATCTGCTGCTCAATCTTATTCTCCATACCAAGCATTAGCTGATTATACTTCTGTTTTTGATTCGTATAATCCAGGGTTCTTCCCCAAAATTGCTCGTACAAACGCCCCAATCGTTCCGTAAGCCTTGGAGAAGACTCCGTCTGCGCATATTTATATAGAACTCCCAATACCCGATGCATATACTCAGATTTCTTCTCCTCATCCGAAAATTGCCTGACTGCCTTTTCTTCTTTAGATAAAATACATGAAATACACATTGATCCCGCATGCATAAATTTCCACTCCTTGTCTACTTAAATTACAATTCACCCTCAATGTCATTGCAAGTAAACTGTAACATCTGCATTATATATCAAATAGTATAACAGTGATTTGTTGACAAATCAATTTCTATCTGGTATATTCTCTTTGTCACTATTGTTGACACATCAACGTTTTGTGTATACAAGTAGAACAATTTTTATTTTAAGAAATGAAGCTTCTATGATTGATCGATTTGAAAAACTAACAATTGGGATTTCACAAATTTACAAGAGCATCCAGCGCATCAAAAAGCAGCAAATGAGCGAAATCGGATTAAAAGGAACCCATGTCATGTGCATTTATCATTTATCCGGACATCCTGATGGACTGACAGCGGCGGCTTTATGCGAGATGTGTAAAGAAGACAAGGCCGGCATTTCGAGAATATTATCAGACCTCGAACATGGCGGCTTTATCTGCTATGAATCAGCAAATGACAAAAAATACCGCGCAAAGGCTCTGTTGACGCCAAAAGGACAAACGTATGCCAAGACGGTCAACGACATGATATTGCACGCCACAGAAAAAGGTGGAGCCGGCATTACGGAGACAGAGCGTGAAACATTTTACCGCGTATTGTTCCTGATTTCCGATAACCTTAAACAATTATGCACAGAATCAGCAGATTTTGAACAAAGCATTTTACACGCAAATCCCAAAAACAAGAAAGGAATCACCACAAATGAATAAATTAAAGAAACTCTATTGCAGAACATTTCAGACTGCCTTTAAAATTGCCATTCCCTTTCTTCCATACCGGAAGCCAAGGATTATCCGAAGCGTAAAGGGAATCCCTGATACCCTCAGAAAACATAAAAGCAACAGCGTTTTAATTATCACAGATTCGGGCGTCCGCAAACTCGGCATCACCGCACGGCTGGAACGCGCTCTTTCAGAAAATGGCATGAAATATGTCATTTACGATAAGACAGTTGCCAATCCCACTACTGTCAATGTAGATGAAGCCGTAAATCTGTACATTTCTGAGGAATGTGATGCCATTATCGGGTTTGGCGGCGGTTCCAGCATGGATTGCGCCAAAGCGGTCGGCGCCAAGATTGCCAAACCAAAACAATCCCTTTCTAAAATGAAAGGCATTTTAAAAGTACATAAGAAACTGCCTTTGTTGATTGCGATCCCCACAACTGCCGGAACCGGAAGCGAAACTACCTTAGCAGCAGTAATTACAGATGCAAAGACAAGACATAAATATGCTATAAACGATTTTCCGCTAATTCCCAGATACGCCGTATTAGATCCCAAGGTTACCGTAAGCCTTCCGCCATTCATCACTGCGACAACTGGAATGGACGCCCTCACCCATGCCGTAGAAGCATATATCGGCAATTCTACCACTCATGGAACAAGAAAAGACGCCTTGATGGCTGTAAAACTCATTTTCGAGAATCTGGACACGGCATATGAGAACGGCAGCGACATAGATGCCAGGCGCAATATGCTCAAAGCATCTTTCTACGCAGGGTGTGCCTTTACAAAATCTTATGTAGGGTATGTCCATGCAGTTGCCCATTCCCTCGGAGGACAATACAATGTACCCCACGGTCTGGCAAATGCTATCCTCCTTCCGTTTGTCCTAGAATCTTACGGCAAAAGCATCCATAAAAAATTATATCGTTTGGCTGTGGAAGCACGCATTGCAGACAAAGACACCCCCTATGATGTCGCAGCGGCTGATTTTATTTCTGCAATAAACAAAATGAAAAAACGATTTAATATCGGAAATACTATTCCTGAAATTCAGGAAGAAGATATTGTAAAACTCTCACACTACGCTGACAAAGA
>CAJUTD010000123.1 GCA_910589635.1 uncultured Lachnospiraceae bacterium | reverse complement strand
CCCACGAAAAAGAAAAAGATTTTGGAATTGCGAAAAAAACAGATTCGCAATGGGATGCTTCTGTTGTTTTTAAGCCAGGGAACGCCCCTTTTGCTGGCTGGAGATGAATTTGGCAACTCTCAGTCAGGGAATAATAATGCATACTGCCAGGACAATGAAATAGGTTGGAAGGATTGGAAGAATAACGCAACCAGCAGACAGATTGTCAACTATGTCAGGGAGCTTGCTAAGCTGAGAAGAAACTATTCGATGGTGCGCAGTCCGAATCCTTATCGGATGCTGGATTACAAGAACCTGGGCTGCCCTGACCTGTCTTACCACAGTGATGGGGGCTGGCGTGTAGATTTTGATATGAACCGCAGCTTTATCGGTATGTATTATGCCGGGGAATACGTCCATGCTAAGGAGAGTATCTATATTGCATATAATTTTCAGTATTCTACGCAGAAGTTTGCGCTGCCAGGGAATATGGAATGGAAATTGCTGCTGGACACCTCGCGTGAGCAGTCGGTGTTGGAAGAACCCAAAATGGTAGGCCGGGTGCAGGAATTCCGTGTGCGTGAACAGTCTGTCTGCCTTTTGTCCGGCAGGCCTATCCGCGGGAGAGAGAAAGGGGCATAGACAGAAATAAATGGAAGACAAACAGGAAATATTCGGTGTCAATGGGTTTACTTTGAAATGCATTGCCATGGCTTGTATGCTCATTGATCATACAGGTGCGGTGTTGTTTCCACAATACAGGATTTTGCGGATAATCGGGAGGCTGGCTTTTCCTATCTATTGCTTCCTCTTGGTGGAGGGGGCGATGCATACCGGCAATATCCGCAAATACGAGATGCGGCTGTTCGGTTTTGCCTTGATTTCAGAGATTCCGTTCGATCTCGCTTTTCGGAGAGGGATTAACTGGGAACATCAGAATGTATTTTTTACGCTTCTGCTGGGAGTTGTGGCGATAGATTTGGCAAAACAGTGCGGAAATAAATTAAATGAGATTTTGATTTTTGCCGTAATGATTGTAGCTGCGGAATTTATGAACACAGATTATGGCGGAAAGGGAATAGTTTTTATACTGTGCTATTATCTTCTGTACGAGAGAAAAGTTGTGAAACAGCTATTGTTTGCAGTTGAAAATTTTTTACTTTATGGGAGAGGCGTTCAGATGTATGCTTCCCTGGCAGTAGTCCCTATGTTAATGTATAATGGCAAAAAGGGACCTTCCTTAAAATACTTTTTCTATGTTTTTTATCCGCTTCACTTGTTAATCCTATATTTAATAGTTGAGATGATTTATTGAAATTCTATGATATTGCGAGGTGAACTATGAAGGCATTGCAACATTTGAAGACGATCAACCATCATAAAATGTTGGTGATGCGCGGCTGTTTCCGGGTGGGACTATATAAGCAGGGGCTATTGCACGACTTATCTAAGTATAGCCCTACAGAATTTTTGGTGGGCTGCAAGTATTATCAGGGTAATCTGAGCCCTAATAATATTGAGCGTTTGGAAAAAGGTTATTCTCAGGCTTGGCTGCACCATAAAGGAAGGAATAAGCATCATCTGGAATATTGGATTGATTATGGAGTTGGGGAGAAAAAAGGAATTACCGGCATGAAAATGCCATTAAAGTACGTTGTGGAGATGTTCATTGACCGCGTATCGGCATCTAAGAATTACCAAAAGGAAAAATATACAGATAGGAGCGCGCTCGAATATTATGAGCATGGCAAAGAACATCATGTCCTGCATGAGGACAGCAAAGCGTTGTTGGAAGAGTTATTGCATATGCTGGCAGACCAGGGGGAAGAAGTTACCTTCGATTACATTAAGCATGTGCTGCTCAAGCAGAAGGATTATGGCACGCCATATCAAAAGCCGGAAAACCCGGGGGTTCAACGGAATTGATTTTGTCCGGGATCATAGTGATAATCAATGGCGGCCAGCCGGTTGGCGATTTCTTCCGCAGATAAGCTGGCGTCTTTGCAGAGTTCTTCCAGTGTGGAATGGTAATCTCTCAAGTAAGTGTTGACGACACTGAGTAACATAACGGGATCGTTGGGGAAATTCATGGCATATACCTCCGTGTTTTATTCCCGCGAATTCTGCGGCTTTCTGTGTCAGTATACTCTCTTTTTACAGGTATGACAAGTTGAATTTTATATGGAAAGGCACTTCAAGGCTTGATTTTTCATAAAATGTAATAAATCAGCTAAGAGGTGCTTTTTTGAAAACTTTTTTAAAGCCGCTGAATGTGGAGGAAGAAAAATATTATCTGAAGAAAATGAGAGAGGGCAGCCTTGAAGCTAAACATATCCTGATTGAACGGAATCTGAGGCTGGTTGCGCATATTTCCAGAAAATACCAGAACGGGGAAGAGGATATGGAAGATTTGATTTCCATAGGTACCATCGGTCTCATTAAGGCAATTGCAACCTTTAATTATGAGCGCGGGAACCGTCTGGCTACCTATGCCGCCCGTTGCATCGACAACGAGCTTCTAATGTATTTCCGTGGGAAAAAGAAGACTTCGCGGGAAGTGTCGCTGTATGAGCCTATCGGGACAGACAAAGAGGGAAATCAGATCAATCTTATGGATGTGGTTGAGAGCACAGATAGAGAAATCTTTGAGGTTATTGAGCTGAAGAGCAACACCAAAAAGATCTATGAGATGATCCCCAGAGTGCTTGGAAGCAGAGAGAGACAGATTATTGAATGGCGATATGGGCTGTATAATAAAAAACCGCTGACTCAACGGGAAATAGCGGATAAACTGGGAATTTCCCGCTCATATGTCAGCAGGATTGAAAAACGTGCCCTGGAAAAATTGAAAAGCTGTTTTTGAGAAACAGCTTTTCAAGCATGACAAACTATGGTATGATACATTTATCTTTTTTCCGGGCGTGTCTGCCCGCATATCCCAACCAGCACAAAGGGAGGTAATTTTGTATAGTATTGTATCAACGGCAATCGTCTGCGGCATTCGCGGTATCCTTATCCAGGTGGAAGCAGACGTCTGCGATGGTCTGCCCTCATTTGAGATGGTGGGCGTATTGTCTTCTGAGGTAAAAGAGGCAAAGGAACGCATACGCACGGCAATCCGCAACAGCGGTATCCGCCTGGCGCCTAAGAGAATTACAGTAAATTTATATCCGGCTGACATCCGTAAGAGCGGGACAGTGTTTGACCTGCCAATTGCACTCGCTATCTTATCGGCATATGGCAGAATTCCCCGGGAGTACTTAGACGGCATCTTATTTGCGGGGGAAATCAGCTTAAACGGCGAAATCCGTCCAACTACCGGAATTCTACCTATGGTGCTTGCGGCGCGGGAGGCCGGGAAACGGGTAGTCTGCGTCCCCAGAGAAAATATCAGGCAAGCGCAGGCTGTAAAAGGGATTGAAATCCTTGCGGGGGAAAATCTCAACCAGGTTATAGGGCTGCTGGACAAGTTTCGGAAAGAACCTGAGAAGTGTATTTCTGGTGTCATCAATAATATAGAAGAAATGCGCGAAAATGCGCAAAACGCGGATTCTGACTTCGCGTCGATCCATGGGCAGAAGGTCTTGAAGCGTGCCTGTGAAATTGCCGCCAGCGGCAGACATAATATGTTAATGCTTGGCTCGCCGGGGGCAGGGAAGACGATGGCGGCGCGCGCAGTTTCGACGATCCTTCCGCCACTCACAGAGGAAGAGGCCTTAGAGCTTGCTAAGGTATATAGCGTTATGGGGATGTTTGGGCAGCGCGAGATGAATTTTAGGCAAAGGCCCTACCGAAGCCCTCACCATACGATCAGCCTTGCAGGAATGGCGGGTGGTGGAACAGTGCCGAAGCCTGGGGAAATCAGCCTGGCGCATAAAGGCGTGCTGTTTTTGGACGAGCTGACAGAGTTCAAAAAGCCGGTGCTGGAAGTGCTGCGCCAGCCTTTAGAAGAGCGGGAAATTCGACTGGTGAGAGGGAGCGGCACCTACTTTTACCCGGCGGATATTATGTTGATTGCGGCTATGAACCCTTGCAGTTGCGGTTATTTCCCGGATCGCAACCGGTGTACATGCTCTAAAACTATGATTGAGCGGCATCTCAGTAAGATTAGCCGTCCGCTTTTAGACCGCATGGATATCTGTGTGGAAGTCAGCCGTCCAGCTTTGCATGAACTTACGACAAGGCAGCCGGAGGAAAGCTCTGCGCAGATCAGAAGCAGGGTTGAACAGGCGCAGCGGATTCAGCAGGAGCGTTTTTGCGGAAGCGGCATTCTATATAATAGCCAGATTCCTCCATCTGCCATGGAGCAGTGGTGCGTAATGGAAGAGGAGGGGGCCAAGCTTTTACATGAAACGTTTGAAAAGATGGAGATGACAGCGCGCGGGTATTATCGGGCTCTGCGTGTGGCGCGCACAATAGCGGATATGGAAGGTGCGCCTGAGATTGGGCGCTCCCATATTTGTGAAAGTCTTTTATATCGCAGCCTTGACAGAAAGGTGTGGGACTGGGTATGAGGACGATTCAGGGAGCGTATAATAAATATGAATACTGGCTTGCCAGCATTGTATCGCTTTCCGGCAGGAAGAAAATCTTCTTAGGGGAGATGTTCTCGGAAGCAGAAGGGCTGTACCGTGCGCGCCGGGAGAGCTTAGAGCGGATAACTATTCTGACGGAGCGGGAAATAGCAGAAATCAAAGCGGCACAGGGAAGGACGGAAGCAGAATTAGAAGAGGAATTGTCATACTGTGTACAGAGAGGGATAAAGCTTGCTGTGTGGCGGGAGGAAACTTACCCATTGAGGCTGAGGGATATCTATAATCCGCCCTATGGCTTATTTTACTGTGGGGAACTTCCTGTTTGGGAGAAAAAATCGGTTGGTATTGTGGGAGCCAGAAATTGTACATATTACGGAAAATCTGCTGCGGAGCAGATTGGATACGGGTTAGCTGCTGAAGGAATTGTTGTAGTAAGCGGTATGGCAGCCGGAATTGACGGGGCTGCCCAACGCGGGGCGCTGCGTGGAGGAGGCAGCACATACGGCGTGCTGGGCTGCGGCGTAGATGTCTGTTATCCCACTGGAAATCGGGAGTTATATGGACAGCTGATTGAGAAGGGAGGAGTCATTTCGGAGTATCCGCCGCATATGCAGCCGCTTGCCCTGAATTTTCCTCAACGCAACCGAATTATCAGCGGACTGTCGGATGTCGTACTGGTTGTGGAGGCGAAACAAAAAAGCGGCTCTCTGATTACAGCAGATTTTGCCTTAGAACAGGGAAGGGATGTTTATGCATTGCCAGGACGTATTTCAGATGTATCCAGCCAGGGAACAAATCGCTTGATACAGCAGGGAGCAGGCGTCTTTTTGAGCATGGAAGATTTTCTGAAAGAAATGCATATTTTTTCAAAAACAGAAGAGAATTCATGCAGAAAGAAAAAAATATCCCTTGAAAATTTAGAGAGGTTGGTGTATAGTTGTCTCGGTTTGACCCCCCGTAGCCTTGAGGAACTTCTGACAGAAACAGGGCTGGGCTTGGGGAAATTGATGGAAGTAATAGAAACACTGTGCGGACTGGGCATTGTTTCTGAGGTTTATAAAAATTATTATGTCCGTTCTGATGGTTTTGTATCATAGAGGCTGCCGCACGGTTTTCTGTGACGGCTTTTCCAGAGACCGGGCATTCAGAGAATTTGTGCGGACTTTCCCGCTTGATGATGAATAGAGAGGAGCAGACAGATGGCGAAGTATCTGGTAATTGTGGAGTCACCGGCAAAGGTGAAGACGATTAAAAAATTTTTAGGAAAAAATTATGAGGTTGTGGCGTCCAACGGACATGTGCGCGACTTGCCGAAAAGCCAGCTTGGCATAGATGTTGAACATGATTATGAGCCGAAATATATTACAATCCGCGGCAAAGGAGACATCCTTGCCAACCTCAGAAAAGAAGTTAAGAAAGCGGATAAAGTATATCTGGCGACGGACCCGGACCGTGAGGGGGAAGCAATTTCCTGGCATTTGTCGAAAGCCTTAAAGTTGGAAGATAAGAAAGTCTGTCGGATCAGTTTTAACGAAATTACTAAGAACGCAGTTAAGGCTTCCTTAAAACAGGCGCGCAACATAGACTTGAATCTTGTGGATGCTCAGCAGACCAGGCGTATGTTGGACCGTATGGTAGGTTATCGCATCAGTCCTGTATTATGGGCGAAAGTAAAACGGGGATTGAGCGCCGGACGTGTGCAATCTGTGGCCCTGCGCATCATTTGTGACAGAGAGGAAGAGGTCAACGCATTTATCCCGGAAGAGTATTGGACTTTG
>CAJUTD010000122.1:3107-6387 GCA_910589635.1 uncultured Lachnospiraceae bacterium | reverse complement strand
TACTGGAGCGTGTCTGAAAAATCATTCCCGCCATCTGTATGCCTGCGGCATATTTGGCCTAAATGCACTGAACGCAGCCCGCTTCGCCGCGTTCATTTGTGCCAGGTCTTCCTCAAAGTGGAGCGGACAGCTACCAGAAAGCAGTTTTCAGACATGCTCTGGCGAAAGGAATTTACAGATTATTAATAAAAATACATACATATAACATGGGAGGTTGAATAATGACAAAGCGTGAACGAATCCAGGCTGCTGTAAAAGGAACAAAACCGGACAAATTGCCGTATTCCTTGTGGACCCATCTTCCAGGCATTGACCTGGATCCTGCCTTGCTGGCAGAAAAGACTTATGAATTCTACAAAACGTATGATGTGGATTTTATTAAGACAATGAATAACGGTATGTACCCGATTGAGGATTTTGGCTGCGCGGTTGACTATTCGGAAATCGCCAGGGGAGGGGTTGCCAAAGTTACTGACACTCCAGTCAGGGAAGCATCCGACTGGCTGAAGCTGACGCCCTGTCCGTTTACAGAGGGCAGCCTTGCAAGGGAGCTGACCTATCTGAAGCTTTTGCTTGAAAAAACAGAAGGCGAAGACGTTCCGGTCCTGTTCACCGTATTCAGCCCCATAACAACGGCTGATAAAATTTCCGGCAAGGCCATGCTGACCCATATTCGGGAAGGCCGCGGCGATTTTGTAAAGAAAGCGCTGGATGTGATTACTGAGACAACCATGGCCTTGGCAGCAGAGGCTGTCCGTATGGGAGCTGACGGAGTTTTTTTCGCTTCCCAGATGAGCTCTTATGATTCCATGACTGCCGGGGAATATCAGGAATATGGTAAGCCCTACGATCTGAAGGTTCTGGAGGCGGCGAAGGACGGCTGGTTTAATACCATCCATGCCCATGGCAACAATATTATGTTCGATATCTTAAAAGATTATCCCGTATCCGTATTCAACTGGCATGCCGGTGAGACTCTCCCGGAGCTGGACGAAGCGTTTCTCATGACAGGCAAATGTCTGATGGGCGGACTGAGGCGCATGGATATCACAAACGGACATAAGAATGAGATCCAGAACCAGATTTACGAGAGCTTTAAAACACTGAAGGGCCTTCATCAGATCCTGACTCCGGGCTGCGTAATCCGCTATCCGCTGGATGATGAGATGCTGGCGTATGTAAAGAGGGTAAAGGAATATATTGAAGACAGAATGTAATATAAACTGCGTGATAAACGCAGTGTTTTAAGGCATTTTTACGGACGGGCCAGCGTTTTTTTCGTCATTTCAATAAATTCTCTGGCCGCCTTGGTCTGGTATTTATTTTTCAGATAATTGATGGCGATCATCTTATGCGCATTGGGGAAGTCCAGAATGAAGGTATGGATACGTTCCCTGCCCTCCGTGCCCAGCGCCGGGCTGTTTTCCTCCACAAACACGCTGGGACAGATGATAACGCCATAGCCGGCCCTGCACATGGAAACCATAGTCATGATATTGACAGTTTCAAGAGCGACAATGGGCGTCATACCGCCTTCGCGGCAGCTTATTTCAAATATCTCGCCAATCCAGTTGGAATGCTTCATCTTGATAAAAGGGCATCGTGCAAAGACCTGGATAGGAAGAAGCCTCTTCCCAAGCAGCTCCCTGTGTTCCTCCTCTGAAAAATATTCGTTCAGGATATTATCCGGAACCACAATCAGCGTGTGTTCCTCGTGGAGAACCTCGGTACGGATCTTATCCGGCGCATCGAGTTCAAAACCGATGGTGAAATCCACATCGCCCTTATACAGAGAATCGGTAATTTCATTGGAGGTTCCTTCCACAAGGCGTATCTGGACCTGAGGAAACTCTCTGCCGAATTTCGTCAGAAGGGGAGGCAGAATCACAGCTCCTCTCGTGTTGGGCACGCCAATCGTAAGCACCGCGCTGCGGAAATCACGTATATCCTGCAGCTGCAGTTCCGCCTCCTGCTTGACATTTAAGATTTTCCGGGCGCTCCTCAGGAGGCTTTCCCCGGCGTCAGTCAGCGTAAGCGGCGTATTTCGATCAAAGAGCCGGACGCCGAAGTGGTCTTCCAGCTTTGCTATATGGTTACTGAGCGACTGCTGGGAAATAAAAAGGCGCTTCGCCGCTTTTGTGAAATTCATCTCTTCCGCAGTTACAATAAAATATCTTAAATTCAGGAAATTCATAACCTCAGCCCCTTCTTGTTCTCTCAGATAAAATTATACGGGGACAGACAGGAAATTGCAAGGTGAATCTGACAGCAATAAAGCAGAAAGGACAGTACAATTATGGACAAAAAAATTTATAATGCGTATGTTTCCATCTTAAAGAGCGAACTCGTTGTAGCCTTAGGCTGCACGGAGCCGATTGCCATTGCCTATGCGGGAGCTAAAGTAAGGGAAGTGTTAGGGACAATGCCGGAACGCTGTGAAATAAGCTGCAGCGGCAACATCGTTAAGAATGTAAAAGGAGTGACGGTTCCCAATTCAGGCGGCATGAAGGGAATTGATACGGCTGCTGCACTTGGAGTCGTGGGCGGCAATGCAAAACGCATTCTTGCCGTGCTTGAGGATATCACCCAGGAGCAGATTGAGACAACACAGAAGCTGGTCAACGCAGGATTCTGCAGATGCGGCCTGATAGAAGGAGTCGAGAACCTCTATATTATTATCACAGCTTATGCCGGGGACGATTCGGCTTCCGTAGAGATCCGGGATTATCACAGCAATATTACAAAGATCATGAAGAACGGAGAAGTCATTTTCAGCACAGCCGCAGAACCGCCGGAAACCTCCTCCGTTTCGGATAAGTCACTTTTAAATGTCAAAGATATTCTCGAATTTGCAGACTGTGTTGCTCTCTGCGATATTGATGAGGTGATTTCACGCCAGATTGAATGTAACACCGCCATATCCCGGGAGGGGCTTAATAATCCCTGGGGAGCCCAGGTAGGCCGTACCCTTCTGGACACCTTCGGTTCTGATGTCGCTATCCGCGCCAAGGCTGCCGCTGCCGCCGGCTCTGATGCCAGGATGAGCGGGTGCCCGCTGCCGGTTGTCATAAACTCCGGAAGCGGCAACCAGGGTATGACCGTATCTCTCCCGATTATTGAATACGCGAAAGAATATAACATCTCTGATGAAGGGCTTTACCGCGCCCTTGCCGCCGGCAACCTGATTTCCCTGCACCAGAAGAAATATATCGGAAGCCTCTCCGCCTACTGCGGAGCCGTCAGCGCGGGAGCTGCGGCAGGAGCCGGAATTGCTTATCTG
>CAJUTD010000122.1:0-3097 GCA_910589635.1 uncultured Lachnospiraceae bacterium | reverse complement strand
CGTCAGCGCGGCCTGCGGCAGCGGCGTTGGCATTGCCTATATGCTGGGGGCGACCTATGATGAAATCTGCGGCATTATTACTGATACGATAGCCACAATCGGCGGCATGGTCTGCGATGGCGCGAAGCCATCCTGTGCGGCCAAGATTGCCTCGGCTGTTGACTGCGCGCTCACCGCCTTCTACCTGAGCAAAAACAGGCGTGTCTTCCAGCCGGGTGAGGGCCTTGTAAAGGAGAACGTGGAGGATACCATCCAGAGCGTCGGCCGGATGGGACGGGAGGGCATGAAGGGCACGGATATTGAGATTTTAAATATCATGCTTGAGAATTAATAAAGCGCTTCACTGCAAGCAGGCAGAGATGCGCGGCTGTTCACATTCCATTCATAATTTTTTAAAACACCGTTTACATAACCATCACGATTTCTTCATGATTTCATTCTATACTTTAACCATAGCAACCAAACAATGCTTACAAGATTTTTTTCATAATACTGAGCTGATTTTATTCAGCTCTCCTCCCTAAAAATAAAGAAGATGCCTCTCGCTGCTGGAGAGGCATTTTCTTTTTGCATTGCATTTTCCGTTTCTATCAGCTACAATAGTGGATACCGTTTTGTTCGGACATGATGCATGTCCGGGACAGGCGGACATTACAAAAACAGTGAGGTTTTTATATGAATCAAAAAGAAATAAGCGAGCTGCGCCGCCGCTGGGGGTATGAGAAAAACGCCGTCAGCCGTATTTATGGCTGCTTTGTAAACGGCAGTAAGGAGATGGTCTCTAATCTGGACGAGTCCCTGGGCTCCATGTCCCAGGAGGAGGCGGAAAAGTATCTTGGCCTTTTGAAAAAAGCTCTGTCCGGAAGGCTGGGAAAGAATCTGATTGACATCGCGTTTTCGCCCAAACAGGTCATGGAGGGCGGGGAGCACCGTCTTCTCTCCACGCTGCGCCAAAGCGCTTTAAAGGACGGAGAGGCCCGGAATACCTTTTATCAGAATGTGATCAGAAGCCTGGATATGGGTGACAGCAGCTATCTGCTCCTGCTGGCCTGCGACGCCTACGATGTTCCCCGCCGCGGCAGGGATGACTCGGTTCTCTCCGACGCTTCGGAGGAGGTATTTTCCTATATTCTCTGCTGTGTCTGCCCTGTGAAGCCAGGCAAGCCGGAGCTTGGCTATTTTCCGGGGGATAATGAGTTCCATTACACCACAGGGCAGGTGGTGTCTGCGCCGGAGATGGGCTTTTTATTCCCGGCCTTTGACGACCGGGCGGCAAACATCCACAACGCCCTGTTCTATTCCCGCAAGCCGAACGAGCTCCATCAGGAATTTATTGACGCCGTATTTCACACCGACCCGCCCATGTCCGCCGCCGAGCAGCGGGAGGCATTTGAGGGCGCGTTGTCCGGCGCGCTGGAGGATACATACAGCGTAGAGGTCGTGCAGGCCATCCAGGAGCGGCTGACGGACCAGATCGCACGGCATAAGGAGAGTAAGGATCCTGAGCCTCTGACCATGACGGCTGACGATATCGGCAATATCTTACGGGACTGCGATATTCCGGAGGAGAGCTGCGGAGAGCAATTTGGAGCGGGCGCGGCTCTCAATCCCGCCAACTTAATTGATACCGCAAAATTCGAGCTAAAAACTGCCCAGGCATCGATCAGTGTCGCGCCGGAGGACAGCTACCTTCTGGAAACCCGGATTATCGACGGCAGGAAATATATCCTGATACCTGCCGAAGAGGCGGTGGAGGTCAACGGCCAGTCTGTACGTCTGATGCCGGACGGCGCCGGGGAACCGGATACAACACGTTCTGAATATTAAAACCATGTGCCAGTCCTGCTGTTCATACACAGGGCTGGCACATGATTTACAGATATTTTTTCGGGCCAAGCTTTGTCTGGTATCGAGCAATACGGGATCTGTAAAATTTTTGAGGAATGCCGGAAATATGGTAAAATAATTCTGTTACTTGATCTTTTGGCCGCTGAAGGATATGATGATAATAAATATACAATAAAATATAGTGTGATATAGAATATGATGATTAAGGAGGAGGCTGATTATGAGAAAAAGGACAATTATTATATCGTTGATATGCATATGGTCGGCAGCTATCATTATGATTATATTTTCCGTTGTCAGTGGCAGGAAGCCATATAAAGATTTAGAGGCAGTTCAAATCGTATCTGCTACGGTTCAATTATCACCGCCAGACAAAACCATTCAGATTACAGAAATTAAGGAATTCGTGGATTTATTAAAAGATGTTGTTATCTATAATAAGGATCATTCTTACACAGAATATAGCGGACAGGGTATTACCTTTACTTTAGTCATGACAGATGGAACACAAACAAGCATCATGGAATATAACCCGTTCCTTGTAATCGATGGAGTTGGCTATAAAGCAAAATATGAACCATGTGAAGCACTGAATCATTATGCCAATATGCTGCTTGAACGGACAGAAAAGCCTGCTTTTGCAGATAATACACAGGAAGTAACATTTCAGGCAACAGTCATTGAGGTAGCAGACAATTCGATTTTAGTAGAACCTGTGGATGATTCTATGGAACTTGACTCGGCGGATAAATTTAGCATCCCTAATAAAGAGAAACTTGCGTTGCAAATTGGCGACACTGTAGAAATTGTTTATAATGGAGACATATTAGAATCTTACCCTGCACAATTGGGAGAGGTATATAAAATTACGTTACTGGAGCAGGCAAAGGCAGATGCCATGTGGGACCGGATCCCCATGGTGAGGATAAACAACAAATTGTACTATGATACTGGAAGAGAAAGTACAGTTATTGGGCGTTGCGGCAATATGGATGGAGAGATTACATCAACGGTTGATGGAACCGAAATTCCGATGGAAGATAACCAGTCCAACTTTGGAAGCGGATTTGGATACCAGTATGGAGCAAACGATACAATAGAGATTTATATGAATGAAAAATGGTTTGTCTTTGAATACAGAGAAGAATCTGAATAAAAATCAGGGAGTGTGTGGGTATCCACCAAAGTTCTCCAGACAGGCATAGTATTCGGGGATGGAGAATACTGTGTGGAAAAGGCGGAATATTCT
>CAJUTD010000121.1 GCA_910589635.1 uncultured Lachnospiraceae bacterium | reverse complement strand
GCTCATGCGGCAAAGACAGAATGCACAAAAATCACTCTGGGAAGCTAGCTTCCCAGAGTGATTTTTGTGCATATTGTTTACATTGCTTCGCAATGGAAACCTTTTGAACGGGTGAAAACTTTATTAATTGCTTCGTGCGACAGCCTCATAAATGTTTTTTACCCATTACGGTGTAGTCGGTCCAGGGAATTTGTCAGTGCCGAACATGTATTTCATTAAACGGTCAGCATCCTCCGGATCGTAAGCTACCAATTCCAGCTCTTTAATCATAGATTCATCACTGAAAAGATTGGTGATAGTGATATATTTGGTGAGCTGGGATTTCAGGTTCAGGCGGTCGCCTTGTGAGGAGACCAGCTCCACGGTGCCTTTGCACTGGTCTACAACTTTAAAAAATTCTTCTGTGTCTTTTACGTTAAAAAGTTTCATAATTCAAATCTCCTTTCTATACAAAAGTTAAATGTATGGTCAGTGGCCGCTGTCTGTTCATGACAGCTTCCAACCAGTACCCTTAAGTTATTGATTGCAGCGAATTAACCTTTTGATCCCTGCTGTTGTGTGACGGGATTCAATTGCGGAAGAATCTTTAGAAATTCTTCTGCGGCGGGGGAGAGCAAAAGTCCCGGATTGAAAGCGGCTGCCATCTGTCGTTTAGGTATCGTCTCTTTTATCTTTAAGGGACGCAGTTCATCGTCTTCGGACAGGCAATAGTCGGGGACAAAAGCAATGCCCAGACCAATCCTCGCCAGATCCATGAGGAAATCGTTACTGCTAAGCTCTACTTCAGGAATCAATTCTAACTGATGCTGCAAGAATAAATTGTGTAAGAACTCGCTGGTGGCGCTTTTGCGTTCCAACATTAATAGTGGACAGCTTTTTATGTCCGCCAGAGAAAATTCTTCCTGCTGCAAATCAAGATAAGCGGGATTGGCAATAAACACATCCTGGAAGCTGGCAACAATCTTTTGGATATACATATCGTTTAGCCGTGAGTTCGGATAGTTGGTGATAATCAAATCTGCCTTTCCCTGGGTTAATAAATCTACGCAGCCTATGGAGGTCGCGTTTGTCACCTTGATGGGGACGTCTGGAAACTGTTCATGGAACTGTTTCAAATAGGGAATCAGAAAATAGCGGCATATCGTGTCGCTTGCTCCGATATGAAGCTGTCCAAGCCCCAGCGCATTGGTGTCTAACAGTTGTGCCTCTCCCTTTTCCAACAAATGAATGGCGGGCTCCACATGCTTAAGCAAAGTCTGTCCGGCTGGTGAGAGCTGTACTTTCTTCGTGCTACGGATAAATAAAGGCTGCCCCAGCTTGCGTTCCAGCGTCTTTACGGACTGGCTGACTGCCGACTGGGAAATAAACAGTTTCTTGGAGGCCTCTGAAAAACTTAATGAGGAAGCCACCTGATAGAAGACCTTATATAGTTCATAATTGATGTCCATAATTGCCTCCTATCTTCCGTAAATTTTCTTGAATTATAACCTGCATCTCTCTATAATTATTTTGCAGCTTAATCATAATTATAAGGAGGGATTATAATTATGTCAATGGCTTCCGCCGCAGTTTTCGTATTTCGTAAGTTTGAATCCTTGAGAGCTTCAAATCTGGGAGAATATGGATAATTTGCACAGAATATCGTTTATATTTTAACGAAATAGAAATGTTTTTTGTGCAATAATAACATAAAATAAGGAGATACAGAGTGTTTGAAAATTGGAAAACAAAAAAGGTTTGAGGGAATCGACGACCTTTTCCAGTTGGTGGATGTGCCTGCACTTGGTTTTGGGATTGCTAATTGTGGCAAGCATGATGTACAATGGATTGTAGTAGCCGGAAATGGCTGGCTTCCGGAAAGCCATAATTTGGACGAGGTGACAGTATGAAGACAATTTATGTAGTTGAGGATGACGCCAACATCCGTGAGATAGAAATATTTGCCTTGAAAAACAGCGGTTATGAGGCGATCGGTTTTGAATGTGCTGGTGATTTCCTAACATGCATACAAAGCCAAAAACCGTCTTTAATTCTGCTGGATATTATGCTGCCAGATGAGGACGGCATTTATGTTTTAAAGAAGCTGCGGGAGCAACCTGACACACAGGAGCTGCCCATTATTTTGGTGACTGCTAAAACGACGGAGATTGATAAAGTGAAGGGGCTTGATATGGGTGCAGATGATTATATCACCAAACCTTTTGGCGTCATGGAATTGATATCGCGCGTGAAAGCGCTTCTTCGGCGGGCACAGCCTAAGAAGGAAGAAGATGCGCTTGTAATAGGGGACATTGTTTTGTCTAAGGGAAAGCGTTCCTGTCGGGTGGAAGGAGAAGAAGTGGAGCTGACATACAAAGAATTTGAACTTTTATCCCTTCTTATGCAGAATGTGGGGATTGTCTTGACGCGGGATGCTCTGATGGAAAAAATATGGGGCATTGACTTTCTCGGGGAATCACGGACGTTAGATGTGCATATCAAGACGCTGCGTAAAAAACTAGGTGACGCCGGAAAACATATCAAGACCGTGAGGAATGTGGGCTATCTGTTACAGTGAAATAGTTCCAGTTTTATCATCAGATAACCTTTGCGCAGGCCGAGTGAATGTTATCAGTAGACAACCATAGCGTCGGCCGAGTAAATGTCATCATCAGGCATCATAGCGTCGGCAGAATAAGGAGTATGTAAATGGCAAGAAAAATTAATCTCAATTTTATGATGGTAATCGCAGTATCTATTATTCTCAGCGTTCTGTTTACCACTATTGTTTCGTACCGGTTTTTTCAGAAAGAGGTCTTTGCAGAGCTCTCTTCCTTTGCGGAGATAATGGAGGATTTAGATTTCATGGAGCGCATGGAGGACGAAGGTGTTGTGAATCCGCATGATGCGCTGCGGATCACCTGGATTGCGCAGAATGGCTCGGTACTCTATGACAGCTATTCGGGAAATGATGCTTTGGACAACCATAAGGGGAGGCCGGAGGTCGCGCAGGCAATGAAAAAAGGGGAAGGCACGAGTGTGCGCAAGTCTG
The DNA here is from genome assembly GCA_910589635.1 of uncultured Lachnospiraceae bacterium. GTDB lineage: Bacteria > Bacillota > Clostridia > Lachnospirales > Lachnospiraceae > Petralouisia. The sequence continues at coordinate 3,426 of CAJUTD010000121.1, read as the reverse complement.
AGACGATGGGAAAGAATATTTTCTTCTATGCCAGGCGTACAGCGGATGGGACAATTCTGCGTATCGCCAAGGAGGCGGGCAGTATCTGGAATGTTTACAGCAATACGCTGCCAATTACCCTGTTAGTTGCCGTTTTATCATTTTTAATATCTGTGTGGATTGCCAGGCAGCTTACAAAGGCTTTCGTTTCGCCAATCGAGCAGATGGCGTCCGATATGGAACATCTGCAAAACGTCAGTACCTACAAGGAACTGATGCCGTTTATTGAATTGATACGCTCCCGGCATCAGGAGGCGTTGCTGAATGCCAAAATACGCCAGGAATTTACCGCTAATGTAAGCCATGAACTGAAAACGCCGCTGACCTCCATTTCAGGCTATGCCGAGTTGATTGCCACCGGTATGGCGTCTAAAAAGGAAGGGCGGCATTTTGCAGAGGAAATACATGGAAATGCCCAGCGGTTACTGGCATTAATCAATGATATTTTGCAATTGTCAGAGCTGGATGATGCGCCGGATGACAGCCTTTCGTTTGAGCCTGTGGATGTGTATGGGCTTGCCGCGCGTTGTGTGGAGATGTTGCAGCCAATTGCCGATAAGCACGGCGTTACGCTTTCTTTGAAAGGCACGCCACTTGTCATTCATGCCGACAAAAGTCTGCTCGAAGAACTGCTCTACAATTTGTGTGACAATGCCATCCGCTATAACCGCGAAGGCGGCCATGTGTGGGTAACAGTCACAAATCAACTGATTGTGCAGGATGATGGCATCGGTATTTCCCCCAAGTACCAGAAGCGTGTGTTTGAACGATTTTTCCGCGTGGACAAAAGCCGTTCCAGAAAGACCGGGGGCACCGGCCTTGGACTGGCTATTGTCAAACATATCGCGGAAGTCCATCATGCAGATATTTTCCTAGACAGCGATGTGGGGATTGGCACGACAATTCGCGTGCTATTTGCGGACAATGAAGCACTTATTCCGACTGTGCAGACTGCACAGCCTCAATAACTTGCACACTGTGTTCTGTTACCTTTTTCATGCCCAGTAAAATATCTGAAAGGATGAATCCCATGTCTATGCCGTATTTATCTTTTTTGAGACGTTTTTTCTCACCTTTGATAATTCTTTTCTCAATGCGGTTGAGCTCATTTTCTAACTGGCAGGCGTCGTTGGCAATCACAGGGTCGGGAGTTTCCCAATATTCTGCCGTGTGCTTTATCAAGGACAGGACGATGCTGCCATATAATTTGAGGTCTTCTTTCGCCTCTTTAGAAAAATCAAGTTTCTTTTTTTCCATTTTTTTGGAACTAAGCACGATAGACAATGCATAGTCGGCCACACGTTCTATATTTCCGACGCAGTTTTGCATGGCGGACAATTCCCGAGAATCGGCTTCAGATAATGGAGCCAAATCTATTTTAAATATATAATCATTGATTTCATCCTCATAACGGTCGACGTAATTTTCCAGGTCTTCTATATAAGAAGCTTTTTTTCCACTGTAATTGGAAATTAGCGCAATTGCTTCCTCGGCAGATTCGTTTGCCAATGCCAGCATAGCTCCTGTCGTCTTTTTGCATTGTGTGAGTGCAAAAGGAGGATTGTCTAAAAAACGTTTATCCATGTTTGCCAAGGGAGCCAGTTTAGCAGGAAGCTCGGGCTCAATATTTTCTTCTTTATCGCGCACGGAGATGCTTGCCAGCGTTACCAGTTTGTATGAAAATGGCAGCAAAATAATGGTGGCAAAGATATTAAAAAAGGAGTGCGTAACTGCGATGCCCGAAGGCGTGGCAATCTGCTCTAAAAAATCAAAGGGCGAGATATAATGGATGATATAAAAGCCGATCATGAATACAGCCGTGCCAATCACATTGAAATACAGATGGATAAACGCCGCCCGTTTGGCATTAGTGCTTGCCCCGATGGATGACAGGAGAGCCGTGATACAGGTGCCGATATTCTGGCCGGCAATAATTGGCAGCACGGCGGAATAGGGAATAGCCCCAGTAATGCAGAGCGCCTGTAGGATGCCTACTGATGCCGAGGAGCTCTGGATGATGGCAGTGAGGATTGTTCCGGCAATCATGCCGACAATCGGGTTGGAAAAGGCCACAAATAAATCAGTAAATGCGGGGATATTTCTTAACGGTTCCACTGCGGAGCTCATGGTGTCCATGCCGAACATGAGGATGGCAAATCCAATGAGAATGGTTCCCACGTCTTTTTTGCGTTCAGATTTACAGAACATAAGTAAAATGATGCCGATCATTGCAAGGATGGGCGAGAACGCATCGGGCTTTAAGAGTTTGACAAAAAGATTATCACTCTCTATGCCGGAGAGGCTTAATATCCAAGAAGTAATCGTCGTTCCGATATTGGCGCCCATGATAATTCCCACGGCTTGCCGCAGCTGCATGATGCCTGAATTGACAAAGCCGACTACCATTACAGTAGTTGCGGAGGAAGACTGTATGACGGCGGTTGCGCCCGCACCGAGCAGCACGCCTTTTAGGGGGCTGTCCGTCAATTTAGAAAGAATTGCTTCCATTTTGCCGCCGGAGACTTTTGCGAGCCCTTCACCTAAGAGATGCATTCCATACAGGAAGAGGGCGAGCCCGCCGATCATCGAAAATATGCTGAGTAAATCCATGTTCAGTACCTCGCTTTCAATAATGTAGGATCACTGTATCACGTGCTTGTGAAATCAGAGAGAGGTATATGTAAAATCCATGTAAAAAATTTGGACTGCCGAGAAATGGAACATGGGCAAATTATCTGTTATTTGTGGTATATGTAGAATCTGCTAAAATAATACAGGTTATTTTCTGTCATTTTTTTCCAGAGAACTTAATATAATAAAGGAATAATTTATAGAAAGAGGGCATCGTCCAATCATCAAAATAGATGAATGTGCGATGCCTTCTTTGTCCTAGTAACGATACTTTTTCTGTTTTCCAAGAAGGAACAGCGAAGTCATTACGGCTGCCAACAATTCCGCTGCAACCACCGCGTACCAGATTCCGTCAAGTCCCCAGAAGAAGGGGAAGATTAAAACGGCCGCACATTGGAACAAGAAGGTTCGCAAAAAGGAAATGAGTGCGGATACAAGCCCATTGTTGAGTGCGGTAAAAAAGGACGCGCCCCAGATGGAAAAGCCTGACAGCAAAAAGGAAAAGGAAAAAATCGTAAAAGCATGTACTGTCATATCCATTAGAGCATCATCGTAACCGACAAACAACATGGAAAGAGGCCGTGCCAATAGCTGCCCTGCGGCGAGCATAGCGACGGAAAATATGCCGATTAGCAGCATGCTTTTTCGTCTCAGGCTTTTTAATTCCTCACAGTTTTGCGCGCCATAATTGTAACTGATGACCGGAGCTGCGCCCACGGAATATCCAATGAAAACGGCCTGGAATATCATGCTCAC
>CAJUTD010000120.1 GCA_910589635.1 uncultured Lachnospiraceae bacterium | reverse complement strand
TCTGAATCAATTATCCAGCGTGAATATATCAAAGACTTAATTTTCGTTGTACTAGAATATCGACTATTATAAAAAATTGGGAAAGTCAAAATAGATGGCGCCATTGATATGGAATTTGAGGTTTAAAAAATATTGTAAGGTTTCTGTAAGAAAAAATGTTTTCCAAATTAAGAAAAATAAGATATAGTATTTGAAAAGATAATTACAAACGACCTATTACGATCTATATGAGAAGGAGGAAATAAATATGTGGACGAGAAAAGAGTTGAAAGAAACAGCGAAACGCCGTTTTCGCGTAAACTACTGGAAATGTGTGCTGGTTGCGTTGTTGATGGCATTGTTGGGTGGTGGGGCAGGCTTTGGCTCCGGTGGAACATACAGTGGAGTTCGTGATGTCTTTACGAGAAACAGCATTTCTAACAACTTTGACAATTTTAGCGGAAGTTACAATGACTGGGATGATACAGAAGATGGCTGGGATGATAGAGAAGATGACTGGGATGATGCAGGGGATAGCTGGGACGATGAGGAATCCGATGCAAATTTAGATACATTATTAGATGATATTACAAATGGCAATCCTGCTGAAACTGTAATTACAGCGGCGGCTGTAGCTACAGTGGTTGTTCTGATAATTACGATTGTGTTTGTGGTAGTTTTAATTATTGTTATTCCCTTGTCGGTTTTCCTGATAAACCCCTTGGAAGTAGGAGTGAACCGCTTTTTTGTACAAAATCTCAAACAAGATGCAAATCTCAGAGAAATATGTTTTGCGTTTGACCATAATTATCTGAATTGTATAAAAACACTGTTTTTCCGTGATTTATTTGTATTTTTGTGGAGCCTGCTCTTAGTTATCCCCGGGATTATCAAGGCTTATGAATACAGGATGATTCCATATATTTTAGGCGATAACCCCAACATTGACAGGGAGGAGGCTTTTGCACTAAGTAACATGATGATGCAGGGAAACAAAGGAAAAGCCTTTGTGCTGGACTTATCTTTCCTGGGATGGTATATTTTAAATGGCATGACGTTGGGCATTTTGGGAATTTTCTATGTGAACCCCTATGTAAATCAGACCAACGCTGCATTATACTTAAAATTAAAGGGTTTGCAGACAGTAGAAAAGCAGCTTGAGGACTGCGTATAAGTTACCACGAATTGCGCATAGGTTGCCATGTTATTGCGAAGCAATTCATGGTATTATATATGGTATTGAGGGAAAGGAACAGCTATGGCGTATACAATTCTAATTGCAGATGACGAGACAGAAATTCGCGAATTGCTCCGGCTGTATCTGGAAAAGGACGGTTATCATGTATTGGAAGCGGCAGATGGACAATCTGCCCTTTCCCTGTTGGAGCAAGAAGAAATTGATATGGCGCTTTTGGATATCATGATGCCAAAAGTGGACGGTTATCATGTTTTAAAAAAGCTACGTGAAAGCAGCAACATGCCAGTGATGATTTTATCTGCTAAAAACCAGGATTCCGATAAAATTCTTGGGCTAGATTTGGGGGCGGACGATTACCTGGCAAAACCTTTTAATCCCATGGAGGCGTTGGCGAGAATTAACTCCAATATCCGCAGATTTTATTCGTTGGGTGCGAAGGGGGAGAAGGTCAAGCAACTTGAAGTGAAAGATTTGCGGCTGGACACGGAAGAGTGCATTGTGTATCGAAAAGGCAGTCCGATTGACCTGACTTCTGTAGAATATAAGCTGTTGCGGATGTTTATGGAATATCCGGGAAAGGTATTTACGAAACAGCAGGTATATGAAAATGTCTGGGGAGAAGAATACGCTATTGCAGACAATAATATCATGGTGTGTATCAGCCGACTTCGTGCGAAACTGTCTGAGGACGGCAGCGCTTATATTAAAACAATCCGCGGGCTTGGCTACCGCATGGAGAAAGAGTAGGGATGAATAACAAAGAATGGAAAAAATTCTTGATCAAACGCTTTCTCTTAATTCTCCTTCTGGTGAGCATAAGTGAACGGCTGCTAAATGGGATTTATGAGGAAGTGGTATTTCCGTGGCTGTCTGATTATCTGGATATTGAATTTTTTACAGCGGGGTTGGAGAGTGGACAGAGCATCAGCGCGCTGTGCCGCGGAGGCTTGTATCTCGCTGTTATGGGAATTTGCAATCAGCTGCCGGACGTAGCAGGATTTGCTTTGCGTACATTTGGCGAGCAGTTGGCAGGGAGCGTACTGACAGGCAAAATTTCCAGTCAGACGTTACAGATGAGCCCAGCGCAGAGAAACTTTTTTATCTTGGGGATGATTGCGTTGACGGTGTTGATTCTTTTGACTCTACTGTTGCCTTATGTGCTTGCGGCAATTGTATTTGGGCAGATGGTAAGCGTACAGATACAGCGTATGGAGGAGCAGGAGCGGCAGCAGAAGGCGGAGTATGACAGGAGAAGGAATCTTCTTTTGTCAGATGTGGCGCATGATTTAAAGACTCCCATGACAACAGTGGCGGGGTATGCCAAAGCGCTGGTGGAACAAGGGGCTCAGGAAAATGGGATTCCCAGAGAAAAACAGCAGGAATATTTGGAGGCGATTTATAATAAATCCATGCAGATGAGCGGACTTTTAAGCTTTCTTTTTGAATATGTGAAGCTGGAAAGTGAAGGGTTTGCACTCAATAAGACCAAGGTGGATTTATTTGAACTGCTGCGGGAGTGTGTGGCGGGAATGTATATGGATTTTGAGGAAAAAGGTATGGAAATCCTGCCACTTATCCCGGAAGAGGAGTTATTTTTGGAAGTAGATGCGGTGCAGTTTCATCGAGTTATCAATAATCTTTTGAGCAACGCGCTTCGCCACAACTCTCCGGGAACTAAGGTGTGGGTTATGGCAGAGGCGGAAGATGAGGAGATCACAATCCGTGTGTGTGACAGCGGGGCGGTGATTCCACAGGAGACGGCGCGTTATATTTTTGAACCTTTTGTGTTGGGGGATGAATCGAGAAACAGTAAAGGAGGCAGCGGGCTGGGACTGAGTATTGCACAAAAAGCAGTTGTCATGCACGGTGGGAGTTTAGTCTTAGAACAGGGAGAATGGGAGGAGTATACAAAAGCATTTGTTATTCGTCTTACGGCGGGGTAGGAAAAGAGGACAGAATATGGCACATTATGCAGTCGGTAGCCTCATACGTGATGCCAGGGAACGACAGAAATACTCCCAGGAAGAACTGAGCTACGGAATCTGCACAGCTTCCACGTTGTCCAGAATTGAAAATGGGGTTCAGGCGCCCGGGAAGAGGATATTGGAAGCATTGATGCAGAGACTGGGAATTGTCGACCGGATATACAACAGTTACCTTACACCGGAAGAATTGGAGCGTTATGAGGCTGAGGAATGTTTGACCCGCTGTCTGGCAAAAAAAGATTATGGGCAGGCGGAAAAACTTGTGGACATGCTGGAAAAAAAGTTTGCCCGCATTTCTAAGAAGGAATACAGCTTGAAATTGGAAGAGCAGTATGTCTGTTTTGCAAGGGTGCTTATCTGCAAAAATCAGGGAGAGTGTGCACAGTCTGTTTTGGAACGGCTCATGGAGGTGATTCGCATGACGATTCCTGATTTTGATGGCATACACATCCGCGCAAGGCTTTTAACGTTTCATGAGATTAGTATTTTAAACAACATCGGCTGTGCTTATCACGCTGCCGGCAATGTGTGTGGCGCAATGCGGCTGTTGTTTGAACTTAAAGAATATATAGAGGAACATACTTTTGGCGGGCAGGAGTTGTCTGTAAAATACTTGATGATTTTACAGAATTTATCCAGCTGGCTTGGGCAGGAAGGACAGTATCGAGAAGCCCTGGAAATCTGCCAGAAAGGGATTGACTATTGCGTTGAATATGGGAAACTGCATGCGTTTCCCATGCTGCTTTGCAACAAAGCCTGTGCTCTGGCAGAGTTAGGGCATAATGATGTGTCGAAAGATAATTTTTATCAGAGTGTTGCCGTCTTTCAGGCAATGGGCCAGCGCGAACGCGCTGAACAGGTGAGAGAATATGCCGAAAAATGTTATGGCATAAAGGTTTAAGTGACAGCTTTGCCAATTGAAACAGCCTAAATAAACGCACATGTACTGCGGACGTATCGGCTGAAACGGTGATTGCAAAACAGTCGTTGGCGTAATACTTGCCTTAATTAAAAGGTTTCTTCTACATCGCCCAGGAAAAATCCTGTTGCGTTATGATTCTTTTTCATTGCAGAACACCTCCCCTCTATGCAGGATTATAGAGGGGAGGCGTTTATTTTACTATACGGTTTTAAGAAAAGAATATTATGCGTCATATCGCATAGTGTGAAATAAGAAATGGTGGTAAAATAAATCATTTATACGCGTATTCAGTCCAGATTTACCTTGCGGTTCATCAGTAACCGGCAAATGATATAGAATACAATGCCCACAGCGAAATAGATAATGCCCATCAAGGGTAACACCATACGAAAAGTATCAGACATGGTAGCCGTAAAACTCTCGTTCGCAGTATCATTTAAGGCGATGAATTCCAGTACCATCATAGCAACGGAAGTAATGACCTGGATTACCATATAAATGCCGAAGTAGAATGCGATGGACGCAGCCAGTTTGTTGCGTTCCATCTGCTGTCCAAGCAGGACGCTTACATATCCCATCAAGATGGAAGAAAAGGCTCCGAGAACCAACAGTGCCAGCATCCAGAGCAGAAAGGTTGGCAATGGATAACCGAAAATATCCGCAAAGGAGATAGAGGGGTCAAGGTTTAAATTGACGGTGTCAAAGTTCATATTGATGGAGGCCTGATGGAAGCCGGCAGCAAATCCCAGAGCCATTACGGACAGGGTGGTAAGCAGGCTGTTTAAGCCGAACCAGCAACATCCGACGATGAGTTTGGAGTGGAACAATTGCATCGGGGTAACCGGAAGCGTATGCATCAGATAGCCCTCGGCAGTATACAAGTTCTTATAAAAGCGCACATAAATATAAATAATTGTCACAGAAGAAAATGCCATTATGGAGAGCACATAGAGAAGCAACAGGGGGATGGAAAATATGAGTGCCTCCTTCGAATCAAAGATACTGGTGCTCAGCATAGCGCATCCAACCAATGTCAGCGCAATGATTGCCAGATTTATCGGGAGCAGCAGTCGCCTGGTGTCTTTCCATTCGTATTTTATAAGTTTCTTTAACATTTGAATACCTCCCGGAAGATAGTGTCGATAGATTTATGATCCTGCTCGCGCAATTCGTCTACCAGAGCGTGGGTGTGCAGTGTGCCGTCCTGGATAAAGATTACCTCGTCCAGAATGTTCTCAATATCTGAAATTAAATGGGTCGAAATCAGGATGGAGGCATTTTCATCATAATTTGACAGAATCGTATCTAGGATATAATCTCTTGCAGCAGGGTCTACGCCGGCAAGGGGCTCATCGAGAATGTAGAGGCTTGCGTGGCGGCTCATCACTAGAATGAGCTGTACTTTCTCATGTGTGCCTTTTGACAGCGTCTTTAGCTTCTGGCGCGGATTGATCTGTAATTTTGCCATCATATCGAAAGCGCGCAGTGAGTCAAAATCTTCATAGAAGTCTGCAAAAAAATCAATGATGTCCTGAACGCGCGCACTTTTATTTAAGTAGGTATGGTCTGGCAGGTAAGAAATCATACTTTTGCTGGCGGGGCCGATAGGTTCCTCCTTGACGTATACTGTGCCGGAGGTGGGGGATAAAAGGCCCGTAATCAGTTTGATTAATGTAGTCTTGCCACTTCCGTTGGGGCCTAAGAGGCCGATGATATGTCCGCTGTCAATTTGCAAGTTGATGTCCGAGATGGCAGTATGCTTTCCATATAGTTTGGTAAGATTTTTACATTCTAACAGTGTCATGGCTGTCTCCTTTAATAATTTCTGATATGAGGGAGATTACTTCCTCATCCTTTATTCCAAGTCTCTGCATGTTATCTAAAAATTGTGTCACGATATCCTTGGCAAGCGTTGCCTTCAGGTTTGTAATCATAGCTTTATCCTCCGTAATGTATCGTCCGCTGGTTCTCTGGGAATAAACAAGACCGGTACGCTCAAGCTCAGAGAGCGCCTTTTGCATTGTGTTTGGGTTCACAGATGCTTTCTGGGCAAGCTCCCGTACAGAGGGCAGTTTATCTCCTGGAGCGTACAGGCCGGAAATGATGTCCATCTGGATTTTTTCAATAATTTGGATAAAAATAGGACGGTCGGAATCCAAATTCCATGGCATTCAATCACCTCGTTTCTGTAGTGAAAGGACGTTGATAGCGCCCTGAATGTATTATTGTATTAACTTAATAACACAATAGCTTTTTTGGGAGAAATTGTCAAGTATATTTTTTAACATTTATGTAATAATTTGAGCGAAAATACTTTGACTTTCTCCATTTTATAGTACCAAAAGGGGGCTGTCGCACTAATATATTTACTCGTTCAAAAGGTCTTGCCGCTCATGCGGC
>CAJUTD010000119.1 GCA_910589635.1 uncultured Lachnospiraceae bacterium | reverse complement strand
CCGTCATACCCACAATGGCGTTCATAGGCGTTCGGATATCATGGCTCATATTGGATAGGAATTCACTCTTCGCCTGGTTCGCGTGCTGCGCTTCCTGCCGCGCTTCCTCTAACTCTCGCATCTGCTGCCGGTTCATCTTAAAGTAGTAATAGAAAATAAGAATCAGCGTGCCTAAAATAATAGAAAAAATCAATGTCACGGCAGTCGTTGTCTTCTTACCCAAGCTTTCCACTATCTTATCCAGCTCCCCAAACGGCAGCACTGTAACAAGATTCCACTCCGAATAAGGCAGAGAATTGCAATAAACTTGCTGCCTGCTCCCATTTAAGTTAAGGATTGTAGAATAATCATCCTTATTTGCCATTGCCACAGAAAGTTCTTTTATGTATTGGTCTATTTCTTTGGCATCACTCTCGGGATAGCGCTCATATAAACTGGTAAAATAATCCGGGTATATGTCACTTAAATCACTGGCTATAAACGTACCGTTCTTGCGGATAATCTCAGAAAACATCAGAGAATCCTCATCTTCTGTACTTAACATAGTGCTGATATATTCCAGAGGAAGAGCCGTGATCATCGCCATACTCCGTCCTCCATCCTTCATCGGATAATCTGCTACTACACCAAAAATAACAATCTTATTACCAATGGCATCCTCCCCGACTGCAACCTTATTCTTCCCTTCCCTCAGAGATTCAAAAAAAGGCACCGGATCGGAAAGATGGATTTTCTCACCAAAGAGCATTTCTATTTCTTCATCTTCAGAGCACAAAGCAAGATAATCAAAGTTTCTCACCTGAACCCTGTAAACTAATTCATCGTATAATTTATCAATGTCCATTTCCTCTTCAGGCGAAACGACTTTCTCAACCGTCTCCGTCTGCTCTAATTTCAGTTTTATAAGCGTCTCAAAATGTGAAGAAATCTGTGCATTCATACTCTTCATGTACAAATCTCCCACTTGGGCGATGGAGGTTTCACTAACTATATGTACATAATATCCCAAGCACAGAAATGCTACTGCGCTGACTAACAGAAGCCATATAAAACTCCCCGTCAAAAAACGCGTTGCCCGGCTCTGTCTCCTTTTGCTGCTACTCATATGCATAAATCCACCTCTCAGTATAAAATTATGGACAACTCAGCCGGCTTTCAGCCAGCAGTCTTAATCCTTAAAATCATCCATTTCTTTATGTAATATTTTCATCCGGTATCTTGATACCTTCCCATAAATATTAATACCTGATTTTCATGTAAAAAACAAGTCTTTTTTCTATGGTTTTTACATTTCCATATTTGCCTGGCGAAACAAGGAATTTATTCCCACGGGAAATCCGATTAACCAAAATTCTACTCCCGTCTTTCCTTTTTCACTTGTATGCATATCGCTGCATGATATACTCCAAAATCATATTCCAGGAACTTATATTTTTCCTTATTATATTCTTGACGGATTGTCACTGTCCCATGCTTTGTAAAGGCAAATTCAAACGCATCCAGCGGCAAACGCATGCCCATGCCGGTAACTTTTAAGAAACTCTCTTTCAGTGTCCAAATCCGGTAAAAGGCATAATCTTGTTCTCTTCCGGCAAAGCTATCAATATATGCATATTCACTGAGACAAAAAAAACGTTTTGCCAGCTTGAGACTGGCTGTTCTAATCTCTTCTATATCACAGCCAACTTCTGTATCTGCAAAGGCCGCCAGTGCCATAGTACCAGAATGCGCCAGGTTAAAGTAAATTTGGGGATAATCTGAAAGATATGGCTTGCCATTTTCGCCATATGCAAATTCCACTTCCGATTCCTTAAGCCCATATTCCCGCAAACCTCTGTCCAGAAGAATACCTGCTCCCACAGACAGTTTCTTGTCCGCCGGAAACCGGTAACTGTCTGTCTTTTCTCTCCGACAAGCAGAAAGGCTGCTGTAGCACGCTTTATAATACGCCTCATCTGAAAACTCATCCGTATTGATTGTATATAGTTTCAGTCCCTCTTCCTCCATGTTACGTCCTTTCCATCTGCAACATATACGCCTGCTTTTTATTCTACTACATTTCGTTACAGAAATCTATAATACTATATTTTCATCCTGAATTTGAAATAGCAATAGCGCAGGCTCTCACATATATAAGAGCCTACGCTAACGACCAGATAATCACAAACTATTTCACTCTATCAGTTTTCATACTTCTCACAGAAACAATATCCCAATCTGATAGACTACAAACGTAACCACCCAGGCGACAATAAGCTGGAACGCCGTGACAAACCCTGTCCATGCCCAGCTATCTGATTCCTTGTGTACAGTTGCGAGCGCAGCCGCACAAGGGATATAGAGCAAGCAGAATACCATCAGGCAAAAAGCATTCAGAGGTCCAAAGCCAATCTCCTGTAATACGGCGGAAAACTTTTCCATGCCGGCAGGAGAATTTGCGTTTACAACGCCAAACAACACGGCACAGCTCGAGACTACCACTTCTTTGGCAGATATTCCTGCAATTAACGCTACTGTAATCTGCCAGAAGCCCAAGCCGATCGGCGCAAATAGGGGCACCATCCATTTACCTATCATAGCCCCAAAGCCTTCAGACATATCGGCAGCATATCCGTGTGGTCCGAAGTTGAGCAGAAACCAAATAATCAATGTTGCCAAAAAGATTGTTGTACCGGCTTTTCCAAGATAATCTTTTACTTTTTCCCACACGTAAATAGCAACCGTCCTCGCATCCGGCATTTTATATTCCGGCAGCTCAATCAGTAGATAATTTTCACTCTTCTTTCGGTCTATAAGATGTAATATCATAGACACTATAATTGCCACCACGATACCTATTAAATACATGGAATAGGCAACCAGCATAGCATTTTTGCCAAAAAACATCTCCGAAAAGAGGATATAAATTGTCAAGCGGGCATTGCAGCTCATAAACGGTGTCACAAGCATAACCTTATAGCGGTCGCGCTTGTTTTCCAACGCCCTTGAAGCCATGATTGCCGGAACCGTACAGCCAAAGCCTAACAACATGGGTATAAATGCCTTACCGGAAAGTCCAAGACTGCTCATAAGGCCCTCCATCACATAAGCCACACGAGCCATATACCCGCTGTCCTCCAAAAATGCCAGCGCCAAAAAGAGAATAAAAATATTCGGTAAAAACGTGACTATTGTGCCCACACCGCCAATAATTCCTTCCACAACCAGGGATTCTAAAATTGTACCGGCGCCGATAGCTGCAAGTCCCTGGGTAACAATTGTGGACAAAAAATTGATTGCTACTTCAAAATAACCCTTAATCCAATCTCCTACTGTGAACGTAAGGAAAAAAACAACCGCCATAATCCCCAGAAATATAGGAATTCCCCAAATACGATGCGTCAGCGCTCTGTCCACCCTCTCAGTAAACTTATCCTGACGCTGCTTATGGAGCAATACCTCATCTATCACTTCCTGAATAAAATCGTATTTCTCATTTATAATCTGCGTCTCATAACTTTCCCCCGTCAAGCCCGGCAGATTTATGGGATATTTCTCACTGACTTCATTATCCTGCTCCAGCAGCTTAATCGCATGCCAGCGGTAATTCTTTAGAGAGGGGTATTGTTTTTTCAGTTCCAAGATTATCTGGTCAATTTTATCCTCAATCTCATCGGAATATACCATCGCATATTCTGAATGATGGTCGTGGATGTGATGTACTTCGCTCTTATGGTGATGAATCAGGCAGTCCGGGTCCGCACATCCTTTGTGGTGAGCCGCAGCATGCAGCAGCGATTCCAATCCGGTACGCTTCCTTGCAGAAACCGGGATCACAGGAATGCCCAACATCTCCGGTAATCGGTGCATATCAATCTCCATGCCTCTTTTCTCTACAATATCCATCATATTCAGGGCCAGGACAACCGGCTTCCCCAGCTCCAAAAGCTGTAATGTCAGATATAGATTTCGTTCAAGTGAGGAAGCGTCCGCCACATTGATAATTACATCCACCTCATCGCTTAAAATAAACTGCCTGGAAACTTTTTCCTCCATCGTATAGGAAGTCAGGCTGTATGTACCGGGAAGATCCACAAGGCGAATATTTAAATCATGGTCTTTGATTGCCCCCTCTACTTTTTCCACGGTTACTCCCGGCCAATTTGCCACCTTTAAGTTTGCCCCTGTATAAGCATTGAAAAGCGTCGTCTTTCCACAATTGGGGTTGCCAATAAAACCGATGGTAAGATTCTCGCTCATGACATTTTCCCCGCTTTCCTCACATCAATATTTTTGGTCATATTATATCCCAATGCCAGACGGGTGCCGCGCAGCTTGATAATCATGATCCCTTTTCCCTTTCTGTTTAAAACAGAAATTGTCGTATCCTTTGTCATTCCAAGCGCCTGTAGCCGCTGCTCCATCTGAAATGGGAGATTTAATTTCTCTATAATGCAGCTTTGCCCTGCATTAATGTCCTTTAAAAGCATTTACAGCATACCTCCTTGTCCATATAAGCAAGCCTCTCTATTGCCCGCGGTCTTTGGCATTGGCACATCCCCGCAGGACACCCGCGGTTCATTACCCGCGGGAATAAAGATACGCAATATCGTTTGCTTTCTCAGGATAATTCGCCCTTAAATACATCAAATACTGTAATGCACTTCCCTCATAGGGATGTATGTCACCCAAAAGACTGGCCTCATAACAATTGCGGATGACATTGATGATACAATCTTCCGTATGGTCCTCTTTACAATCCTTACACTCTCTCAGAATATGCGCGATTGCAGTTTCCAGTTCAACTTCATCAAATACCTTGAAGTCTGTAGTCGGAATCTGCTCAGTTCCTCCTGGAACTTCTTTTTGAGGCTGCCTCTTATACGCCTTGATGCATTCCTTTGCAAATCCTATGTTACAAGATTTGCCCTGACAATGCTCGCACATTTCTGTGCCTCTACAGCAATTTTCCAAATCCGCCTCAATCAAATCAGCATTTAATCCTTTCTTATGTACTTCTGCCATATGTTGCCTCCTGTGATTTTTGTAATAATTGTTATGTTAATTTTCCTAGAAATAAATGTACCGTTTACAAGTATACCATTGTCTATCCGTTATTTCAAATATTTCTGAAATTTTCATTTCTGCACCATTTTTTAACAAAGCCCACAGAAGCACTTTTCTCGTGTTTCCATGGGCTTTTCCTCTCATTCCCTATTTTTGTGTTTTTCAATATCCATCTTCATGCATATGAACTACAAGCAGTTTCGCATTTTCAGCTCTTAGCCGTCACAATCCAGTCTTTCCTCAAATTCCTTTTCCGGCACTGGCTTAGCGTAACGGTATCCCTGTGCTACATAAGCCCCGATTTCCTGCATCAGTTCCACATCATTGTCCGTCTCAACTCCTTCACAGACAATCTGCGCCTCCAATTCCTGAGCAAGATTGACGATTCCTTTCATTATCTTAACCTGACGGCTCCTGTCCTGACGGTTCAGAAGGAAGGAACGGTCAAGCTTGATGACAGACGCCGGAATCTGTTCAAAAATACCGAGTGAGGAATAGCCAGAGCCGAAATCATCAATGGAAAGGCGCACCCCTTTGCTGCGCAGCTCGTCGATCGTCTGTTTCACAATCTGCTGCTGCAACTCCTCCACAACAATCGTCTCTGTCATCTCTACCTCTATCAGCTCTTTCGGTATCTGATATCTCGCAAGAACTTCCTCAAACCGCTCTGGAAAATCCGGCCTGATGAAATGCATCCGGGAGAAATTACAGGAAATAGTAACAACCGGTTTACCCGCCTTTAACCTGCGTTGCAGCATCCGGCAGACACAGCGCAGCACGAAGAAATCAATATCCGTCACTCTTCCCGTCTGTTCATAATATGGTATAAAGAACCCTGGGGACCGTACCATACCACCAGCCGTAGGATCTAAAAACCTCACGAGCGCCTCCGCACCGACAACTTTCTCACTGCGAATATCCACCTTTGCCTGGTAATAAGTAACAAAGTTTTCTTCTATATCCACGGATTCCAACAACTTTTCTCTCTCATGCCGCTGCTTTAACGCCTGCTCTATATTTTCGTCATAGAACATAACATCGCTCAAACGGCTGTCTTTCATAAATTCGATTGCCTGAGTCGCATAATCAACTGCCAGACGCATATCTGAGCTGTCCTGGGGAATCAGGTAAACTCCCATTTGAAACGTCATATGATTCTCTGTCTTCTGATATATATCTTCTTCTGTCTCCTGCTCAATCTGCCTAAGCCTCTCAAGAAACGCTTCTTCCGACTGATAGTTCAACAGCAGCACAAAGCGGTCTCCCTGGTTCCTGGCACAAATTTCATCTTTCCCCAGGATATTTTTCTGCAAATTACTGGCAACCGCCTCTAAAAGCTTCTGTCCTGCGTTCCAGCCATAAATAATATTGTAACGGCGAAACTGTGATATATTAACGATGGCAACAGCATATTTCTGCATTCTGCGTTCCGGCAAAATCTTGGCCTCTCCTTGGTAAATCAGATAATTCAAGTTCCAAATATCCATTCCGGTATC
>CAJUTD010000118.1:4855-6550 GCA_910589635.1 uncultured Lachnospiraceae bacterium | reverse complement strand
TGCATGTACTACACAGGTTTAGATCCGCGTACCATGGAGCCGGTGTATGTGGCGCACAACCCACATGAAAAGGCCATGCAGCGCGCTTTAATTCAATATCGGGAACCTAAGAATTATAGCCTGGTGAAAGAGGCATTGTTCAAAACCGGACGAACAGATTTGATTGGCTTTGACAAGAAGTGCCTGATTCCCCCCAGGGAAATGGCCCATAAAGGAATCTCGCATCCGCAGCAAAAATCGAAGAAAAAAGCAACGTCCAACGCTAAGAGAAAAGCAAATGTGGGCAAGAAGAGGAGAAGGTAATGCAAAGTTTCCAGATCGGCAAAAATGAAGCGGGGCAGCGATTTGACAAATATCTGAAAAAGCTTTTGTCCGAAGCTCCGACAAGCTTCATCTACAAAATGCTCCGCAAGAAGAATATCACCTTGAATGGAAAAAAAGCGGACGGTTCTGAAAAACTTAAAGTTCAGGATGAGGTTAAATTATTCTTGAGCGGAGAGACTTTTGCCAAGTTTGCCTCGCCGGCAATACGATTTTACCAGGAATCCGTTGCCGGAAATTATCCATATACTCCGCTGAATATTGTATATGAAGATGCAGATATCTTAATCATTAACAAACCTGCGGGCATGTTATCACAGAAAGCAAAGCCTGATGATATTTCGGCAAATGAGTATATCATCGGCTATCTTCTGCACAGCCATTCGATTACGCCACAAGAGCTGGCAACCTTCCGGCCTTCCATTTGTAATCGTCTGGATTACAATACTTCAGGACTTCTGATTGCAGGTAAAAGCCTTAAAGGATTACAGGAGATGGCCGAACAGTTAAACAGCCGGGATATCGAAAAGCATTACCGTTGTCTGGTAAAAGGGTGGATTCAGAAGCCGCAGATGATAGACGGCTGGCTGCGAAAAGAGGAGAAAGACAACCGTGTCCAGATTACCCGGACGAAACAACCGGGAAGCAAATACATTAAGACCGGTTATACACCGCTCGCCTGTTATCGGAAGAAATCTTTAAGCCATGGAGATGATTGCCTGAAAAAGATAGATATGAAAGATATGGATAGCGAAATGGATAATTTCACATTACTTGACATACATCTCATCACTGGACGCTCCCACCAGATACGGGCACATTTAGCTTCAGTAGGGCATCCCATTGTTGGAGACGGAAAATATGGCGATAAAATGACGAATGACTTTTTTGCACGCCGGTTCCATATCCATGCACAGATGCTTCAGGCATACCGCTTAAGGCTTGGCGACGGCAGGGAATTTAAAGCCCCGGCCACTGCTGAATTTGAGCGGGTATTGGGAAAGATATAGAAAGGACGGTATTTATATGCCGACATGGAATTCAAGAGGGCTTCGAGGTTCTACGCTGGAAGAATTGGTAAATCTCACCAACGAGAAATATACGGAGCATGGGCTTGCGCTGATCCAGAAGGTGCCGACCCCCATTACGCCCCTCAAAATAGACAAGGACAGCCGTCATATCACGCTTGCCTATTTTGACCAGAAGAGCACCGTTGATTATATCGGGGCTGTGCAGGGAATTCCCGTTTGCTTTGACGCCAAAGAGTGCCATACAGACACGTTCCCTTTGCAGAATATTCATCCCCATCAGGTGAACTTTATGGAAAAATTTGAAGAACAGCAGGGAATTGCATTTTTGCTGATATTTTACTCC
>CAJUTD010000118.1:1545-4845 GCA_910589635.1 uncultured Lachnospiraceae bacterium | reverse complement strand
TATCTTCGCTATCAAAAATTGATGGAGTTTTGGACGCGCGCTGAGGAAGGCGGCAGAAAAAGTTTCCGTTATGAGGAGTTGGAACCGGAGTATTTTCTATCGTCTAAGGGCGGTATATTAATTCCCTATTTGGATGCCATGCAGAAAGATTTAGAAGAACGCGGTTGACTTTTGTTAGAGCCTTCGATATAATAGGCAATGTTTAACCTAGTAGCATGGTAGCACGTTAAAGTGTTGATTTTAACTTTAGAAAGGAAATTTACCAAATGAAACGTAAACTGTTACATACCCCGGAGGGGGTTCGGGATATCTATAATATGGAATGTGCAAGGAAACTGATATTACAGCAGAACTTGCAGGATTTATTAAAAAAGTACGGATATCAAGCAATTGAGACGCCGACGTTTGAATTTTTTGATATATTCAGTCGGGAAATCGGCACAACCCCATCGAAGGATTTATATAAATTTTTTGACAGAGAGGGGAATACGCTGGTCTTGCGCCCGGATATGACGCCCTCCATTGCCAGGTGCGTGGCAAAATATTATGCAGATGAAGAATTTCCAGTGCGCCTCTGCTATATGGGGAACACGTTTATCAACAATAATAGTTACCAGGGAAGATTGAAGGAGAGCACGCAATTGGGGGCAGAGCTGGTAGGCGACAATTCCGTGGCGGCAGACGCTGAGATTCTCGCTCTGGTTGTCGATTCCCTGAAGACGGCCGGCCTTTTGGAATTCCAAATTGGCGTAGGGCATACCGATTTCTTCCGCGGATTGGTGCAGGCGGCAGAACTGAAAGAAGAAGAGGAGCAGGAGCTTGTCGAACTGATTTCCAATAAGAATTTCTTTGGTGTGGAAGAACTCGTAGATTCGCTTCATCTTTCGCTGGAATTGCAAGAGTTGTTTTCTATGCTGGGGAATCTCTGTATGACAGATGATATGATGTGCAAGGCAAAAAAACTTTCCGAAGACTTCCCGGTTATCTTGCATGCGCTGGAACGTTTAGAGGCTTTAATGCAGGTCTTGTCTTGTTACCATGTAGAAAAATATGTGTCCATAGAGCTTGGTATGCTCAGCAGTTACCATTACTATACAGGCATTATTTTTGCCGGTTATACGTTTGGCAGCGGCGAGCCGATTGTGAAAGGTGGACGTTATGATGATCTGATGGATTATTTTGGTAAGCATGCACCCTCCATTGGTTTTGCAGTTGTGACAGATCAGCTTCTGGCCGCTTTGGCAAGACAGAAAATTGACATAGAGGTTGAAAATAGCCAGACATTGATTGTGTACCACAGGGAGCAGCAGCAGGAAGCTATTGGGCGAGCTGTATCGCTGCGTGAGCAAAATCTCGGAGCCGCGCTTGTCTGCTGGGAAGATGATAAGACAGAGGCAGACTATCGCGCATATGCACAGCGCATGCATATGCAGGCAATTATGTTTATCTGATACTTGAACATTATAATAGGGGCACACAGAACGGAGGAAACAATGAGATATTTGACATTTGCATTGGGCAAAGGACGGCTGGCGAAACAGACGCTTTCTACCTTTGAGAAAATAGGCATTACCTGCCATGAAATGAAAGACAAAGATACCCGCAAATTAATCTTTGTCAATGAAGAGCTAAAACTGAAATTTTTCCTTGCCAAAGGGCCGGATGTGCCGACTTATGTGGAGTACGGCGCTGCAGATATCGGCGTAGTCGGCAAAGACACCATTTTAGAGGAAGCGCGTAACATTTACGAGGTATTAGATTTAGGATTTGGCAAGTGTAAAATGTGTGTCTGCGGACCCAAAGACGCGAAAGAATTGTTGCAGCACCATGAATTAATTCGCGTTGCCACTAAATATCCAAGGATAGCCAAGGATTATTTCTATAATAAGAAGCACCAAACCGTAGAGATTATTAAGCTTAACGGTTCCATAGAGCTGGCGCCGATCGTTGGTCTGTCTGAAGTTATTGTTGATATTGTGGAGACAGGTTCGACGCTGCGGGAAAATGGGCTTGGCGTGTTGGAAGAGGTCTGCCCCCTGTCTGCACGAATGGTGGTAAACCAGGTCAGTATGAAGATGGAAAATGAGCGCATTACGAAGTTAATCCGGGAACTCAAAGAAGTCCTTTAGACAAGAGATAAGGAGGAAATTTCCATGAGAATTTTAAAATTAACAGAAGATACCAGGAAAAATCTTCTGGAGGATCTTCTAAAGCGTAGCCCAAACAGCTATAAACAATATGAGGACAGCGTGAATGCAATTATTGAAGATGTTCGCCAGAATGGTGACAGCGCTGTCTTTTCTTACACGAAACAGTTTGACGGTGCCGATACCCATGAGGAAAATATACGCGTAACGCGAGGTGAAATTGACCGCGCTTATGAGCTCGTGGATGACAAGCTGATTGAGGTCATGAAAAAATCATTGGAAAATATACGCACATACCATGAGAAACAGAAGCAGTACAGTTGGTTTGACAGCCGGCCGGACGGCGTTTTATTGGGGCAAAAGGTGACGCCACTTGCACGTGTAGGCGTATATGTGCCAGGAGGGAAGGCTGCGTACCCATCCTCCGTATTGATGAATGTGTTGCCGGCGAAAGTAGCGGGCGTAGGAAAAATTGTCATGACAACTCCCTGTAACAGGGAAGGGCATGTAAATCCGGCAACCTTAGCAGCGGCAGACCTTGCGGGCGTTGATGAAATTTATAAAGTTGGCGGTGCCCAGGCAATTGCAGCGCTTGCTTTCGGCACAAAAAGCATTCCTAAGGTAGACAAGATTGTCGGTCCTGGAAATATCTATGTGGCATTGGCTAAGAAGGCCGTATTCGGGCATGTGAGCATAGACTCCATTGCCGGACCGAGTGAGATTCTCGTACTAACAGATGAAAGTGCAAATCCGCGGTATGTGGCGGCAGATTTACTGTCTCAGGCAGAACATGATGAACTGGCGAGCGCAATTTTGATTACGACCAGTGAATCGCTCGCTGAGCAGGTTTCCGTAGAAATTGACAATTTTACCGCCGCTCTTTCCCGTAGGGACATCATAGAGAAATCATTGGAAAATTATGGCTATATTCTGGTGGCTGAGAATATGGAAGAGGCTATACACGCTGTCAATGAGATTGCCTCCGAGCATCTTGAGATTTTGACAGCAAATCCTTTTGAGACGATGATGAAGATTCAAAACGCCGGCGCAATCTTTCTGGGAGAATATGCCAGCGAACCTTTGGGCGATTATTTTGCCGGACCGAACCATGTACTTCCGACAAATGGGACGGCAAAGTTTTTCTCCCCATTGA
>CAJUTD010000118.1:753-1535 GCA_910589635.1 uncultured Lachnospiraceae bacterium | reverse complement strand
CTATTCCAGGGAGGCACTGGAATCAATTTACAAAGATATCGTACAATTTGCAGAGTCAGAACGGTTGACGGCTCATGCAAATTCGATTAAAGTAAGGTTTGAGGATTAGGAGGGATTACCATGTCAAATGAAAGAATCAACAAACAGCGCCGTAAGACGAAAGAGACAGAAATCAATCTTACGCTCAATTTAGACGGCAGCGGAGAGACGCAGCTCGATACAGGAATTGGCTTTTTTGACCACATGCTGGAAGGCTTTGCACGCCATGGATTCTTCGACTTAAAGGTCCAGGTGAAGGGCGACTTGATCGTTGACACCCACCACTCCATTGAAGATACCGGCATTGTGCTTGGAAAGGCAATTCGTTATGCACTAAAAGATAAAAAAGGTATGAAACGTTATGGGAGCTGCATCCTGCCTATGGATGAGACATTGGTATTGTGCGCCATTGATTTGAGCGGCAGGCCATACTTTGCATTTGAGGGGGAGTTTACCACAGAAAGAGTAGGGTATATGGAGACAGAGATGGTGCGCGAATTTTTCTATGCCATCTCTTACAGTGCAGGCATGAATTTACATATGAAAATTCTGTCGGGAACCAACAACCATCACATGATTGAGGGCCTTTTTAAAGCGTTTGGGCGCGCTCTAGATGAAGCCACCAGCAAAGACCCCCGAATCAGTGACGTTATGTCAACGAAAGGCAGTTTATAGGTGACGCTATGGAACACAAAAACTTAATCGCCACAATTTACCTAAAAGACGGAAACGCCGTAACAGGC
>CAJUTD010000118.1:0-743 GCA_910589635.1 uncultured Lachnospiraceae bacterium | reverse complement strand
GAATTGTCGAAATTATATAATGAGAGCGGGGTCGACAAGCTCTATGTGTTTGATTTATCACAGAATGACAAGGAGCATGATGTTCATCTGGGAATTATTCGCAATCTGAGCAGGCATATTGAGATTCCTGTTTATGGAGCAGGGAATATTAATAGAATGGAGGACATCAAGAAGATTCTCTATGCCGGCTGCAAGGGCGCTATTCTGGACGGTTCCAGACATGACATTATAGAGATGGTACAGGAGGCGGGGCAGCGTTTTGGCGAAGAAAAACTTCTTGTCTCTATGGAGACCGTGGACTTGATTTTTAAACATAAAAAAGAGGCGGAAGAACATATCCACAAGTTGGTAGTGCTCAATGAAAATATTGTGGAGGCATTGGCGAATATCACAAATCTTCCATTCAGCGTGATTGTTTCTGGTTACGACAAGAAACAATGGACGGAAATTTTAAAACGCGATGCTGTGACCGGTATAGGCGGTAATTTTGTCAGCAGCCCGGGCACAGATATCATGAATTTAAAGCGAAACTTGTCCGCTGAAGGCATACAGACACGTAGATTTGTCTCTGCGATTCCCTGGTCAGAGTTTAAGTTGAATGGTGATGGGCTGATCCCTGTGGTTGTGCAGGAATACCGGACTTGTGAAGTATTAATGCTGGCTTACATGAATGAGGAGGCATACAATATGACACTTGCCTTGGGCAAGATGACTTATTACAGCAGAAGCCGTCAGGAGCTTAG
>CAJUTD010000117.1:1182-6571 GCA_910589635.1 uncultured Lachnospiraceae bacterium | reverse complement strand
GTAAGGCAACGGACTCTGACTCCGTCATTTCAAGGTTCGAATCCTTGTGGGCCAGCTTGATACCTATCACTTTTGGTGATAGGTATTTTTCATATCATAGGAAATACTTTGTCACGCTAAAGCTCGAGCTAGTAAAATTGGAGGAAATAATGTATAGTTTTGACAGCAGGGTTCGTTACAGTGAAGTGGACAGCCGTGGGCACATTACGCTGCCTTCCATCATAGATTATTTTCAGGATTGCAGCAGCTTTCAATCAGAGGAATTGGGAGTAGGCATAGATTATTTGATGGAACAAGGATTAATCTGGGTCTTATCTTCCTGGCAGATAGAGATAAACCGCTACCCACAGATGGGTGAAAGAATTACAGTCTGCACATGGCCGTACGGATTCAAGGGATTTTTCGGTTACCGTAATTTCACGATGGAGGCTGGAAATGGTGAGTTGCTGGCGTATGCCAATTCCATTTGGACGCTGTTGGATTTGCGGAAAGGGAAACCTACGAGGCTTCCGCCCAAGATGCAGGAGGCGTATCAGCTCTCACCGCAGCTTCCGATGGAATGCGAGTCGAGAA
The DNA here is from genome assembly GCA_910589635.1 of uncultured Lachnospiraceae bacterium. GTDB lineage: Bacteria > Bacillota > Clostridia > Lachnospirales > Lachnospiraceae > Petralouisia. The sequence goes on along the minus strand of CAJUTD010000117.1, from coordinate 5,998 downwards.
AGGTCGCATTTCCGGAAGAAATGGAGGGCAGGGAACCGTTTCCGGTGCACAAATATCACATTGACACGAATCAGCATGTAAACAATGGAAAATATATAAGTATGGCGCAAGAATATCTTCCCTCAGGATTTCAGACCGGGAAGATGCGGGCAGAGTATCGTAAAGCGGCAGTTTATAAAGATATGATTTTTCCCTTTGTTGCAGGAGGTCAGGATAAAATTACGGTGAAACTTGCAGATGGCGAAGGGAGACCGTATGCCATCATAGAGTTGGAGGAAAAGAAATGATTCGATTAGGAGAAAAACAGATATTAACGGTGGTGAAAAAGGTTGATTTCGGCGTTTATCTGGCGGAAGAGGGCAAGCCGGAAAAAAAGGTGCTGCTCCCGGCGAAACAAGTGCCTGAGGGCACCGAGCTTGAGGATGAAGTTGAGGTCTTCTTATATAAAGATTCCAAAGACAGAATGATTTCTACAATTCATGAACCAAAGCTTAAAATGGGAGAGGTAGCCCCGCTGACGGTGGTGTCGGTACAGCAGATTGGCGCATTTTTAGATTGGGGGCTGGAGAAGGATTTATTTCTCCCATATAAGGAGCAGATAGGGAAAATCCAAACAGGAGATACGGTACTGGTGAGGTTGTATATTGACAAGAGCAGCCGTCTTTGTGCCAGTATGAAGGAACTTTATGACATGCTGGATACAGATTCTACCTATCAGAGAGGGGACATTGTTCATGGGCGCGTCTATGAGTTCAGCAATAACTTTGGCGCATTTGTGGCAGTGGACGACAGATATTCCGCATTGATTCCACATCATGAGGACCACAGCTCTTTGCGTATTGGGCAGGAAATTGAGGCGCGTGTGACAGGTGTGAAGCCGGACGGAAAGATTGATTTAACCTTGCGGGATAAAGCCTATGTTCAGATAGATAAGGATGCGCAGCAGGTTATCGAAGCATTGGAGAAATATGGCGGTGTCCTGCCATTTAACGATAAGGCCTCACCGGAAGTAATTATGCAGGAAATCAAAATGAGCAAAAATGCATTTAAGCGCGCAGTCGGACGTTTGTATAAAGAACGTAAAATAGAGATTACAGATAGCAATATCCGCAAAATATAAAAACCCAAGAACAGTAAAAGATTGCAATTGCCAAAACATTGTGCTACACTGTATATTAATTTAAGAATGCAGGTTATATGATTTGGTAATTGTAGTTCGATGGGTAGTTTTACGGACTATCATAGTTGCAGTTTTTGACAAAAGTGAATAATTACAGAACAGGAGATGGATTTATGAGGAAGGCATTAAGAATTGTTACCATATCTGCCGGTATTGTCAGTGTTGTTTCAGCAGTAATTCTTGGGTTTATCTATTTGGAGGATATTGTCGGATATCTCAATAAAGTCAAGACAAAAGTTGTGAATAAAATAGAAGATTAGAGTACATAGGCGGAAGAGGTGGAGAAATGTTCCACGGGGAATGAACCGCCGGACGTCGTAAACAGTATATGGATGATTCTTGCCGGCCTAACTGCCGTTTCGGTGGTTGCCGGCATTGTATTTGAAGTTAAAGTCAGTACAAGGAAAGCGCTTGTGAGTGTGTGTGATGGGAGGATGCTATGTCTGAGAGTAAAAATGTAAACCGGCTGTTTCTGGCAGTGGTAGTTATTTATATAGGCGTCAGTTTAGGATTTGGGGTGTTGACCTCAGTAGTTCCGGCGCTTTCGTCTCTGCCAATCTATGTTTCGCTGCTCTTGTCGCAGTCATTGATTTTCGTTCCCTGCTTTGTATACTGCAAATGGAAGAAGATAAGAATACGGGAGTTTATTCCCTATCGCAAGATTAATATCTCAACAATCGTGTTGGTGATAATCTGCACATATTTGATGTACCCTCTGATTGTAGTACTGAATGCCATTTCCATGTTGTTTTCTACTTCTGGGACGGCAAATGTGATGGAGTTGATGCAGGGGCAGAATGTTATTTTGAGCACATTGTTTATGGCGGTAATGCCGGCGTGCGTAGAAGAATTTATGTTCCGCGGCGTGTTGTTTCATACTTATCGCAGAAATAAGATGCTTCCTGCAATATTGCTGAGTGCATTTTTGTTTGGCTGTATGCATATGAACCTCAATCAGTTTATCTATGCTTTTGCGCTCGGCGTGTATCTGGCATTTCTGGTGGAAGCAACCGGAAGCATTTTTAGTTCCATGATTGCTCATTTTACATTGAACTTTACCAGTGTGGCAATCAGCTTTCTGCTACCGTATCTCTATGATATGCTGGGAATTCCTGAAACGGCAGCCAACCAGCAGGTGGAGCTTGGTGGTTTGGCTTCCGGCATGGAAAGTGGTGAATTTATGATGTTTCTGATGGGAATTATGGTCTGGGCAGTGGTAGCAGTTGGGACGACGTGCGCTGCATTTGGCCTTTATATGGCAATCAGTAAAATTAATGGGCGATGGGCGTATGTGAAAGGAATGTTTAAAATGGGCACTGGGGAACGTTTGATAACGGCGCCATTAGTGCTGGGAATCCTTATCGCCTTTGTTTTTATGGGTTTTACTGTATATTTAGAGCATGTTTAAGGCCGTTGTCAATTAGGGGTTGTTTTACATTGCGAAGACATACAAACAGGAGCAGATTACACCAGGTAATCTGCTCCTGCCTGTAGGATACGTTTAGACGGAAATATCAATATTTCCCCCCAGGTGAGGGGCAGCGGATTGTTCCATAATCTTAATCATGGAGTCTCCCATGGTCTCTGCCGCATCCAGTTGTTTACTCAACATGAGAACGCCAATGTCGCCGTTGAGCTTTGTCATGCTTAAAGCAGTTGATAAAGAAGCAATATCCATTGCACATTCCCCCTTTCCTGTTTTATTATGGCATGAAAAAGGGAAAAATGCAAACTAGAATAAAAAAACAGGAGGTCAAATATGGTATATGATGTGATAATCTTAGGAAGCGGGCCGGCGGGGCTGAGTGCGGCCGTCTATGCACAGCGCGCCCGTTTTCAGACGCTTATTATAGAGGAGAAGCCGATGAGCGGCGGGCAGATTCTGGATACTTACGAGGTAGACAATTATCCGGGGCTTCCGGGAATCACCGGTTTTGAGCTGGGGCAGAAATTCCGCGCTCATGCCGACCAGCTGGGGGCAGAATTTGTCAATGAGCAGGTAAAAGAGATTCAGGTTCAGGATGATACGAAAGTAGTGATAACCAATAAGACGGCTTATCAAACGAGAGCTTTGATTCTAGCCACCGGCGCCAGGCACCGCAAGCTCATGGTTCCGGGGGAGGAAAAGCTTACAGGAATGGGCGTTTCTTACTGTGCAACTTGTGATGGGGCGTTTTTTCGTGAAAAAGAGGTAGCGGTAGTTGGAGGTGGAGATGTGGCTTTGGAAGACGCGTTGTTTCTCGCCAGAGGATGCAAAAAAGTGTATCTTATCCACCGGCGGGATGCATTTCGCGGTGCGCGTATTCTCCAGGAGCGTGTGAGGGAGACGGAGAACATTGCACTGGTTCTGAACAGCCGGGTGACAGAAATTTGTGGAGAAGGAAAGGTGGAAAGTCTTCTTGTTCACAATAACATAGAAGAAACAGAACATACGCTCTGCGTACAGGGGGTTTTCATTGCGGTGGGGATCCAGCCGAATACTACGGCGGCAGAGGATATCGTTGAGCGGGATGAACAGGGGTATATTATCGCGGGAGAGGATACGAAGACTAGCGTGCCCGGGGTTTTTGCAGCTGGGGATGTGCGCACAAAGCAGCTCAGGCAGGTGGTGACTGCGGCAGCGGACGGAGCAAATGCAATTACTTCTGTGGAGCGGTATCTCAGTGGAAATTAAACGTTAATCCAATATAGAACGTGCAAAGCAATGGGTGAAGCCTCTGTGGTTTTCCCATTGTTTTTTTGTTGAGGCAGACCTGCTCACATTTTTCTTTGGCAATGCTGTCACAATTTATAGTATGCGTACAAATAGTGGTATAATTTTGTAAAATATTATGGTTGACATAGTGCATACCCTTTGCTATAATAAGTCCTGTAATAAAATTGTAACAAATGAAGAATTCCGAGAGGAATTTGTAACAATAAAAAGCATAAGATGGAGGATAAGATGAACAGGAATTCAATCAGAAGAGCAACTACATGTTGTCTGACCGCGGCAGTGGTATTGTCTGGAAGTTCTTTTGTAGCAAACGCAGCAGTGAATGCAGGTGTGGGAAGTTTGATTTCAGCGGCTCAGAATGAAGTGCAGATTGAGAATGAGACAAGCTCTACCGCAGGTGTTTCGGGAGCAATTGCCAAGTCTTTGGGGAAAGATTCAGAGAGCTCCGCACAGGTAGCGCAGAATGAGAAAGCCGTTGTGAAGTCTGAATATGATGATATCGCGATCGCACAGGTAGATAATTACGTTAATGTTCGTTCCGCCGCAGGCGAGGACGGTGAAGTACTTGGAAAGTTATATAATAATTCAGCATGTACCGTACTTGGAACAGAGGGTGACTGGTACAAGATTCATTCCGGTGACGTAGAGGGCTACATAAAGGCAGAATTCCTGGTATTGGGTGATGCAGAACTTGCGAAATCAGTTGGACGCCGTGTGGCAGATGTTAAGACAGAATCTTTGAACGTCCGTTCGGATGCAAGCACTGATGCAGAACTTTTAGGTCAGGTGCCGGAAGGTGAAGAACTTTCCGTAGTAGAGGAGAAAGACGGCTGGGTAAAGGTTTCAATCGAAGAAGGCGAAGGATGGGTTTCTAATGAGTTTGTTGATTGCAGTACTCATTATATCGTAGCAGAGTCCAA
>CAJUTD010000117.1:0-1172 GCA_910589635.1 uncultured Lachnospiraceae bacterium | reverse complement strand
ACCGGCATATCATGGATAAGATCTACAACATGCTCGAACATGTCGAGCACCGGGTGTATCTGTCGATGCCGGCAGTGTATCTAGAGCAGTTCCGCGATCACCTTGAGCGGCTCGCGGCTGACGGGAAAAAGGTGGTGATCCTGGCGGGTGACCTGCCGGCTGCAGAGATAAAAGGCAGCATTCTGTACCGGACGGACAAGAGAGACGGGCAGCTGAGGAGGCAGCAAGACGGGCAACAGCTTCACGCAGCTCCTCAAGTTCTTCTAGTTCCGCCGGTTCTTCTGGCGGCAGCTCAGCGCCAAGCAGAAGCTATGCTCCTCCAAGTGGTGGAAATGGCCAGGCAGTTGCTAATTATGCTTGCCAGTTTGTTGGTAATCCATATGTATATGGCGGCACAAGCCTGACGAACGGAGCAGATTGTTCTGGATTTGTTATGAGTGTATATGCAGCATTTGGCGTAGGACTTCCGCATTCCTCCAGTGCGCTGGCAGGTGTTGGTTATGGCGTTGATCCGGGTGCTATGCAGCCTGGCGATATTGTTTGCTACAGCGGACACGTTGGAATTTATGTAGGTAACAACACCATTGTTCACGCAAGTACTGAGGCAACAGGAATTAAATACACTTCTCCTGCTAACTATCGTACGATTGTAGCAGTAAGAAGAATTTTCTAAGATAATAGGAAGATAAGATGGCCGGATTACAGTATACTGTAATCCGGTTTTTTGTCTTAAAGGAGTTTTTATGGAACAATCTGCATTTGAAAAAATATACGAAGTAGTAAAACAGATACCTTGTGGGCAAGTAGCGACTTATGGGCAAGTGGCGGCGATTGCTGGAAATCGGCGATGGGCGAGAGTGGTCGGCTATGCGCTGCACGCAAATCCGGACCCGGAACATATTCCTTGTCACCGCGTCGTCAATAAGGAGGGAAGAGTTTCTGCGGCCTTTGCATTTGGGGGCGGCAATCGTCAGATTACCTTGCTCAAGGCGGAGGGGGTGGAGTTTGTGGACGGGCATGTGGATATGGAGCGGTATCAGTGGGAAAGGCCGGCTTATTAGCTTTTATTTCCGCGGGCAATGAGTCAAATTGGGCTGTCGCACGAAGACAATATGTTGTTCAAAAGGTCTTGCCGCTCATGCGGCAAAGACAGAATGCACAAAAATTACTCT
>CAJUTD010000116.1 GCA_910589635.1 uncultured Lachnospiraceae bacterium | reverse complement strand
TTATTTTGGCATTCCCTCTGCCATCCGCCTAATGACAGGCTGATGGTTTCAGTAGCTTCATCATACGCCCACACGCGCAAAGCTTTGCGTATGTCGTTTCCCACATAGTCGAAGCCGGTATCTCAGACTGTGGGTGGTCTAAGGCCGACTGCTGCAACTAGGCAGCGTATGCTAAATTGTCTTCAGCGTTTATATTTATTGTTCCCGTTGTTAGGCGGTCAGGAGCCGCCAATGGCTTCCATAGCTGCACAACCCCCGTCGAAACCAGTACAACCCCTGGTTAAAATACTGTTGTTCAGCAATACTTTATTCTATCAGCTTATTATTAGTCTGTCAAGGATTTACAAGTAAATTAATATAAGTTTTTAACTTTAAATTCACGTTCGGACTCCCTGCGCATGTCTTTCTTGGCGATGTCTTGGCGTTTATCATAGAGCTTCTTACCGCGGGCAAGCGCAATCTCAACTTTTACAAGGCTGCCCTTAAAATAGACCTGCAAAGGCACAATCGTATACCCTTTGGCCGTCATCTTCCCCTCGGCCTTATTAATCTCATACTTATGCATCAGCAATTTCCGTGGACGCAACGGATCCTTGTTGAAAATATTTCCTTTCTCATATGGGCTGATATGCATGCCATAGATCATAACCTCGCCATTTTCAATGCGGATAAAAGACTCCTTGATTGAACATTTACCCATCCGCAATGACTTTACCTCCGTCCCCGCCAGGCTGATTCCCGCCTCAAATTTATCCTCTATAAAATAATCGTGAAATGCCTTCTTATTATTGGCAATCATTTTTATGCTTTCTTTCCCCATCTCTGTTCCTTTCTGCTGCCATAATTCCGCACGGTATCCGCTAATATCAATTGTTATACTTTGGTACGGTATCTGCCAATGCCGCCTGCAATCACTCCGCACGGTATCTGCCGATGTCCTCCGCCGTAGCGCCAAGGCCAAATTCCTCTGCATCTTCCGGCAAGACGAAATCAATCGTCTTCATAAATTTATCGGCGTCGGCCACCACAATCTGAATCTTCTGTCCCAGCTTATAAGATTTGCCGGTTGTCTCTCCCACCAACTCATAGGTCTCTTCATTAAAATGATAATAATCGTCCGTCAGATTATTGACGTGTACCATACCCTCAACCGTATTGGGAAGTTCCACGTACATCCCCCATGACGTCACACTTGAAATAACTCCTTCAAACGCCTCGCCGATGTGTTCCGCCATGTATTCAACTTTTTTCAGCTTATCTGTCTCCCGCTCAGCCTCCTCAGCCCGGCGCTCCCTGGCGCTGGACTGCGCCGCTGCTTCCGGCAGGATTTTCTCATAATGTTCCATCCGTTTGCCGTTCATCCTTCCCCGAAGCGTTTCCTTAATAATGCGGTGAATCTGTAAATCAGGATAACGGCGGATTGGTGACGTGAAATGGCAATAATAGCGGGCGGCAAGCCCAAAATGCCCGGTACACTGCACCGTATATTTGGCCTGCTTCATCGAACGCAATGTCAAACGGCTGATTAACGGCTCTTGTGGCGTGTCCTCAACTTTTTCCAGGAGTTTTTGCAGCTCCTTGGGGTGAATCTCCTCCTGTCCAATCTTAATCGAATAGCCAAAATTATTGATAAACGTCGCCAGCTTGCGGATTTTTTCAGGATCCGGCGTATCATGCGTCCGGTATACAAAGGGAATTTCCTGCCAGAAGAAATCCTGTGCTACCGTCTCATTGGCAATGAGCATAAAATCTTCAATAATGCGCGTTGCCACATTGCGTTCGTATGGTTTGATTTCCAGCGGTCTGCCATAGCCGTCAAGAACAATCTTTGTCTCTGGAAAATCAAAATCAATGGAACCACGTTTTCTTCTTTTCTCCCGCAAAATGGCCGCCAATTCCTCCATCAACTCAAACATAGGCACGAGTTCTTGATATTTCTCCCGTTCCTTTTCATCTTTGTCTTTGAGGATTTTGCGTACACTGGTATAACTCATTCTGCAATCCACGCAGACAACGGTCTCTGCAATCTCGTGTTCTATGACCGTTCCATCTTTGCTAATGAGCATAATGCAGCTGAGTGCAAGACGAGCTTCCCCGGCATTTAGAGAACAGATGCCATTTGACAGGACATGCGGCAGCATGGGAATTACCCTGTCTACCAAGTAAACGCTGGTACCGCGCTCTAATGCCTCAACATCCAAAGCGCTGTGCTCCTGCACATAATTGGCAACATCAGCGATGTGTACGCCCAGGCGGTAATTATCCCCCTCTTTTGTCAGGGAAACGGCATCATCCAAGTCCTTAGCATCCTCACCGTCTATCGTTACCATCTGCCAGCCACGCACATCTTTTCTCCCAGCCATATCAGCTCCGCTCACCGGCTTTCCTACATTCTCTGCCTGTTTCAAAACTTTCGGTGGAAACTGGGTCGGTAAATCATAGCCTTTGACAATGGACATGATATCTGTCCCCGGATCATTGATATGCCCGATGATCTCTATGACCTTTCCCTCCGGCTTTTTACGCTCATTGCCATAATCCGTAATTTCCACCACTACCTTGTGCCCATCTACCGCCCCTTGGGAATACTCCAGCGGAATAAAAATATCCTGCCCGAGCTTCAAATTATCCGGTATAACAAAGCCGAAATTTTTACTTTTTTGGAAGGTGCCCACAGCCCGGGTAGTTCCTCTCTGTAAAACTTTAACGATAGAACCTTCCCTGCGCCTGCCCCCAGACGCCTTACCGTCTTGCAGGGCAACCTGAACAAGATCTCCATGCATGGCGCCGTTAATTTGGGATTCTGAAATAAAGATATCCTCCTCTTCGCCCTCCACATCTACGAAACCAAAGCCCCGGACGTTGCCGATAAAAGTACCTGTGATATATTTATCTTCCATTTTAATATACTTCCCGCGCTTGGAAACCTCAATCTTCCCTTCTGCCAGTAGTTCATGCAGCACTTCTTCTAAGGCCGGCCGCTCCTCACGCGGCACATCAAATAGAACTGCCATCTCTTTCATCTTCATGGGCACATACAAATCGCTGCACATGAATTCGTATATCATCTTTTTTCTGCTTTTCAATAATTCTTTATCCATATAATTCTCCTATATATTCAAAAAGAGACTGCCGAATGCCGACAGTCTCTCGATTGCTAAAAGCTTCCGATATTCAATACAGCAGCAATCACCAGGAACATCACTACCATAATCCTGGTCGCCATCACAAGTCTTCCCTCCATGGAACGTCCCTTGTTCTTGCCCCAGTATGTATCTGCCGCACCACTGATAGCTCCAAGTCCTGCTGACTTCCCTTCCTGCATTAAAACGATTACCGTCAACGCAACACTAATTAACGTCAAAACTACAACTAAGACCATTTTCAATACTTCCACTTTAAACCTACCTCCTGAATCTCGTCCTGCTCATAACTTTTTCTATCGTAACACAACTTGGTTAAATTTTCAAGGTTTTTTTGCAACAGTTCAGCTACAACCAGCTGAACTGTTACAGATATTACCTAAAATTTATTGAATGCCAAGCTGTTCCTCAATGCGCAATAGCTGATTGTATTTTGCAGTGCGCTCTGCACGGCATGGGGCTCCTGTCTTAATCTGCCCAGCATTGACCGCCACAGCAAGATCTGCGATAAAAGTATCTTCCGTCTCACCGGAACGGTGGGAAATCACCGCGCGGTATGCATTTCCCTGCGCAGTCTCAATTGCCTCCATCGCCTCCGTCAGCGTACCAATCTGATTCACTTTCACCAGAATAGCATTGGCCGTCTGCAACTTAATACCGGCATCCAAACGTTTGGTGTTTGTCACAAATAAATCGTCTCCAACTAACTGAATACGCTCGCCAATCCGCTTCGTCATTGCCTGCCAACCGTCCCAGTCTTCCTCGTCCAACCCATCCTCAATAGAGATAATCGGAAATTTCTCAATCAGGCTTTCGTAATACTCAATCATTTCCTCTGTATTACGGGCGACCTTCTCTCCTTTCAGCTTTGACTCTCCTGGGAAATGGTATAACCCCGTCTTTTCATCATACAGCTCGCTTGCCGCCGCGTCCAGCGCAATCTTAAAATCTTCTCCTGGCACATAACCTGACGCCCTCACTGCCTCCATAATCAAATCTAATACAGATTCGGCATCCGGCAAATCCGGCGCAAAACCGCCCTCGTCCCCCACTGCTGTGGAAAGTCCGTCTTTTTCACAAATCTTCTTCAAGTTGTGATATACCTCCGCACACATGCGCAGGGCCTCGCGAAAGCTCTTTGCCCCCACAGGCATAATCATAAACTCCTGAAAGTCCACGGTATTGTCCGCGTGGCATCCCCCATTTAAAATATTCATCATGGGCACCGGCATTCTCTTGGCATTCGTACCGCCCAGGTATTGGTACAGCGGAAGTTCCATTGCCTTGGCAGCCGCTCTCGCTGTTGCCAGAGAAACGCTGAGCATGGCATTAGCTCCCAGATTGATTTTATCATCCGTTCCATCCTCTGCGATCAGGCAGCGATCAATTTCTACCTGATTCAATGCATTCTTTCCTATAAGGACTTTTGCAATTTTGTCGTTGACATGCTTCACTGCATTCTGCACGCCCAGGCCAAAATATCTGGGCTCCCCATCTCGAAGTTCTACAGCTTCAAACTGTCCGGTAGACGCTCCAGACGGAACAGCAGCGCGCCCTGTGGTTTTCTTTCCGGTGCTGGTCGTCTCCACCGTCACATCCGCTTCCACGGTGGGATTCCCTCTGGAATCTAAAATCTCCCTTGCATGGACATCTGTAATTTTCAAACACAAACTCATAACAATCTCCTTTCACGAAGTACGATTTTATTATCAGTATTTGCATTAATTTGGATGTTTATACAAAGGAGTATACTTTGGCTTTCGTATTTTGTTATTACACAGTGGCAGAAAATGCTGGCAGAAAATAAAACGGCTATTTTACAACGTTCAAAAGGCCTTGCCGCTGTCTTTCTAAATATATCCACTTATTCAAAAGCTCTCACTGCTGTTTTTCTAAATATATTTACTCGTTCAAAAGGTCTTGCCGCTATCGCGGCAAAGACAGAATGCACAAAAATCACTCTGGGAAGCTAGCTTCCCAAGATGATTTTTGTGCATGTTGTTTCCATCGCTTCGCTATGGAAACCTTTTGAACGGATGAAAACTTTATTGATTACTTCGTGCAACAGCCCCTTTTGAACGAATCTATACCTTGTAAGTTATGTTCGTACAACAGCCTCATTGGGCAGTATCTGTCATTTATCAAATTATATGCTAAACGTTTATCTCCGCCGTCATTCCCAAAATATCCCGGTTCTTTTCCAATACCGGCTTGACCGCCTGCGCCAAGAACTTCTCGACCTGTATGGGCGCGCGTCCCACGTATTTAGACGGCTCCATAGATTTTTCCAATTCTTCCAGCGTTAGATTAAAGGATGGGTCTTCTGCAATCAGTTGCAGCAAATTGTTGTCCTTCCCTTCTACTTTGACGTTTTTCCCTGCCTCCATGGAGAGCTGGCGAATCTTCTCATGCATCTCCTGACGGTTACCGCCATTTTTGACGGCATCCATCATGATATTCTCTGTCGCCATAAACGGCAGTTCTGCCATCATATGTTTACGGATTACTTTATCATAGACAACAAGTCCGTCCACAACATTGAGGCACAAATCTAAGATACCGTCAATCGCCAGAAATCCTTCCGGGATAGAGAGGCGCTTATTCGCAGAATCATCCAACGTGCGCTCGAACCACTGCGTAGCGGAAGTAATCGCCGGATTTAAGGCGTCTACCATCACATAGCGCGCCAGAGAGGCAATACGCTCGCTGCGCATGGGATTGCGCTTATATGCCATTGCTGAAGAACCAATCTGATTCTTTTCAAACGGTTCCTCGACTTCCTTCAAATGCTGTAACAGACGAATGTCGTTTGACATTTTATGTGCGCTTGCCGCAATGCCTGCAAGCACATTCAATACCCTCGTATCTACCTTTCTGGAATACGTCTGGCCGGACACCGCATAGCACTCTGCAAAGCCCATCTTGCCGGCAATCATGGGATCTATCTTGTCAATCGTCTCCTGGTCCCCGGCAAACAATTCCTGGAAACTCGCCTGTGTTCCGGTCGTTCCCTTAGAACCCAAAAGTTTTAGGCTGCCCAGCACATATTCCAAATCCTCAAGATCCATGAGGAATTCTTGCAGCCACAAGGTAGCGCGTTTGCCCACCGTGGTAGGCTGCGCCGGCTGGAAATGCGTAAATGCCAGCGTTGGCAAATCCTTGTATGAATCTGCAAACTTTGCCAATTCTGCTATCACATTTACCAGTTTCTTACGCACCAATTTTAACGCTTCATCCATGACAATGATGTCCGTGTTGTCTCCTACATAACAGGAAGTAGCCCCCAAATGAATGATACCGGCCGCCTTGGGGCACTGCTGGCCATAGGCATAGACATGGCTCATAACATCATGGCGCACAAGTTTTTCTCTTTCTTTTGCCACATCGTAGTTGATATCCTCTACATGGCTTTTGAGTTCATCAATCTGCTCCTGCGTAATGACAGGCTTTCCATTCTCGCTTAGCCCAAGCTCCATTTCCGTCTCCGCAAGGGCAATCCACAGTTTCCTCCAGGTACGGAATTTCATATCCGGCGAAAAAATATACTGCATTTCCTTGCTTGCATATCGCTCAGACAATGGGCTGTTGTATCTATCTGTTGACATAAATATCTCCTTTCTCTCTCTCGGCGTTCCCTGTTGTTATTGACTATTAATCACGGCCTGCTTATCGCTCGAAGTC
>CAJUTD010000115.1 GCA_910589635.1 uncultured Lachnospiraceae bacterium | reverse complement strand
TATATATTCCATGTCGTTTCCGGTTTTTTCCAGAAATAGCTGTAAAACTTGGCGGGTAATTTTCTTCTGTTCCCGCCCCAGCCTTGCCAGAATCCAGCGAATCAGCACTTCTTCTGTCTGGCGCGGGAATTCCACTACCCTGCCAACGTTTTTGGCGGCCTTAAACATCTTGCCCCGCTTGTCAACCTCCTCCTCTACAAATACAAAACAAGTCGTTTCCGCGACATGGTTCATATAGTCCGCAAGCTCCTCCGAAGAACTCTTGAATACGCCGCTGTTTTCAAGCATGATTAGCCTGCGCTCCGCAAAGAAGGGAAGTGTCTCCGCCAGATCAATGATTTCTCCGGGATTGATGTTTTTACCTTCGTAAAAAGATGCATTCATCGTATCATCTGCCCCAGCCAACGCCCGCCTCAGCTTTTGCCCATACTGCTTTTTCAGATATGATTCCTCACCGTATAACAGATACACCGGCTGAAAACTGCCCGCTTTGATATCTGCATCTATGCTCTTCATAATTTCCACCTGTTTTCCTTTACTCACAATATATCATTACCACTCTGACAGCTTTGCCACAAAGGCGCCGCTGTTTACAATAAGCTGAATTTTATCATACACTATTCAGTGTAGATATGTCCATACCCGTACACCTCCATCTTCCTTCCGTATGCGAATCTGCCCTTGCTCCATCGTAAAATATACCCGGCTTCCTACATCTCGTATCCGTGCTACCGCTTCCTTGCCTGGGTGTCCGTAAGTATTCTTCTTGGCACAGGAGACTACCGTCATTCTAGGAGAAATGGCCTCTAAAAATTCCCCGCTGTTTGAATGATTGGAACCGTGGTGCGCCGCCTTAAAGAAATCCACCTTTCTTATGCCATACCGATTCAGACAGCCCTTCATCAGAAGTTCTCGCTCCTGTTTTGCTCCTATATCTCCAGTCAACACGCCGCTGAATCCCTTATATTTCAATAATAACGACAACGACAGCGCATTTGGGTCAGCATTGCTCCCAGTACTTCCTCCCTCTGGCGAAAGCACAGTAAATACGAGCTCCCCGGAGCCAAATTGCATCCCCGGTGAGACATACAGGACATTACAGCCTGTCCCCTCTGCCTCCCGCAGCAGCGATTCCCACGTCTCGTCACGAACCATATAGCGGGAAAGAATCACATTTTCCACCGGAAAACCCTGCTGCAATACTTCCAATAATCCGCTGATATGATCGGCATCCCCATGGCTGACAATCCAGCCCTTGACGGCGCGTATGCCATGCGATTTCAAAAAGGGCAGGATGCGGTATTTCCCCACGCCCTTGACGTTGCTGCTGCCGCCATCCACAAAGAAACACTCCTCATTGTCATTTTGAATAAAAATCCCATCTCCCTGGCCCACATCCAGCACATCAATCTCAAATTGCGCCTTCCCGCGGACAAACAGAAGACAGACAAGCACAAGTACTATTCCCGCCAGATAATATTTCTTTTGCAGACGCCAAACAAAATACAGACAGATAACAAGAATTACATAATAGATGATTACCATCCCAAGAGACGGCCTGCCAATTATGAGATTAGCCCACGGCAACTTCCCAGACAGACGGCAGACAAATTCATAGTAAGCGAGCAGCCAGCCCGCCGGCTTTAAAATAACTGCACCCATAAATGGAAAGATACTGCCAAGGACGCCTCCCAAAATCCCCAACGACAGCAGCACACCCATAAACGGCAATACGCAGACGTTTGTAAGGAAACTGTAAAGCGGAAATTCATAATAGAAATAGACGGAAAGTGGAAGTGTCACGAGCTGAATGCCGGTGCTGACACAAAGCGTATCTTTCAAGGCAATTACCTTCTTGTGCCAAAAGGTACGGCTCTTTCTTTCCTGTCCTCTCTGCTCATTCTCCAAGCGTTCCTTCCCAGACTCCTTGAGCGTCTTATACACTACAACCACGCCGAGAACTGCTCCATAAGAAAACAGGAACCCAGCATACCAAAGCAAAAATGGATTTTCCCAGAGCTGAACGGCCGCACTGAGTGAAAGAGCCGTCAGGGAATCGTAACCGTGCCCACACACATGTGCAGCCATTACCAACGCAAACATAATTACAGCGCGCGCCGTAGAAATCTCCATGCCCGAAAAAATACCAAAACTACAGACTGCGCCTGCGCAGATACATGCGCCCCACTTTCTGGGACAGCCAAATCTCTGCAACAAGGTAAAGATACCCATGCCAAGGAGCGAGACATGCAGGCCGGAAATGGCAAGGATATGAGAAATTCCGGCATCGCGGTACAAATCTTTTATCTCCGCGTTCAGCAAAGATTTTTCGCCCAAAACCATGTTTGCCATCACTCCGGCATCCTCTGCTTCCATGTGTACCACGAACGCCTCCTGCATCCGCCGCCTCAACCCCGCCAAAAATACCTTATATTGATTGCTGTGTGAAGAGAGCAGCGTCACGGAATCCGCATAGAGCTTAAATTCCCACTTCCTGCTCTGCTGATATTGTTTTTCATTGAAATTCCCTTCATTACGCGATATCTGAAACGGCGCATAACTTCCGCTAACTTGTAAGTGGTTGCCCGGCTGATATTTTCCGTCTTGACTATAAACAAGAATCCCATAACTTGGATAAGATTTGCCACCTGAAAAAACTCGGGTGTCCGTAAGATAATAGATAAATTGTGTCTGTTCAAACGATTCTGTCTGCCGGGAAACCTCCCCACTCCGGGAAAGCCCCTCGGCTACGGTGCTCTTCTCCTGCGAAGGCCCCTCAGCTTTGCGCAAAACTTCTCCCTGCACAATAATATGAGCGCCATCGGAGAGAACTGCCTCCAGTTCATCTCTCACTGCCTGTTGCGCCTGCACCCGGACAAATCCGGCGCTAAACAGACAGATACACAGGAGCGCACGCACACATACCGCAGACCTGACATTTTCTTTGAGACGAAGAAGCGTCGCTGCCATATACGCCACCAGCAAGAGAAAAACTACAGTAAGCCACCATTCCCGACCCTTGCCATATAAAATTCCCAACGTCAGCGACAGGCACAGACAACAAGCTGTGCGCCTAATCATCCAATCCCTCCGAGGCGTCTACAACCTGTTCCACCCCTTCCTCCATCTGGCTCTCCTGAGTCTTGGCAGACTCATCCAGATAATCTAAATCCCGCTCAAAGATCGTACTTAAATTGTATTTTTCCCGATACGTCAAATTCGTGTTGCCTTTCACGGAAATTTGAACTTTATTGACGCTTGTAAGTTCAGTCAGCGAATTGACGATCGAATAAATGACTACCGGTTCCGCAATCTCATAATTCTGATTCATAAAACCTTCATCAAGATTAACAAAACACACGCCATCCAACACGGATACACTAACCAGTTTCGTCCCATCAGGGATTGCGGAACGCCCCTTATCCCCCTGTGGGCCTTTTAATAGCTGCTCCACAACAAGCTTCTCTAAGGATATATTGCTACTGTAATGGATTTCCTGTACTTCCTGCACCAGGGCGTCTCCCTCCGAATTGGCAAAATACAGCGTAATATTTGCTGTCTGGATGGCGTTAATCTGCTCGCCCGGATTCTCAATAAAACTCTCCTCCGTCATCAGTCCAACCGGCTTCCCCTCATCGTCCAACAGCGGCCCATCTCCCACATAGAAAGAAATACAGTCCACGCCGTCAATCTGAATCAAGGTCCTCACAATCGCAGACCTACAGAGCACCTCCTCAATATTGTCCATTTCCAGATAAGCGCTGTTAAAATAAAGGGATAACTGGCCTTCCTCCAATTTCCAGGAAGAAATCCTTACACTGTCAGGAAACGCTTTCTGGTAATTGAGATTATCTTCCTGCCAGAAAAGTTGTCCCAAAAATTCCTGAATAAGATCTTTATCATTTTCTGCATTGGGCGTATAGCCAACGGCAACTGTCTTTGTCTTATCTGTATTAATACGGTAAATATAATAATCAAACGCCTCTTCCTGCGCATTTTCACAGCCTGTCAACAGGACAGCGCAAAGCAGCGTAACTGCCAGAAGCTGCATTTGTTTTGCTATTCTCATGCAATTCCTCCAATATAATTCAATGGGATGCGGACTGTAAATACTGTGCCCTCACCCTCTTTGCTGTGTACTTTAATTGCTCCACGATGCATCAAAACGGCATTTCTTGTGATAGCCAGGCCTAATCCTGTCCCACCAATCTCTCTCGAGTGGGACTTGTCTACACGGAAAAACCGCTCATAAATATGTTCCAGATATTCTTCCGGTATACCGATACCGGAATCTTCCACGCGCACGAAGAAATATTTGTGGTCCGCATTCAAAGATACGTGTACCCACCCCTCTTCTCTGTTATATTTAATAGCATTTTCCACCAAATTGTTAAGCGCCAGGGATAATTTCACTTCGTCTATCTCAGCGCTGACCGGACGGAAGCTTTCTAATACAAGCTCTATATCCTGTTTCTCTGCAATCGGGCGCAGACGCTTCATAATCATCTCCAGCAGTTCATTGATATTAACCACTGAAATATTCAAACCGCCTGCCGCCTTATCCATTTTTACCAGCGACAACAAATCGTTGATAATTTTATTTTCGCGCTCAATCTCCTCTGCGATGTCGCTCATGAATTCCTTATATAACTCTACCGGCACATCCTCCTGCCCCAGCAGGGAATCTGCCAACACCTTCATCGACGTCAACGGAGTCTTGAGTTCATGAGAAACATTAGACACAAATTCCTGCCTGGAATCATCAATTCCACGCATACGTCCTAACATCTCGTTAAAAGCGTCCGAAATAGCTTCCGTCTCCGTATAGTCAGAAATCATCAACTCTTCATCCTCATCTTCGGCCTGGATTTCTTCTAATGATTTCGTCATCTTCTTAAACGGTCGCACCAAACGGCGTGCCCAGAAAAGCGCCAACGCTACGATAATAACGGCATTCACCATCTCTATAATCTGGACATTTTTTTTCAGATAGTCGTAATTCATCATAATACTGTCGGTAGACACGCTGACTAACATCACACCCAATGATTCCTGTGTATCAGTATTCTTTAAGGGAACCGCCATTTCAATATACCGGCTGTCAGGATCATACTTGCTGATTTCTTTGCCCTGAAAACTTTTAACCACTTCCTCTGAGATAATCGTTTTGCCGGTGTCAATCCCATACGTGTCCTTGACAATCTGGAAATGGCTGTTGATAATCATTAACCTGCCATCGTATATATTAGAAATTTGATCTAACTGGACATTAATGACCTCCTCGGATAAATCAGCCATATAATTATAGGTAACAACCTGGTTCGCCAGTATCTTCGCCTGGCTGAGAATATCAATACTGCGGTTGGAAACAGCGCGGTTCTCATAAGTCGTAAGAATCCCCACACGCAATACAATATTGGGGAGGATTCCAATCAATACAATAAGCAAGAACAGCCTGAATTTCAGGCTGTGAATAAACTTTAATTTCTTCATCTTTTCTTCGCTGTCCTCCCAGCTTTGCTAATTCTGATAATAATACCCAACGCCCCATTTCGTATGCACATACTTGGGATCGCTCGGTTTCGCCTCAATCTTCTCCCGCAGACGCCGTACATGCACATCCACCGTACGGACATCTCCTGGGTACTCAGAACCCCATACAAGGTTCAAAAGCTTCTCACGGCTATAAACCTTGTTCGGATTCAATACCAAAATCGCCAACAAATCAAATTCTCTCGCCGTAACATTAATTTCTTTTCCTAAAATAAACAGACGGCGGCTCTCACAATCCAGACGCAAATCTCCATTCTCCACGATATGAACATTCTCCTCTTTCTTCTGCTTGGGAGCAGTCCTTCTCATAATCGCTTTAATCCGCGCCTTCACCTCAAGAATATTGAACGGCTTCGTGATGTAGTCGTCCGCACCGTATTCCAGCCCCAGAATCTTATCCATATCATCTCCCTTTGCCGTCAACATGACAATGGGCACTGTAGAAAACTCCCGAATCTGCTGGCACACGTCAAAACCATCCATTTTGGGCAACATAATATCCAGAAGTATCATGTCATAGGTATTCTCTGTTGCAAGCCTGAGCGCTTCCTCTCCATCATAGGCGCAGTCCACTTCCATCCCATCCTGCTCCAAGCTAAAACGGATTCCTTTCACTATCAATTTCTCATCATCGACTACAAGAACCTTTTTTGCCATCATTTCACCTCATTGAACTATGACGTAATCCTCAATTTTAGAGAACACGCCTTCTTTAATCCCTTCTATTTTCATCAAATCCTCAATCTTTGTAAAACTGCCGTTCGCCTCGCGATAAGCTAAGATACTCGCCGCCTTTGCCGCCCCAATGCCTGGAAGTTCCATGAGTTCTTCTTTCGTGGCAGTGTTAAGATTGACCTTTCCATCTTCTTGGCTGCCATTTCCAGACATCTCTCCTGCCTGAGCAGGCTGGACAGCCGCCTCCTCCACGGTCATCACCCAGATCATATCACCGTCCGACACGGGCGCTGCCTGGTTGAGCGATATTAATTGCGCATCTGCGGTCACGCCTCCGGCAAGCTCTAATGCCTGGAACACACGGCTTCCCTCCGGCAATTCATAGACGCCAGGCTTATGCACGGCACCTGCCACCTGGACATAAATCATGGACGCAGAAGACTTTTCCTTACTGTCTGGCAAATTTGCTGTTCCTGCTTCACCGCCGGTACTTAAAACAGCTTCCTCTGTACCGTAAGCCGAACCAACCTCACCAGTATCAGAAACACCCTCTTTCTGCGCTCCATTCCCTGACTCTGAAATAAACAGGCCAGCTTCCTCCATTCCCTCCCCTGCACATCCGGCAGCAAGGAAAACAAACATTAATATAAAGATTGCTTTTTTCATATCTTTCAAA
>CAJUTD010000114.1 GCA_910589635.1 uncultured Lachnospiraceae bacterium | reverse complement strand
CTGCGACCTCCTGGTCCCAAACCAGGCGCTCTAGCCAAGCTGAGCCACACCCCGAGGACCGAATCACGATTCCTCATGACGCAAGCTATATTATATGTGATACTTGTCGAAATGTCAACAACTTTTTTATTTATTTTAAATATTTTATCATATAGTGCGCTTCACCGCTGCTGTCAATCTCCATCAGCGCATAAGAAGGCTCATGTCCATCCTGCCTTGGATAAGACACACTCCCCGGATTCAGCATGGTAATACCCTTACTGTAGTCCAAGAACGGTCTGTGGGTATGCCCAAACATTGCAATATCCATGCCGCGCCCCAACGCCTCCTTGCGCAAGTCTTCAATCCCCATAGCCACATAATAATAATGTCCATGAGTAATCAGCGCCTTATATTTTCCTATCTCAATTTCTTTCTCCCTTTCCAAATCAGAGAAAAAATCATTATTGCCGGCAACAATCTCCACCGGACATTTTGCCAGCTCACTTATGTACTCTTCGCCGCCCTCCACATCTCCAAGATGGATCAGCAAGTCAATATCCTGCTCAAGTTCTAAGATTTCTGTCAAGTTGCCATGACGTCCATGCGTGTCGCTTATAATCAGTATTCTCATAACATCACCCCTGCCCTTTGTGCGCAATTTTCCAGCTATAACGTCATTGTTCGCAATTTCTGCCTCATGGCAGAGAGTGCCTTCCCCCTGTGGCTCAACTGATTTTTCAGTTCCGGTGACAATTCTGCTGTGGAACAGCCATATTCGTCCAGATAGAAAATAGGATCATAGCCAAAACCATTGGCCCCGCAAGGCTCCCAGCCAATATAGCCCTCAATCGTCCCTCTGGTAACACAGATTTCCCCATTTTTATCCGCCGCGGCAATTGCGCATACAAACCGCGCGGTACGCTTCTCTTTGGGAACTCCCGCCATACGTTCGAGAATCTTTTGATTCTTAATTTTATAGGGCGTATCTTCTCCCAAATACCTTGCCGAGTATATTCCCGGTTCTTTTCCCAGGTAATCTATTTCCAAACCAGAATCGTCGGCAAATACAACCACACCTTCCTCCTCAAGCTGCGCCGCGACAGCTCTAGCCTTAATGCTTGCATTCTCCTCAAAACTCTGCCCATCTTCAACAATCTCAAGGTCTATGCCGGCTTCCCGCATAGATTGTATTTCCATATCCCAATCAGACAGGATGCTGCGTATTTCTTCCATTTTGTCCTGATTCCCTGTTGCAAATATCACCTTTTTCATCTGTAATTCCCTTTCTTATTATATGTTTCAGAAATCTTAAAAGCCTTCTTCCAGCGCACGCAAAATGGCATTGTAAATTCCCTGTGCCGCCTTTTTCTGATACCCCGGAGACGTGAGGTTATCTAATTCTTCTTGATTTGTCATAAATCCAACTTCAATTAACGCCACCGGAACCTCACTGTTACGGATAATATAAATGCTGTTGCCGTACGTCACGCCGTTATCCTTGCTGCCCATAGATGCAGTAATCTCCTCCAGGCAAATCTGCGCCAGGCGTTTGCTGCTGAAGCCTTCCTCACTCTTCAGCTCGTCATACATAACTTCCGTTCCATTGTACCCTGACATCAGTCCATCCACCGTGGAATTGCTGTGGACGCTGATGAACAAATTGGCTCCTGCCTTGCCGCCAAGCTGCGCCCGCTGTTCAAACGTGGGATTGACATCCTCCGTCCTTGTGTAGTAGACGCCAATATTCCTGTCATTTTCGTCTAAAAGTTCTTTTAACTCTCTGACAATAGCGAGATTGATGTCCTTCTCCATGATCCCCTGCTTGATAGCTCCAGGGGCTCCACCGCCATGTCCGGCGTCAATAGCTATGACCTTATCATAAATATCCTGCGGCCGCAGAAAATCCAAATACAGCCTTCCATCCTCCACTGTGCACTGCGGTTCATAAACGGCGTCCATGGTAATCTCTATCCGCCCATCCGCCATATATAGATCATTGATATGATTACTCCTGCCCAACAGCGGATGTTCCACAAAATAATCGTTTCCAACTTCGGGTATCTGAACGGTTATCAGTTGTTTGACATAGTCATTGTTAATCAATACCTCATCTATTCCCATACCCTCAGGCAGTTCAATACAAAGCTGCTGTTCAAACTCTGCCTCGTCCGACTCTTCCGCCTGCTCTGTATTATATTCAAGCATCTGCAAGCCGGACATCTGCTGATTCTGCTGTTGATTCTGCACCTCCTGCCCATATGTGTCAGTATAATACATAAATGCTGCGCTCACCGCGATTGTCAACGCCAAACACAGCGATGAAATTTTCAGTATCTTACTCTCCATGTCTCTCCTCTTAGTATTTTTCCCACTCTTTCGCATTTTCCTGCCTACGAAAACACAATACTTGGCATAGATTATTTATGCTGCGCAGCGGTGCTGTACACCTTAATACACAGATTGCATTTCTGGTTCTTCTCCGTGTTCTCCCAGTGATTGCCACCGATGCTGATATAACCCTCTCCATCTTTCAAGTCCACATTGGCGGTCATCTCATCCGCCATATATTCAATCGCCAAAGGATGCACGGAGCCCGGCGTGGTAATATGGAGAACAACCGCATATTTATCGCCTTTTTCTACCAGAATATCCTTGTCAAACTTGACGGTATAATAGCCGGCATTGGCAACATTTCCCTCTGCAACCTTAACACGTTTTTGTAAAGAATCTTTATCTTTAAAATCCTGTACAATAAAAATTTCATATGACGTCTCCTTACCGGTAGCATAAAAGCCTGCCGCCTGTAATTTTTCGCGTGACTGCGCTGTAAAAACATTCGCCCCGTAAATACTGTCCATATTATACCCAAGCTGCCCCACCCAGCCGCATAAATCTGACTGGTAAATCCTGTCATAATTGTCCGCCTCTTCAATTCCTGTATACGCAACATTGTGAATACCGATATTAACATCGTAATAAGACACATAGAAAAAGCCTTGATCGCCGAAATCACTCCCCCAGCTGTTTTGGCAGAGGAAAGCCCCGTCGCCCTCCACCTCTGTGTTAAAATTTTCCTTGGGATAATTATCATCCCAGCCGATAATCATAATCTCATGGTTTGGTTTCTCAGCGCCTATATAACAATATGCAGATTTTACCTGATTATAATAAGGAGAATACGATTGGGCATCCGTCAATGCACTGTATATTGCGGTCTGTACACCGCCATACTTGAAAACAAATTCTTTTACCTTCTCATAATCCCTTCCCTCGATAAGCTGAATTTCCTGCACATGCTTTACCGCCTGCAAATCGTCCCGCGATTCCCCATCCCCATAGGGGTCGTCCTTCTCAAACACCGGCCCCTGCCAGGATGCGAGATAGGCCATACCCATCGTATATTCGCCGCCGGCAGCCTGTTCCAACACAAAGCTATTCTGTATCGACATATGGTCTGGGGAAAACTCCTGTACTTCCTCCGGCAGCAACGCAGACTCCATGGCCGCAAGCGCCGCAAATGCCCAACACGTTCCAAAAGGACCTTGATTTTTAACTTGAGGCGTGCGCTGCCTGTCCCGTAAGTCATACTGCGGCGGCAGTATACTGCTCTCCTCTGCCTTATCGACCGCCACTCCCTGGTTCTTCTCTATATCAAAATTATAATCAAAACGGAGCTTCTCGGCAACTGCCTGCACAGGCACATAATATTCCCCATCCTTACACAGCATAGGGGACTTTAATTCCTCCTCGCGCTTATTTACCGTAAAATTATTTTCATTTAACTGAAACGTAATCACATCGGAACGTTTCTCCAATACCAGTTTTTTCTTTTCATAAATATGGGAACCGCAATTGAAGCTCTCTCCCAGCATGGAATCCGGCACCATGATATTTAAGTTATCGTCCATATAAATACCGTCTTCCTCACTCGTCAGTTCTTTGTTCCCTACCAATACGGACAACGGCTTCTCGTTGACTGTCTCAGCTATCAGCGGATTCCATATTTTCTGCTCCAGTCTGGCGCCCCGGAATTCCTCTATCTCTTGAGTTCTTGTGCCAATGCTGGAAAACTTAAGCGCCAAAGCAAGAAAAAGCAAAACCGCCATTGCTATGTATCTTTTTGAATATCGCACGAAAATTCCTTTCTAAGAGTTATATGCTGTACTATTGTTCCCGGCTTCGTTGCCTTTCGCCTGCGCATCCTGTAAACGCGGCTTTCTAGGCGGCTTGGGGCCCAAAAATTGGTAATAATAAGTTTTCATCATGCCATTATAAATTTTGCGGTTCTTATCCGCCTTTTTGCCAATGTAACGTTCTGCCTCCTCGTAAGCAGTAATCAAATAGGCCGACCAGCTATCCAAACGGGCCATCGCCTCGCCAATTTCACGGTACAAGGACGGAAGGGCTTCACGCTCCTCCATTCGCTCGCCATATGGAGGATTGCTGATTAAAAAACCATATTTCTTGGGATGGTTCAACGCCGAAATTGGCCGCTGCTGAAAGTGAATCAAATGGTCCACGCCGGCGCGCCTGGCATTGTCCCTGGCAACCTTTACAATCTCCCCGTCGATATCATACCCCTGAATATCCACGGAAATATCTAAATCCACAAGCTCTCTGGCCTCCTCCACAGTCTCCTTCCATAACTTCTTGTCTATCAAGTTTGTCCAATTCTCAGCCGTAAAACTGCGGCTCATGCCCGGTGCTATATTGGCCGCGAGCATCGCCGCTTCTATGGGAAACGTACCGCTCCCGCAAAAGGGATCTACCAGAATCCGATCGCGTCTCCACGGCGTGAGCATAATCAACGATGCTGCCAAAGTTTCTGTTATCGGCGCTTTGCCTGATAAAATCCGATACCCTCTCTTATGCAAGGAATCCCCGGAGGTATCAAGAGCCGCTACCACTTCGTCTTTCATAAGGAAAAGGCGCAACGGGTAGGAGGCTCCATCCTCCGCAAACCACTGCTGATGATAATGCCCCTTCATTCGTTCCACGATCGCCTTCTTGGTAACGGACTGGATATCAGAAGGGGAAAATAGTTTACTTTTGATGGAAGATGCCTTTGCCACCCAGAACTTTCCATCTGCCGGGATAAACTCTTCCCATGGGATTTTCTTAATCCCTTGAAACAGATCCTCAAACGATTCTGCATGAAACTGTCCCATCTTTAAAAGGACGCGCTCTGCCGTGCGTAGGAAGATATTTGCGCGGCAAATTGCCTCCGCATCTCCCTCAAAGGTCACTCTTCCATCCTCTACCTTTGTAATCTCATATCCAAGTTCGTATATTTCTCTTTTCAGTACCGCCTCTAGCCCAAAATGGCAGGGGGCAATCAATTCATATAATTTCATCCGGTCTCTCCATGACAAATTGTGATAATTCTATATTATCTTCTTGGTTCCCGGCTGTCAATATTTTTATCAACGGCAGCATTCTGCTGAGAAGAAGAATGCTGCTGCCTGTTTTGGACTACTGCCTGGAATCCGCCTACTACTGTCACGGTCCGGTAACCCTCTCTGCTAAGATCCCTGGCCGCCATCAGGCTGCTGGAGCCTCTGTCACAATATAGAATATATAATTTATCCTTGGGAAGATATTTCCGATACATCTTCAAGTCCTCAAAGGGGATATTTCTCGCTCCCTCCACATGAACTTCCTCAAACTCTTCCTTACTGCGCAAATCAATGACCCATGCATCCGGACGCTTGCGGTATTCGTTTAATTCTCGGATACTGATTGTCTGAAATTCCATAGAATCACCTCTCTAACATGCAGAAACAGATCACCGAATGTGTCTTCGATAATCTGTTTCTACATTATATTATGCAGTATTCAGTTTTTCTGTACCTAATTACATCCCTTAACGATGGCAGTCAGAACCGCTTGCATTTGTACCGTTCTGTGCATTGGTATTCTTAGCGTAGCTGTTTGTCCCATTCTGGGAAGATGCATTTCTCGCATTGTTCTGGGAAGATGCATTTCTTGCATTGTTCTGGGAAGATGCATTTCTCGCATTATTCTGGGAAGATGCATTTCTCGCATTGTTCTGAGAATTTGCATTCTTGCTGCTGTTTTCATAGGAATTTGTTCCCTTGTTCTGCATATCGCTGTTTTTTGCCATGATAGTTTCCTCCTAAATTTTTTATGCGGTGTTAGTATCTGAAAAAAGGCCTTTTTTTATTCAAAAAATTTTTTTCGATTTTTTTCATTTTTTTCTTGCATTTTTCGACAAGCTATGGTATAGTTCTATTTGTAAAGAGGATTTCACCTTCAGAAATCCAATTTACACAAGTTATACCCCTTATTAATTATTTATACTCCCCTCATAGGAAAGACCGGTGGTTATGCCACTGGTCTTTTCTTGTCTAAAAAATTATTTAAAAGGAGCTGTCTCATGAAATAATGTCTTCATGCGACAGCCCCTTTTGAATCGTTATTTACAAGTCATAAAAATCCCAGTTATTCTGTAAGTCTTCGTTAATCTCACCGCCCTTTTTCTGGTAACGGTCATACCACAGCTCCACATGACGTTTCTTGCGATCTTTGAGAATCTCATACTTTTCAAAAATTGCACTGTACATGGGATTAGCGCGCAACAACGTACGGATCTCTTTGTTAAATGGGCAGTAGCGGAAGATAATGTCCCTAGCAACTTTATTCAGGCGGAAACTCCCCTTGGATTCATAGCGAATCCAACTATGGTAATCCCGCACAAAAACCTCACGGAAGTTATTCTTTGCTTTGGTGAGCGAATTCTTAATCTTCTCTTTGGCGTCTGGAGACAAATCATGGTTTTTCCGATAATACTGGATATAGTCATTGTACTCAGCAGTCAGAGACGGCTCCGTAATATCATTCCAGCGCACACCCTGAATCTTTCGGCACATCTCCCAGCGGAACCTACCGGAAACCTCTATCATCAGCTCCTCCACATCCACAACTGTAAAAATGGGGAAAATAAATCTCGCCGATGTATCTCTCTTAATCCCGGCAGTCTCCTGCCA
>CAJUTD010000113.1 GCA_910589635.1 uncultured Lachnospiraceae bacterium | reverse complement strand
TCCCTGGATGCCATAGGAACCTGCTTTATCCATGGGCTCTCCGGTACGGACATAAGATAATATCTGCTGCTCCGCCAGCGGGTACATTGTCACCTCTGTCTCCTCATAAAATGAGTACGAGCGCGATTCCCCTGACTGTTTTACAACGATTGATACTCCGGTATATACGCTGTGCGTATTTCCTGATAGCATAGATAACATCCGCTCTGCATCCGCCGCATCTTTGGGCTTGCCCAAAATCTTGTCCCCAAAGGCCACCACCGTATCGGCGCCGAGGACAATCACGTCCCCCTGTACCTTTGCTGCCACCTCGGCCGCTTTCTGGGCTGACAAATCGAGTACTGCCTGCTGAGGGCTGTTGTCTGTGATTATTTCTTCTCCCACCGCCGGGATAATTTCAAATGTTACGCCGACCTGTTCTAACAGCTCCTTCCTCCTTGGGGAAGCAGAAGCCAGAATTATTCTATATGCCATGACTGTCCTCCTATCGCTTAATTATTCATAATTTCCAAGTATAATACCGCCATCATTCACCTATACCAAACTCATTAAAAAAGCCTACACACTCACAATCTCCCCCAAACAAAACGAATACAATACTTTCTCCTTCACTGTCATCCCCAGCGCACGCTCAATCGCTTCCTTATACAATTCCATCTGCGTACGGTAACGGTCTGCAAGCTCTCTGCCACTGCTTACGCTGTCTGTCTTGTAATCTAACAGCACAATGCCATCCTCTTCCTCAAAAAACACGTCGATAATTCCCTGGATTAGAAGCATTTCCGAACTTCCGCTCTCCTCTAAAGCCTCCCTGGCGGGCTTGCCCATGACAAACGGTTTCTCCTTGTAAAGCTTACCGGAGTGCGCCGCAACCTGCATGCGGCTTGCCAAAGGCGATGTGAGAAACTTTTTCAAAGCTGGCAGATACACCAACTCCAGCAAATCCTCCTCTATCTTGCCTTGATCTTCCAACAGCCGAAGCTGCTCCTCCAAGCTGTCTGCCTCCCTGGTAAAATCATAACACTCCAGTACCCGATGCATCGCCGTCCCACGTTTGGCGCCTATATTTTCCTGCTGCGCGCCCTCCATAAACGCCGGAATATAACGCTCCTCTTCCTTCTCCTGCCAGCCGGATTGCCCCCTCATTTCTTGCTCAATAATTTTATCCATCGCTCGGTGTTTGAGTTCTGACACAGATACTTTTGTGCGCATCGTACACTCCTCCTCGTAGGGATAAACAAAATTCAGCCGTTCTTCTACTTTCCGGTCCCAGGCGCAATCCCGCTCCTGCACCCTAGCCAGCAATTCGATCTTCGTCAACTCTTCCTCCACCGCATGTTCCTGCTCCGCAAAGATAAGATCCTCCTTCTGCAAAAGAACCACCGGATATTTCCCCGGATAGGCCTGGCATGCCAACAGAATCAGCTGTAAAAAATTGTTCGTATTGAGCCGTTGTAAGAACGAGAGAAAACCTGCGGATTCCGCAGCCATAGGCGCTGCTTTCATACATACTCCGGCAGTCATGGGCACTTCACCTTCCTCGGCATTCACCACAAACCCCAATTCCTCCAGCTTTTCCTGCGCTTTCCTCAGAACTCCTGTGAGAATTAACTTCTCCTTTGCTCGCGTCAGCGCGACATAGAGCACGCGCAGCTCTTCACCGATATTTTCCATGGTAATCTGCCTTGCTAAAACCTGCCGTGTAAATCCTGGCGTCCGCAGCCGACGCCCGATATCTGTCACATCCATGCCAATACCGAGCGAAGGGTGAAGCACAACCTTCTCCTTCACATCCTGATTATTAAACATTTTTCCCAGCCCCGACACAAACACAACCGGAAATTCCAGCCCCTTGCTCTTATGAATGCTCATAATCCGCACAGCATCCTCCGTCTCCTCCCCATCTGCCAGAGGAAAATCCACCTCATATTTGCGCAATTGTTCCATATATCGTATAAAATGGAACAGGCCGCGATAACTTGTATTCTCATAGGCTATCGCCTTTTCCACCAGCATTTCCAGGTTGGCCCTTTTCACCTCCCCGCCGGGCAGCGCATAGACGTACGCCTGATACCCGGTCTCCTCCAAGATTTCATATAAGAGCTGATGAATGGGCGTATAGCTGACCTTTTTGCGATACTTTTGCAGTATATGTAAAAACTTCTGTAATCTAAGTTTTGCTTGAGCAGAAAGATCTATGCGTTCTGCTGTCTCCTCTCTTTGCGCTGTAAACAGCTTGCTGGCAACGCTGCTTTTGGCCTCCCTCTGACTTCCTGCTACCTCCTCTGGCATGTAATGCATGACCGCCTGATAAAACGCTTCTTCCGGGAACTGTACGCGCAAAGCCGCCAAATCTTCCTTACTTAACCCCACAACAGGGGAGGACAGCACCGCCGCCATGGGAATATCCTGCCTCGGATTGTCCACTAACTTCAGCAGGTTCAGTGCTGTTTGCACCTCCGGCGCGGAGAAATAACCGGTGCCGGCTGTAGCGCGTGTGGGAATGCCCATCTCGTTCAACGTCTTTACAAACGTGTCTGCAACACTGCCCAAAGACCGGAGCAGAATTACAATATCGCCATATCTGAGCGGACGCAGAGCGCTCTCGTTCCCTTCCTCCGGCCTTTCATCCTTCACAAGCTGTTCTCTCATCAGCCTGCGTATCTCTGCTCCCACTGCCTTTGCCTCCAAATCCGGCGCTTTTAATTCCTTATCATCTTCCGCTGGCTGGATCACAAGAAGCCCTGTGTCAAACATCCCCGGCTTCCCTTCTGGGAATACAGCTCCCGGGTATAAAGCCGCCCGCGCATCATAAGTGATATTTCCGATATCGTGATTCATGATTTTAGCAAAAATATCATTGACTGTCTCTATCACCTGCGGGCGGCTGCGGAAATTTTTATGCAAGTCCACACGCTGGTTTTTACCGTCTTCCAACGTGTAAGTGCCATATTTCTCCATGAAAAGCTCGGGGCGCGCCATGCGGAAACGGTAAATGCTCTGTTTCACATCTCCGACCATAAAAATATTATGTCCACCGTCCGCCTCTTTAGAGACTGCCCTGAGAATCGTCTCCTGCACATTGTTGGAATCCTGGTATTCATCAATCATGATTTCCTCATAATTTCTGCGCAATTCCTCCGCTGTGCGGTTGGGCTCATGCGACTGTTCATCCACCAGGATTTTCAATGCAAAATGTTCCAAATCGTTGAAATCCAGCATATTTTTTTCACGTTTTTTTTCAGCGAACGCATGGATAAATGCCAGCGTCACTTCAATGAGCATATCTGCCACCGGGCGGCTTTTTCCCATATCCTCCACCGTTTTACCGGGACTTTGAAAAAAGAACTGCTCCGTAATCTTTTTTACTGAAGCCTTGACTTCATTGCGCAGCTTTTGTACACACTCCTTCTTTGCCACGTCGCCTGCAAATTTACGCAGCGCAGGCAAACGCCCAAAAGAAACGGCACGCACGGATTCATAATATTCCTCAAACGTGCTGCACGTGGAAATTTTTTTAAAGGTTTCCTCTTCCTCCTGTAAGAGCGCAGCATAACTTTGGGGACCATCTCCCAGCAGACTGATTTGCGCGCACTGTTCCATCTGCCGCGCCCACTGCGCAGAAAGATTATTCAGATATGCCAGCAATGCTTCTGTCATTGGAAGTTCCTCAAACGCTTGCATGCTTTCTACATGAAAAGGCGCCTTACATCCCTCTAGCCATTCCTCCACCCAGGGGTAACTCATGGCAAAGGCGAAGAGCTTTAAGATTGTCTCCTTGAGTGGCTGGTCTGTTTTACCGGTGGCAATCGTCTCAGACAGCGCCAAAAACTCCGGTCTCGCCTCCTGATAATACTGCTCCAACACCCGGTCTAACACATCGCTGCGCAAAAGTTTGAGTTCCCCTTCCTCTGCCACGCGAAAATCCGGCTCCAGCTCAATCCTGTGAAAATAATTGCGTATTACATACAGGCAAAAACTGTGGATGGTCGTAATCTGTGCATTGTGCAACAACGTTTGCTGCCGTTGCAGATGCACGTTGTCCGGCTGCTTTTCCAATGCTTTTGCCAGAGCCAGCCCAATCCGCTCCCGCATTTCAGCCGCCGCCGCATTGGTAAAGGTCACAATTAAGAGACGGTCGATGTCTATGGGATGGCTTTCATCCGTAATTTTACGGATAATACGCTCCACCAAAACAGCTGTCTTCCCGCTTCCCGCCGCCGCAGATACCAGCAGATTCCTCTCTTCCAATTCTATGACCCTGTGCTGTTCCTCGGTCCATGTTCTTTCCATTGTGCTACACTTCCTCCTGTATTTGAACTGTCGCGCATTTTCTGATAGATTTCCTCTTCATCCTTAATCTGCGCAAGCTGCCGGTACCCCTGCCCAGGCGCGCCGTCATCAAAGCCACAGATTCCATGGTAAGGACAGTAATCGCATCCTGTTTCATCCCCTAGCCGGTATGGGCGCGCGGATACTTCCCCAGCGAAAATTTTCTGCCCGATTTCCCGGATTTTATGATTGACATAGCCGGACAATACTGCAAATTCTTCTCTCCCCACACGCTTTGTTTTCTTACCGGCGCTGGCATCCATCTCCTCGCAGGCAAGTCCTTTCAGTTTCAGCTTTTCCAGTATTTCTTCACGGATTTGTGCATCCGTCTTACCGGAATCTCCGTCAACAATGGGATCATCCAAATGATAATAATACATTCCCCCAGGTATAACCTGCCTTTCCGGATATTTCTGCTTCATAATCTCCATTGCTGAATTCAGATACACCACAAGCTGTAGCTGCAAACCATGGTAAACCGATAAAAGCTGGAAATCCTGGCCGCCCGATTTATAATCTACCACTTTGACATAGACGGCGTCCTGTGTTTTTTGTGTGTCCACCCGGTCAATCCTGCCCCGAAGCCGCATTTTCTCTTGCTCGCTGAGTGTAAAATTCACCGACTCAAGATTCTCAATAAAAGAAAAGGAAATCTCATATCCTTCCGGGGAAAAATGACTGGTCCGCACCTGCTCTTCGATCGTCTCCACCGTCCGCCGCAAGATTCGCTTCATCCGCTCTAAGAGATACGTTGTCCTCGCCTCTTGAAATAATTTGTTATCAAACCCCTGCCCTAAGGCTTCCTCCACGGCCTGTTCAATTAACTGCTCCCGCACGTCATCCGGCACGTCAAACCAATGGTAACCCGCCTTTTCCATAGCATAAGAATACCGCTCCAACACCTCATGGAACATACTGCCCATGTCCACCGCAGCAAATTCCCCCAAGCTACGCTCCTCAAGCTTTAAACCGTATTGCAGGAAATGGCTGCAAGCGCAGGCGCTAAATCTCTCTAACCTGGTAACGCTGTTTTCCAGCACCGTCCCATACAATGCATGAGTGATTTTCTCCCCCATATCCCCTTCATAAAAACTATAAAATGCCGCCTCAAAAAAGAGGCGTATCTGTTCCCGCCACTGCTCCTGTCCATCGTACCAATGGTATAACCCCAGCCACTGCGGGGAAATGTCACCTCTTTTCGCTTTTTTCAATCCATCCACAAAAAACTTCTGGCTGCTTCTTGGCGTCACAATCTGCCTGCTGATATCCTCTTCTTGCACACGCACCGGAACAAACTGGGGAAACATACGCCGGATGGTTCCTACCAGATAAGACTTGCGGCTCTCCTTCCCCTCGTGGCTGATCCGAAACCAGGTGAGGTACAGCCGTTCGGAAGGCTTCGTAAGGTTTAAATAGAGATAAAATTTCTGGATAAAACTGCGCTCCCGGTCCGTAGGTGCAAGTTCCATCTTATTAGCCGCAAACGCTTCCCTGTCTGCCTGGGAAATAATCCCTCCATGCTCCACTGCTTTGGGGATGAGGCCGTCATTCACTCCCGCGAAAAATAACACCTTAATATCCGACAGCCGGCTCCGCTCTATGTCCCCCAGCACAACCCGGTCATAGCCCGGCGGTATGATGCCGATAGCCGCAGCCTCCATGCCCGCCTCCAATATTTCACGGTATTCCCGGACGCCCATCTTCTCCTCGCCTAACAGTTCTGCCATCTTGTCCAGCAAATCCATGACAACCCGGTAAATCTGCGCATATTCCCTGGCAAGCGCCGTCTCGCCCTCATCCTGGAAATAAGCTTCATACTGCCGAAGCTTCCCTTCTATATCAAGGGAAACCATCAGCCCATAGAAAGCCTTACAAACCTCAAGCACTGTTCTTTTTTCCTTAAACGCCTCCCGCAGCGCGGAAAAATGCTGCACAATCTGTTCACGCAGCATATTAATCTCATCTAACTCCTGCTGTTCACGCACGCAACCGCGCCGCACCCACTTCTGCTGCCATTTGCGAAATCCTCGGATATTGACGGACAAAAGATAATTTTCCAAAAGATCCGTCTGCTCCACAGTAATACCGCAAAGACCACAGCGAAGGTACCCCAACACCGATTCATAGGAGAAATCCTGCTCTAGCACGAACAACACCTGACGCAGAAATTCTGTCATCGGATGAAATAGAATATCCTTTGTGGTATCTAAAAACAGAGGGATTTCATAAGCCTCAAAAATCTCCCTGGCGTAATTTCCGTACATCTCTACGTCGCCGCAGACGACCGCGATATCTTTATAGCGATAACCGTGTGCACGCACTAAATCCTTGATTTCCTTGGCAATAAAAGAAATCTCCTGTCTGGGGCTCTGCAATGAATAGAGAAAAATATCCTGCCTGCTTCTTTTGCCTGACTCCTGATGACCTTTTGCTGCGCCCGGCCGCTGCTCTGTCTCACGAAAACGATAGACCCGTGGCTGCGGACGAAACAGGTTTTGTTCCAACCACAACAAGGACGGAGAGCCTGCAAAACGGCTTTTATTGCTATGCGTTATCCACACAGGTTCTTTCCATTCCACATGCTGCCTGGCAGCGATTTTTGCTAATGCCTGTACCGTCTTTTTGCTCATATAAAACAATTCCTGGACACCACTGCACATATAAGCGTCCTCTCTTTTATCAAGCGTCACTGTTACGATAATTTCGCCCGCAATTTGAACCAGCGTTTGTAAAAGATGATACTGCACCGGTGTAAATCCGGTAAACCCATCCAGCACGATCACAGACCCCTTCAACAGCTCTGACTGATCCGCGGCCTGCGCAAACACTTCCAGCACTTCTTCCCCGGTAATGAATTTTCCTTGCAGGTAATCGGTAAATCCCTGATACATCGTCTGTATATCACGAATCTTATGGCGAAACAACGGCGGCATGTCTTCCCGCTCTATCAGCGCGTCCAACTGCACCGGCGCAATCCGATATTGTGTCAATTCCGAAATAATGGACTTTATCTCACTGATATAGCCGGCCTTTTTCATGCCAGCTTTCATCAAGATTAAATTATCCTGCTGTTCTTTCGCCACGCGGCGCAGCACGAGATTCTTGCCTGTCTCCTCCAAGATATGCAGATTGCCCATCCCCAGCTCGTCAAAAATACGATAAGCAAGACGGTTAAAGCTCACGACATCCACATTTAGTATGCTGTGGTTTTCCTGACGCGCAACCAGCTCCCGCTGGGTCTGCATGGTAAACTGCTCCGGCACCAACACAAAAAAAGTGCGCTGCGGCTCTGCCTTAGACTGTTGCAGAACTTTATTGTATACATACTCCGATTTCCCGCTACCGGAACTTCCGAACACTAACTGTAATGACATAATCCTCTCCCGAATAAAGCGGACAAGTCCGCATCAACTTCCTATTAGAAAACAAAGTGGGCAAGCCCACTGTGGCTCCCCTAACCCCTCACTCATGAGGGGCTG
>CAJUTD010000112.1:7302-8177 GCA_910589635.1 uncultured Lachnospiraceae bacterium | reverse complement strand
AACGCGTGTCGGCGTTGATTGGCACAAAGCCCTATGGTGTGGAGGAGCAGCCGGATTTCCTCAATGGGATGCTGGAACTGCGTACGCTATTGCTGCCGGAGGAGTTGTTGGAGACGCTTCATGAAGTGGAACAGCAAGCGAAACGCGAGCGTACCATGCATTGGGGACCGAGGACGCTTGATTTAGATATCATTTTCTATGATGATTGTGTGGTGGATAAGAGAATATTAAAGATTCCCCACCCGGATATGCAGAATCGGGAATTTGTGTTAAAGCCATTGGCGGAGCTTGCGCCGTATCTACGGCATCCGCTGAACGGAAAAACAGTGGAACAAATGTTGGCGGAACTTTCATTAAAGATATAGGGATGAAGTCGGTATGGCAGAGGGATATTTTGCGTATGAGGTAAAGGACAATCAAATTTGTATTCTGCGTTGTTACGGCAGCAGCGGGAGCGTAGTGATTCCGGAACAGTTGGATGGGTTTGTGGTGACGGAGCTGTCAGCTTATGCATTTGCCGAAGAGATGGAAAAAGAGCCGGAAAATACGAGCGGATTTCCCTGTATTTGCGGCGAACTTCTGGAGGAATTGTATCTGCCCCGGACAATCAAAAGGCTGGGGCGTTATATTTTTTATAATTGCCTGCGGTTTCGTAAGTTATCCTTTTACAGTAATATTTCTTTTATGGGCGCCGGGGCGTTTACCGGATGTGAAAGTTTGTGCTGCCTGGAAATGTACAGGCTTGATGGTAATTCCTGTCTGAGAGAGATTTTGCAGGATTTAAAACAGACGGTTACTGTGGAGTGTTACCATGTGCTGGAAGAGCTGGGGAATAGGATGGAATTGAAGGGGCGGGAAGACGTGGGAGAAGAAAC
>CAJUTD010000112.1:0-7292 GCA_910589635.1 uncultured Lachnospiraceae bacterium | reverse complement strand
AGCAGGAGCCATTGTGCCGCCTGGTGTATCCGGAATTTTTTGAGGAAGCGGTGGAAAATACGCCGGCAAGAATTATCTCGACCCAGACTCATGGGATGGGAGTACAGTACCGTAACGCCTTTCGCAGCACACAGGTAGTTTTCAGGGAATATGATTGTCTCTTTACGACCGGAAAATATAATATTGATTTAAATGTTTTGTCTGGTATTGTAATATCAAGGCTTCGCTATCCGCTTGCATTAGAGGAAGATGCAAGGGGCGAATATACGGATTGGCTGACTTTACATCTGCGGGAAACATCGTTTTATCTTTTGGAACAGGAAAATGAGAAAGATCTGCGTTGGCTTGCGGAGGTGTTTGCCTCTACGGCAGAGCAGATGGATGTACTTTTGGAAACGGCCAAGCAGCGGGAGGATGCTCAGGCAGTCAGCATAATGATGGATGTGAAGCATCGTAGGTTTCCCACGAAGAAACTGAAATTTTGCCTGTAAGGGGCATAATGCGAAAATATTTTAGGGGCGCTGTTTTGTTAGGAAGACATGCGTAACCGAAGGCAGGGTATATGTTTGAGGAACAATTGTTAGAAAAACTAGATATCTGCAAGGAAATATTAGCGGATTGCCGGAATGAACTTTACTTGAATATGCGCTTTCTGGATGTATCGCTTTACAGTCTGCGGCCGGAGCCTTCTATGGAATTAGGGCGATTGGCAGTGGATGGAATTGTGTTAAAATATAACCCGGAATATCTCATGGAGTTGTATCGTATGGGAAATGTTTCGGTGAACCGGTGTTATCTACACAGCATTTTTCATTGCCTGCTGGGTCATGTGTGGAATTCGAGAGGAGACGAAAACAGACAGCTTTGGGATTTAGCCTGTGACATTGCAGTGGAATCTGTCATTGACAGCTTGTCTTACCGCTGTCTGCGCAATCCATCGAAACCTTACCGGCGTGCTGTTTATCGGGGGTTGGAAAAGAAAGTGCCGGTTCTCAACGCAGAGGGGATTTTCTACTTGCTACAAAAGGCGGAACCGGACATACGTGTGGTGGCGCGGATGATTCAGGAATTTACCGTGGACGAACATTTTTTGTGGGGACGGGGAGAGAACAATAATCCTGTGCCGATGGAGCAGCAAAACCGCTGGCAGGATATCAGGGAAAAGATGGAGACGGAGCTTGACATGTTTTCCAAAGAGGCAGCAGAGGGTTCCAAAGGCTTACAAGAACAGCTGCGTGTAGAAAATCGTCAAAGGTACGATTATCGTGCGTTTCTCAGGAAGTTCTGCGTCTTGAAAGAGGAGATGCAGGTAGACTTAGACAGTTTTGATTATATATTTTATCATTATGGCATGGAATTGTATGGAAATATGCCCTTGATTGAGCATTTGGAGACCAGGGAAGTTCAAAAGATTGAGGATTTCGTGATTGTCATTGACACCTCCATGTCCTGTAAGGCAGCGCTTGTGCAGAAGTTTTTACAGGAGACTTACAGTATTTTGAGCCAATCAGAATCTTTTACGCGAAGGTTCTGCGTCCATATTGTTCAATGTGACGAGCGGGTGCAGTCTGATACTGTAATTGAGAATGGCAGGCAGTTGCAGGAATATATGGAACATTTTCAGGTTCAGGGCCTGGGAGGAACGGATTTTCGCCCGGCATTTTCTTATGTCAATACGCTGCTTGCCCGAAAAGCGTTTCATAAATTGCGGGGGCTGATTTATTTTACGGACGGTTACGGCATATTTCCCTTGAAAAAGCCGCAATATGACGCGGCGTTTGTATTTTTTCGTGAAGATTATCAGGATGTGGACGTGCCGCCCTGGGCGATTAAGTTAGTGTTAGGGGAAAATGATTTCAAATGATGCTACTTACCAGAGAAAATTTGGAGGTTTATAGATGAATATAAAACGGACGAAGGAAGAAATTAAAAACACCATCGAAGCCTATCTGTTGAGGGATGAATATGGGGAGTACGAGATTCCGGTAATCCGTCAGCGGCCGATTTTACTGCTCGGTTCGCCGGGGATTGGAAAGACGCAGATTATGGAGCAGATTTCTAAAGAGTGCGGAATTGGCCTGGTGTCTTACACTATCACGCATCATACGCGGCAGAGTGCGATTGGGCTGCCCTTTATTTCCCAAAAGAAGTATGGCGCACAGGAATTAGCGGTTACTGAATATACAATGAGTGAGATTGTGGCGGCTATCTATGATAAAATGGAGCAAACCGGATTATCGGAGGGAATATTGTTCCTGGACGAGATCAACTGTGTGTCGGAAACGTTGGCTCCTGCAATGCTGCAATTTTTGCAGTGCAAGTCTTTTGGCAACCATAAGATTCCCCAGGGATGGGTGATTGTTGCCGCGGGCAATCCGCCGGAATATAATAAATCGGTGCGGGAATTTGACGTCGTTACGATGGACAGGGTGAAGAAAATTGAAGTGGAAGCTGATTTCGGAGTCTGGAAGGAATATGCTTATCGACAGGGATTGCATGGGGCGGTTATCTCCTATCTGAATACGAAAAAACAGAACTTCTATCAGATGGAGACTACCGTAGACGGCAGGAATTTTGCTACTCCAAGAGGCTGGGAAGACCTCTCAAATTTGATAAAGATATACGAGAAACTTGGCAAAACAGTGGATAGAGAAGTTGTGGTGCAGTATATCCAATATCCAAAGATTGCCAAGGATTTTGCTAATTACCTGGAGCTTTATTATAAATACCGCACGGATTATCAGATTGAGGAGATTCTAAAAGGCAGTCTGGACGAGATTTTGTTGAAAAAAGTAGCTCATGCTTCTTTTGACGAACGTCTGAGTGTGCTGGGACTTCTTATTTCTAAAGTTAATGAGGTATTAAAGGAATCGGTGCAGACGGAAAGCTATATGGAAATGATATTTGCTATGCTCTCTGAGTATAAGGAATTAACAAAAGATGAAATACAAGAATTGGACGGACAACAGCTTTTGCAGAATATAGTAAATAAATTTAATGTGAATTATAAAAATAAGAAGAAAGCAGAACTTATAAAGCGGGAGGAGGAGAAAGTATATCTACGAGTAATCGCTTTTCTGGAACGTCTCCTACAAGTGTTGAAGCTGAAGGATATTCGTGGTCCAGGGGAGGCTTTTGGGTGTGCAAGAGAGTTGTTTGAACAGGAAAGGGAGGCTTTCGAGAATGGGCGGAAGGATGCTCTGCAAATTGTCGAATATGTATTTGATTTCTTGGAAGGAGCTTTTGGAAACAGTCAAGAAATGGTAATATTTATAACAGAATTAAATTCTAATCCGTACACTGTCAGCTTCCTCCAAGAGTGTGAGTGCGAGCGGTATTACCGTTATAACAAGGAGCTTTTATTTGACGAGAAGCGCAAGAGGCTTTTGGAGCGGATGAATCTATAAATTGTAAGAAACAGGTTTAGCTTTTCCAATAATTGCCGATATAATTATTAGCTACGGAGGGCACTTGTTTCTATGGAAAGATGGAAATGGGTGTCCATTTTTTTGAATTTGAAAGGAGACGCTATGACAGACAGATTACAGAGTACAGGAAGTTATGGGAATGGATATTTTTCACAGGCAGTTGCCGATTATGCGGCCAGAATGAAGCCGGAGGATAAAGCAGCAGATGGGAACCCCAAAACTATCGGTGAGTTCTCAGAGAAAGAGTGGGATCAGCTTTTAGATAAAGTGGATAACGCCATTGACGAATATAAGGCGGATTTGAAAGAGCGTGAGAAGGAAGCGTTAGAAAAGCAGAAAGAGCAGCGCGAATCTTATATTTTGGGCGTTGGCAATAACAAAGATAAGCAGTTCGAGGAACGAGTGATGGTGGATAACGGAAGTTTCCGCACGATGCGTTTTATGAAGATAGACAGTATGGATAGTGGGGCGTCCGGGGAAATGGAACAGCCGGATATCAAGGATACCATTGATGATATGGTGGCGGAGGAAGCGATTCAGAAATTGCTGGATAAAGGGAACCGCGCGCCGTACTCTCTTATGGCGGATGAAAATGGCATCGTAAAATATAAGGGCGTGGAGTTTCGCTGTGATTATGAAAACAACCGTTTATGCTTGGGAGATGTCTCGAATCCTAAGAACTGCATTACGGTCGGCCTGGAGAGAGGCGGATGTCTGGTGTTTAACAGGGAGAATATAGATGATTTGGTGAAGGCGATTGATATGTTTTCCCCGGAAGATATCAATCGGATTATGCGTGCAATTGCCCAGGATGCCAAGCTAAGGCAAATGCAGGTGCAAATTGAGGATGAAACCAGCGGTGAACAGGTGCTGGATAAGCCGGAAGAGGAGAAAGAAGATGAATCCGAGAGACAGGCAGAACAGTCCTATTTTTAAATCTTTTCATATTATTTATCCAGTTTTTGTATATTTTGTGGCGATAAATTTAAGTATGTCGCTGTTTACTATGCTTGCGGTGTTTTTGGGGGCGGATCCTAAGGAACAGTATATGTCGTTGCAGACGGCGTCGGTGGCGGTGACGGTTCCGTTCATCGCACGCTATTATCAGAAGGATAGAAATGAACCTACCGTGTTCTGGGAACATATGGAACTGGTGATTGCAAAGAAATCTACGGTTATGCGGGCATTAAATGGTATTTTGATGTTCCTTGCCGGCGCAGCGGTTGGGTTTGCCCTTAACAACCTGCTTATTGTGAGCGGGTTGGAAGATATTTCACAAGGTTATCAGGAAGTGAATGAGTATCTCTTTTCGGGCGGCATCTTCCTTGAACTTCTAGGAGCCTGCCTGTTGACTCCCTTTTTAGAAGAACTATTATATCGCGGCGTGGTATATGGCAGGCTCTGTGATCTGATGATATTGGATAATGAGGAAAAGACCAGCCGGGGCAGGAAGCGTGAACATCAAAGCCGGGCGCTTGCCATGATATTGTCGGCGCTTTTATTTGGCGTGATTCATATGAACCTGGTGCAGTTTGCCTATGCTGGTCTCCTTGGTATTCTATTGGCGTGGTTTATGGAGAAGACAGGCCATTTTTATGGTGCATTCCTGGCGCATATGGGGGCAAATTTGATGGCGGTAATCCGTGTGAAAACGCCTATATTTTCCTGGATGAAATCTGGTACATCTGCGTTTTATGCAGCGACATTGGTTGCGTCGGTGGCGGGAATCGTCCTTATAGCGGCTATTCAATTTGCTTTGACGGGGCGTCCTCAGAAACGTGAGATTCCCGAATAATAATTGATGAAGGATGGGACCATGGAAAAAGATTTAACATCAGGCAGCGTATTTCGGAATATTGCATATTTTTCACTGCCGTATCTCTTGTCTTATTTTTTACAGACTTTATATGGGATGGCAGATTTGTTTATTATCGGGCAGTTTAATGGTGTGGGCGATATTACGGCAGTATCCGTGGGCAGCCAAGTTATGCATATGCTGACGGTGATGATTGTCGGTCTTGCCATGGGTTCTACCGTAAGCATTGGCAAGGCGGTTGGAGCAAAGCGGCCGGAACATGCTATGTCGGCAATTGGAAACACGGTTACTCTCTTTTTGGGGGTATCTGTCGCGTGTATGGTATTGCTTTTGGGACTGGTAAAGCAGATTGTGTTTCTGATGTCTACGCCTGAGGAGGCGGTAGCTGGCGCCATTACATATCTTACGATCTGTTTTATAGGGGTCCCTTTTATTACGGCATATAATATTATAAGCTCTATATTCCGAGGGCTCGGCGATTCCAAAAGCCCCATGTATTTTATTGCTGTGTCGTGCGGGGCCAATATTGCGTTGGATTATCTGTTTATCGGTGGGTTTAGGATGGGCACGGCGGGCGCGGCGCTTGGCACCACAATGTCCCAGACTATCAGTGTATTGTTGGCGCTGGTTGTGATTTCCAAGAAAAAAGCGGGGATAAAGCTGAAAAGGAAACATCTTAAGCCGCAAAGGGAGACGCTGGGCCCGATCTTGAAAGTTGGTCTCCCAGTAGCCTTACAGGATGGTTTTATCCAGATTGCATTTATTGTGATCACCGTGATTGCCAACCGCAGAGGATTGAATGATGCGGCAGCGGTCGGGATTGTGGAGAAGGTAATTGGAGTTGTGTTTTTAGTGCCTTCCACGATGTTGTCTACCGTTTCTGCGCTTTCTGCACAGAATATAGGCGCTGGAAAGCACGAGCGTGCGGCTCAGTCTCTGCGGTATGCCGTCTTCCTGACCGTGGGATATGGTCTTGTAGTGTCCGTGATTACACAGTTTATTGCTGCGTCGGTTGTGGGAATGTTTACGGAAGATACGGCAGTTATTTTGCTGGGGAGCCAGTATCTGAAAGGGTATATCTGGGATTGTATCTTTGCAGGAATTCATTTTTCGTTTAGCGGATATTTTTGCGCTTATGGTATGTCGGGAATTTCCTTTTTACATAATTTCCTTTCCATTGTCTGTGTGCGCATTCCCGGCGCGTTTTTGGCTTCGGCGTATTTTGCAGATACATTGTTTCCCATGGGGCTTGCAGCGCCTGTAGGTTCATTGCTATCGGTGTTCATCTGTGTTGCGGCATTTCTCTGGATGCGTAGGCGACTGTTATCATAAGGAGGGACTCGCTTGCGGGAGGACCCCTTGAGGTACGTTGAGGCTTATTATAATGGTATGGAGGAAAGAAGATTATGAAATATACAGGAGCGATTTTTGATATGGACGGCGTCCTCTTTGATACAGAACGGATTTATCAACAAACATGGCATGAGATGGCTGCGGAACGGGGAACAGAGTTGGGCAGCGATTTTGTAAACGTGATTTCCGGCACTAGCGGAGAGCACATGCATCAGGTAATTGAACGATATTATCATGTTGCAGATGGAGCGTCTCTTGCTGAGGAATGCAGAAGCAGAATCCGCAGGAAATTATCTGTTCATGTTCCGGTGAAAGAAGGGGTTCGGGAAATGTTGGAATTTTTCAAGGAAAAAGGAATGCCCATGGCAGTCGCCAGCAGCAGCTTTGCCAGGCAGATTGAGGCTAATCTGCAAAAGGCCAATCTGCGTGGCTACTTTTCTGAAATTGTCAGCGGGACAGAGGTGGAGCATGGAAAACCTGCGCCTGACATTTTTTTGCGTGCTGCCAGTCGGCTTGGATGTAAGCCACAGGAGTGTTTTGTGTTTGAGGATAGTGAAAATGGTATCAGGGCTGGATACGCTGCGGGCTGCTCCACAATCATGGTGCCGGATTTAATTGAGCCCTCTTCTGAAATCCGGCAGTATTGTACCAAAATTTGTGAGGATTTAGTGGAAGCGCGTAGGGAAATATCAGAT
>CAJUTD010000111.1:4634-8335 GCA_910589635.1 uncultured Lachnospiraceae bacterium | reverse complement strand
TTCCATGGGATTATCAGGTTCTTCCAGGTTATCTGTCGTTGTCTCTATGTCTTTGTTATCTGCTGCTTCCATATCCATCCACCTCTCTGCTCACTTATTTGTCTTTGTTTTTCTGAAACACGGAATCTAACTGACTTTTCAAAGTCTTCAGATTATCCATGACATTCTCATAATCCATACGCTTGGGACCAATAATTCCAATGGTTCCCTGCATCCCTTCGCCTATCTGATATGTTGCTGTCACTACGCTGCAATCCTTCATATTCTGTATTGGCGACTCATCCCCAATATATACCTGAATTCCCGTCTGTTCCCCGGAAGATAATGTCTCATTTACTAAAGTGACTAATTGCTTCTTCTCCTCAAAAGCATTCAGCAGCTCACTTGCTTTCTGGGAATCACTCAGTTCTGGATATTTCAGAATGTTTGTCGTACCACTGGTATAGACCTCAAGTTCCTCTTCCTCCTGAAAAGCCCCTGCCAGAGCATCCAACACATCGCTTACAATATTGCTGTGGATTCCTGCCTGTTCTTTGAGCCTTGCAATTGTTGCCAAGTTAATCTCATCTGCCGACAACCCGTTGAGACTGCTGTTCAACAAGATATTCAGCTTGAGTAATGTTTCATTATCTAAGGCTTCCCTGGTAGAAATCATCTTATTCTTTACGATGTTGCCTTCGGTCACAATGACAGCTAAAAGCTGTTCTTCATCTACCTGGGAAAGCTGCAAAAACTTCACCTTGTTCCGCTGATACGACGGAGCCGTTATCATGGCAGTGTAGTTGGTATTTGCCGCTAAAGTCTTTGCCATCTGCTTCAATACCTGTTCCACGCGCTCCGTATGCTCGATCATGAATTCCTTCATCTCTGTGACTTCACGGTCTTTTTCTAAAATCAGGTTGTCTACATAGAAGCGGTAGCCTTTATCAGAAGGAATTCTGCCGGCTGAAGTATGCGGCTGAAGTATATAGCCTAACTCCTCTAAATCCGACATCTCATTACGGATTGTGGCAGAACTCAGATTCAAATCAGAATACTTTGAAATCGTTCTGGAGCCCACCGGTTCGCCTGTGTCCAAATAATTACGGATAATAGCATTTAAAATTTTCCTTTTGCGTTCATCCAGCTCCTGCATCACAATCTTCCTTCCTGCCCTTGTTGTTAG
Organism: uncultured Lachnospiraceae bacterium; assembly: GCA_910589635.1. Classification (GTDB taxonomy): domain Bacteria; phylum Bacillota; class Clostridia; order Lachnospirales; family Lachnospiraceae; genus Petralouisia. The sequence continues at coordinate 7,170 of CAJUTD010000111.1, read as the reverse complement.
CACTCAACTTTCAAGAGTGCTAACATCTATGTATTAAGATAGCACTATCAAATTTCATTGTCAATAGGATTTTTAGAATTTATACTTTGTTAATAAATTCAGATTCCATGGAAAGGAAAGAGGCTGTCGCACGAAGATATTATTTCGTTCAAAAGGTTTCCATTGCTTCGCTATGGAAACCTTTTAAACGGATGAAAACTTTATTAATCGCTTCGTGCAACAGCCCCTTTATTTTCATGAAGGGTATTTGTAAAATATCATATTGATTCTCTTCTATAATATTAATAACCACGAACTTTTATTTCATACTGCTCCATCCAGGCATTAATCTGTATCAAGTATGCAAGCATCTGCGGACCTGCCATGAGCTGCCCATACCAGGGCTTGCCATAATCAGATGGCCGCGCCAGAAACGCCTCCACCCTATCTTTATTTAAAAATTGCAATACCGGAGCGCTGCCATCTATCAATAATTGCCGCATTCTTCCCTTCAAGAGATTCTCATAGCGCGGATCGTATGTCTTAGGATATGGAGATTTTTTGCGAAACAGCACTTCATCCGGCAAAATCCCCCTACCAGACTGCCTGAGCAAGTTCTTCACCACGCCATCCTTCGCCTTCATTTCCCAAGGTACATTCCAGACGTATTGCACAATCCGCTTATCGGCAAAGGGCACTCTCGCTTCTAACCCGCTGTACATGCTAGTGCGGTCCATGCGGTTTAACAGCGTCTGCATAAACCATCTGAGATTCAGCCAGGAAATCTCCCGTCGTCTCGCCTCCTTGGGACTGTCCTCTGAGCATTTTGGCGTCTCTCCTATGGATTTCTGATAGCACTCTTTCACATACTCATCCATGCGCAGAAATTCCAAAAATTCATCTGCAAGCAGTTCCTTTCTGGGAAAGAGATCCATCGTCCAAGGAAACGTATCTGCTTGAAAACATTCCTCTTTGTGGAACCATGGATAACCGCCAAAAATCTCGTCGGCGCACTCTCCAGTCAGCGTCACCTTATGGCTTTTGCTCACCTGGGAACAGAAATACAGCATGGAAGAATCTACATCCGCCATTGCCGGCAAATCATGCGCCTTTACCGAATCAAACAACATTTCTATCTGATGTTCATTATCACACTCCAGAAAATGATGCTCAGAACCGATATATGATGCCATTTTCTCTACATACGGCCGGTCTTGGGAAGGTTGGAAAGCATTTGCCTTGAAATTTTTCTGATTGTCTACGAAATCAAAAGAAAATGTCGTGAGCCTTCTGCCCTGCTTTTTCAGTTCCGCTGCGCACACCGCAGACACAAGGCTGCTATCCACACCGCCGGACAAAAATGTACAGATGGGCACATCCGATACCATCTGCCGCCGTATGGAATCCTGCACCAGCTCGGAGACGGTCTCGACCGTCCGTTTATAGCTGTCCGTATGCGGGCAGCTTTCCAGCTTCCAATAGACTTTCCGCTGTAATGCCCGTTTCTTTCCATAAGTAATATATTCTCCCGGGCACACCTCTTTCATACCTCTGAAAACACCGCAGCCTGCGCTCCTTGCCGGTCCGATGCCGAAAACTTCATTCAAACCTTCCCTGTCAAGTTCCGCTGTTACCGCCGGATGTGCAAGAATCCCTTTCGGCTCCGAGGCAAAAATCAACTCATCATCTTTCTTCATATAAAATAAAGGCTTCACACCCATGGGGTCGCGGAAGAGGTATAACATATCCTCTCTCTCATCCAATATGGCAAAGGCAAAAATGCCGTTCAGTTTGGAGGCTATCTCTACTCCATACTCCATAAATCCCAATAAAATCACTTCCGTGTCACAGGAGGTCTCAAAACACCATCCTCTCTCTTTTAACTCTGCGCGTAACTCTTTGGCATTGTACAGTTCTCCATTATACGCAATGGCACAGACGCGTTCCCCCTGCCTGCGTACCATAGGCTGATGCCCTCCAGATAAGTCGATAATGGAAAGACGGCTGTGTGACAACCCGCACTGCCCGCTTAAATAAACGCCCGCATCGTCCGGTCCTCTGCGGTTCAATTTTTCGTGCATAGCAACAAGGATGGAGCGGTAATACGTCCCATCCTTTTCGTAATCCTTTTCTCTATGATAAAACCCTGCTATTCCGCACATACTATCTGCTCCTTTTTGGCATTTATTCCATTATATCGCGAAAAAGCAGAAAATATGTGAATTCTCTGGAAACTTCTTTATTGATACTTATTGATTACTTCCAGAATCTTTGCCTGCACTGGAAGGATATCTACAATGATTTTCCTTGCTTCCTCTGGATTACCCTGACGCAGCAAATCTACAATATCCGTATATGCCTTGTACAGCGGTGTCAGTGACAGATTGCCCGTAGCTCCTTTGATAGCATGTGCGCTCTCAATCACTCCCTGATAATCATTAGCGTCAAATTCCGGATCTACCGTTGTCTCTTCCAACATAGATTGAATACGCCCCAGCATTTTCTTATAAAATGCTTCGTTGCCCCCCAGACGTTTTAATGCCTCATCAACATCCAC
>CAJUTD010000111.1:0-4624 GCA_910589635.1 uncultured Lachnospiraceae bacterium | reverse complement strand
TATATCATTTGGACTTTTTATTTGTATCTTCCTATAATTACTTGGTCTATTCATTCGAGTTGATAATTCGCATATAGCTTTTATTTGTATAGCTTTTACTCTTCCAATTCCTTTTAAACTTTTTAATTCTTCTAACATTATAACCTTTTCCTTTCATTTATATATTTTGAGTATCATACTCAAATTTCTCTGTACCTTGTCTTCTCACGGTATTGCCCCTCATATGCATGCCGCCTGCCAAACTGCCATTCTCTTGCATACACGAACGTATACATAACAAGCGCCATCACACATCCGGTAACCACGTCAAATACAGAATGCTGCTTCAAGAACATTGTAGAAGCAATTATCATACACATCAAAACAAAAGATATTCTTTTAACCCACTTCTTCTCTTTCAGCTTATCGCTGTGCATAACTGCCAGCTGTACGCCAATGGAATTATACACATGAAGACTTGGAAACAGATTCGTAGGCGTATCAATCATATACAGCCCTTTGACCATTGAGATAAAAATATTATCCCTCTCAAACACCCGCGGCCTCAGATAATGCCCATTTGGGTAAACCGTTGAAATGACAAGGAATACCGTCATACCTACAAACAAAAACGTACAAATTTTATAAAAATCCTGTACGTCCTTAAAAAAGAACCATGCAATTGCAAACGCTACATATCCGAACCATAGCAGATACGGAACAATAAATATTTCTATAAAAGGAATATAATCATCCACTGCCATATGTACGATGTGGAAACGCCTAGTCACCGTACGTTCTACATAGACAAACCATATCTGATAGATAACCAGATATAATAAAATCCAGCCGTGCCGGTAACGATAAAAAAGCTCTTTCACTTTGTCTCTCATGCTAACCACCTTTTACTCTGATTACCGTATCTAGTGCTTGACATTATATCTATACACTAAATACAGCCTTTTACATTATTCTGCACATTGTCAAATTGCATTATAGCACAAGACTTCCTGAGAGACAATGAAAATTATTCTACTTTAAGACTTTTTTAAGAACTTCGCTGCTGTTCATGGGGTACAGATGTAAGGAAACGTCACCCAAACACATTAATATCGCTCCAATTGCAGAGACAGGCTCTCAGTACATCTATAAAATCACCACCAAAACACAAAAATCCTCCAAAAACCCAGCAAACCGATAACTCCACTGCAAGCAGCAAAGTTATCGGCCTCGCGGGAATCAAGCATTTCAAGCCTTATCTTCAAAGCTGCTTAACTTCATAGCCTGGTCGGCTGCAATACAGGCATCCACAATCTCCTGTATATCGCCGTTCATCACTTTATCCAGCTTATACAAAGTAAGATTTATCCGATGATCCGTGACACGTCAGACCGATCCTGTGATCCGTCACGCGCCCCTGCGGGAAATTATAAGTACGGATTTTCTCCGAACGGTCTCCGGTGCCAATCTGGCTCCTCCTGGCCTCAGCCTCCGCGTCGTGCTGCTTCTGGCATTCAATATCATAAAGTTTCGCACGCAGCAGTGCAAACGCTTTCTCCTTATTCTGTAACTGAGACTTTTCGGTCTGACTGTAAATAACAATTCCAGTAGGATAATGTGTCAAGCGCACCGCTGAATCTGTTGTGTTGACACACTGCCCGCCGTTTCCAGAAGCACGCATAACATCAATGCGGATGTCCTTCTCATCAATGACAACATCTACGTCCTCAGCTTCCGGCATAACCGCAACCGTAATCGTAGAAGTATGGATGCGCCCGCCCGATTCAGTCTCCGGCACACGCTGCACCCGATGGACGCCGGACTCATATTTCATCACGGAATAAGCGCCCTGTCCGGTAATCATAAAAGTAACATTCTTCATACCGCCAATGCCAATTTCCTCACACTCCATGGTCTCCACTTTCCAGCGATGGGTCTCTGCAAAATGTACATACATACGATAAATTTCCGCCGCAAATAACGCTGCCTCATCCCCGCCGGCTCCCGCACGGATTTCCACAATTACATTCTTATCGTCATTAGGGTCTTTGGGAAGCAGCAGAATCTTCAACTCCTTCTCTAACTCTTCCACTCTTCCTCTGGACTCATTTAGTTCCTCCTTGGCAAGCTCGCGCATCTCCTCATCATTTTCTTCTTCAAGCATGGCAAGGGAATCCTCGATATTCTGCTTCGCCTGCTTATACTCCTTATAAGCCTCCACAATCGGCGCAAGATCGCTTTGTTCCTTCATCAGTTTACGGAAACGATTCGTATCGTTCGCCACATCCGGCTCACTGAGCTGATTCATAATTTCTTCAAATCGAAGAAGAATATCCTCTAACTTATCAAACATATGTCTCTTCCTTTCTATTTCACTGACGGCAGATTACCACGAACAACCCGGGCATTACCCGTAAGGTCTTTGATAACTTTCACATTACGGTAACCATTCTCTTCCATGAGAAATGCCACCCTGCCTCCCTGGTCATGACCGATTTCCAGGCACAAATAACCGTTAGATTTTAAAAACTGCCCGCTCTCTTTTACAATCTTCCTATAAAAATCCAATCCATCCTCTCCGCCATCCAATGCCTCCACCGGTTCAAAATTCTTTACTTCCGGCATTAACGACGCAATCGTCTCTGTGGGGATATAAGGCGGATTAGCAATTATCATATCATACTTTCCTATAATATTCTGGAACAAATTGCTGCGCACTAACTGTACATCTACCCGATTATTCTTGGCATTCTCCTTGGCAATCAAAAGAGCCTGTTTTGAGATATCGCTCGCTGTCCCAAACAACCTCTTTTGTCTCAGCAGACTAATTATCACACAACCGGAACCAGTACATAAATCCAACACCGACATGCCCGGTTCAAGCATCTTTAGCGCTTCCTCCACTAAAGTCTCCGTATCCTGGCGCGGAATCAGTACATGAGAATTAACCTTAAATTCCAACCCCATGAATTCCTGGCTTCCGGTAATATATTGCAACGGCACCCGCTCTGCGCGCTTTTTCAACAGAAGCTCATACTCCAAAAATTTGCCGCTCTCCATCTCATCCGTACTGTTCATATAATACCAGCTTTTATCAATTTTACAGGCATATTCCATAAGATACCACGCATCCAGCTCACAATCCGCTACATCTGCATCTTGTAAAATTCCTTTTCCATATTGCAATGCGCCCTCAAATGTCATACCGCCTCACTCTCCCTTACCGTCTTTACATAGCTTTTCCAGTCAAATACTGCCTCCACAGATGCAATGCCAACCTCAATCATCTCCTCATCTGGCTCCCTGGTCGTTAGTTTTTGCATCCATAAGCCCGGCTTGCTGAGCAAATTGATAACTGCATTATCACTTCTTCCAGCCAAACGAATAAATTCATAGGAAATCCCTGCAATCAGCGGAATAATAGCAATCCTGAACACCAGTCTTAGCAGCCTGGAATCCACTCGAATAAACATAGTCGCGATAATGGCAATAACTACCACAAAAAACAGAAAACTCGTTCCGCAGCGTTTATGTTCCCTGGAACTCTTTTTCACATTCTCCACATTCAAATCCAGACCATGCTCAATACAGTTTATGCATTTATGTTCTGCTCCATGGTACATAAACACCCGCTTGATATCTTCCATTCTGGAAATCAACAAAATATAAGCAAAAAAGATAAAGAGCCGTAGAATTCCCTCAATGAGTATCACCAAGGTTTCAGAAGGAATATATTTCTGGAAAAACAAAGAGGCATAAAATGGCAGCACCATAAAGATTGCCACGGCAAGCACCAGAGACAATGCAATCGTAAAGCCCATTTCTGCCTTCTCTTTCTTCTCATTTCTCGGTTTTGCCTCCTTACTTTTGTTATCATCCTCAAAGAAAGAAGCGGAAAAAGTCAATGTCGACAGCCCTAATACCATAGATTCCAAAAAACTTATGATTCCCCGCACAAAAACAAGATTCCTAAGTGTTTTATTTTTACAGATTCCATGATAATCTCTTTTCTCTACGATAATTTCTTGATCCGGTTTACGAACTGCCACGGCGTATGTGTCTTTATATTTCATCATTACGCCTTCCATAACGGCCTGCCCACCGATCCCTGAATAAGCCAATTTCCTCACATCCTTTCTTCCTAAAATACAATCGTAAAGCTGCAAATAGCACTTCCCCTTGATACGAAAAGAGAGGATGTCCCAAATAAAAGACATCCTCTTTCGGTTCAACTGAACTTTAACATTACTGATTGTTCATGCCATACTTGCGGTTGAACTTATCAATACGTCCGCGAGCCTGAGCAGTCTTCTGCTGTCCCGTGTAGAACGGATGGCACTTGGAACAAATTTCAACGTGGATATCTTCTTTGGTCGAACCTGTCACAAATGTATTTCCACAGTTGCATGTTACGGTTGCCTGATGATATGCCGGATGGATTCCTTCTCTCATGTTTTCACCTCTTCACTCTCTATTTTAAATCTAAAAACTGATTTTCCTGTCCTTGCTATTGCCTACGCAACAGCTTTGTCATTGTAACATATATTTCCTGTATTTGCAAGTTTTTTTCTTTAAAAACTTTTTAAGAAAGTAACAGTTCAGCCCACGCCCCTTATTCAAGCCACAGACCGCCTGCTGCGCAGGC
>CAJUTD010000110.1:6071-8440 GCA_910589635.1 uncultured Lachnospiraceae bacterium | reverse complement strand
GCATGTTGTTTCCATTGCTTCGCTATGGAAACCTTTTGAACGGATGAGAACTTTAGTGAAAATTTCTGTTGATTTTACTATGTTATACAGTTTATAATTAAATCAATATGTGGAAGTTCCACAAAAGGCGCGATACGCGCAAATTTTAAAATATAAAATGGGAGGGATTTTTATGAGAATCAAAGGAAAGAGAATCCTAAGTTTTGCCCTGGCGGCAGTCATGGCTGTTTCTTTCCAGACGATGGGCGATACCGTCCACGCAGCAGATCCAGTGGCGGATTATACGGTAACCATCAAGGGAAGCGACGTGCAGGCGGCTGTTGGTAAGGCGAACGGGCTGTCTTACAAAGGATTCGGAATGCTCAACGGTAACAGTACCAGTAACCTGCTTTTGGATTACAAGTACGAAAACCCTGAAAAGTATCAGGAAATGATGCAGTATCTATTTGGTGGGAAATATCCGCTGTTTACCCATATCAAGATGGAGATGGGAAATGACGGTAACAATTCCACCGGTGCAGAGGCGTGTACCATGCGTTATGAGAATGAAGAAGCTGATGCTTCCCGCTCGCCGGGATTTGTGATGGCTGCGGACGCCAAGAAGATTAATCCGAACGTCAAGGTCAGCATTCTGCGCTGGGAGATGCCGAAATGGGTAGCTGGCAAAGAGTGGTCGAGCAGCGGCGGAGGCTATGAGGCAGCGTACAAATGGTACAAAGAAACGGTATTTGACGCCTATGAGAAGTATGGCTACATGGTGGATTTTATCAATCCCGATAAGAATGAGACGGGCAATCCAGATACGGCGTTTATCAAGTGGTTTTCCAAAAGGGTCAAAGGCGAGACGAGTTTCCCGTCATACATAGACGCCAAAGCTCAGGCGGCCTATAAGAATATCCGCATTATTGCCTCTGATGAGAACAAAGGCCTTAAAATAGTGCCGGCTATGCGGGCGGACGATGAGCTCTATCATGCAGTTGATATCATTGGCTTCCATTATCGCACCAATGCTACGGACGATTATGTGACAATGGCGGATGAAGATGATAAGGAAGTGTGGTACAGTGAGGGCTGTGCAACATTTGGCTACTCAGAGTTACAGGAAAATAAGACAATTGAATACGGCGCCAATTCCATCGGCGGCTATCAGAGCCCGCTTGCTCTGATGGATAGCTTTATTACGGCATTTTCCTCATCACGCCGGACGCATTACATGTTCCAGCCGGCAATTGGTTCTTTCTATGAAGGAATCCAGTATGGACATAAGGAGCTGTTGAGTGCAAGGGATCCTTGGAGTGGTTATATCCATTATGACCCGGCGCTTTATATGTTGGAGCATTTTGCTAAATTTGCCAAGACCGGTTGGGAGGACAGTGAGCCTGACACTGACGATATCTGGCGTGTGATTACCAATGCTACGGGAGCTGCTTTTGCCGGCTCCGACAACGAGCACGCCACAGCAGGGATTGATGGAGACGCAGGGTATATGACGCTTGCATCTCCCGATAAGAAGGATTTCTCAGTTGTTATTGTGAATAATACCCGCAACGCCAAATCGTTCTTAATCAAAGAACAGGATATGGCTCTCTCTGCGGATAAGCTGAATCTTTGGGTTACGGAGACAGATAAGTATTTACAGGATATGGGAACGGTTGAAAAGCGGTCGGACGGCTGGTATTTGACTGTGCCGGCGTACAGTGTATCCACGGCGACTACATTGGACACAGAGCCGGAGCGCGCACCGGTAGATGATATCCATAATGATGACAGGGCTGTTCTGGACACGGATAAGACGGGCCGTAACAACGGAACGACAACGGACAATGTATTGTATGCCGATAATTTTGAATACAAAGAGGAGCCTGCCAATTATCTCAAAGAGCGCGGGAACGAGCCGCGTTATATGTTAGATACTCATGGGGCATGGGTGGTAGAAAACGGCAGGCTCAAGCAGGAATTAGCCAACAGCGTAGGACAGTGGAATGGCGGTGACCCGTCAACGATTGTGGGAGATTTCCGCTGGATGGATTATATGTTATCCGTTGATGTTGAGATACCAAATGGCGCCAGCGGCGTCTGGACACGCCTGACCGTCCGTTCACAGTCTGGTATGAACTGGAATAACAGTGGTTACAGTCTGGAACTGAACGGAAGCGGGACATGGAAGTTGTACCGTATTGATAAGGTGGTGGCAGAGGGAGCTGTCAAGTCAAATGCCCAGGGGAAATACAATGTCAGGATAGCTGCGTTTGGCGATACGGTCAGAGTCATTATTGATAATAAAATGGTTACCTCCTACAAAGATGCAACGCCAATGCTTTCCGGCCGTGTAAAGTTGAGTTCTACCTGGAATCAGGTGTATTTTGATA
>CAJUTD010000110.1:0-6013 GCA_910589635.1 uncultured Lachnospiraceae bacterium | reverse complement strand
GGTTTCTATGGTCGATGGGCAGGATGACTGCGTATCGTACGAGGGAACTTGGGAAATTAAAAATCCGGGCAGCGGAAGTGCAGACAACTGGTATCGTACAATGTCTGTCACTGACACACCGGGTGCAGCGTTTAGTTTCCCCATCAAAGGCAGCGGTTTTTCTATTCTCGGTACGAATGATGGGACGGCAAAGCTGGACATCTATATGGACAATGTGCTTGTGGGCGAGGATGTAAGTACGCTGGCATCGCCTGTCCGCGGGGAGACATACGTCCTGTCTGACCTTTCCTCTGGGAGCCATGAGATTAAAGTGGTTGTGAAATCAGGAAAGTTGCAGATTGATGCATTGTACGCACTGGGAGAACGCCGGGAAGCGAATGACAGCGTAGTTGTCGCTGTTAAGACAGAGATTCCGGCTATACCGGTTTTGCTTACAGGTGACATCGATGAAGCTGTCAAAAATCTGCCGTCTCAGGTGGATGTGGAAACGGCCAGCGGAGCTGTCGTTAAGAAGGATGTAATCTGGAATACGAGCCCGTCACAGTTTGACGGTACGGAATTCCGCGCATCGAGCATCAGCGGAACAGTGTGGGGAGGCGTAACTCCATGGGGTATGCCACTGACTGTATCGGTACCCGTTGGGCAGGTGATTCCTTCCGGTACGGTATATTTTATTGACAGTGTGGAGGCGGATCCGTCAAAGGTTGCCACGACAGAGCCTTACGAGGCAGTCAAAGCGAAGATCGGGGATCAACTTTTGAATAAGGTATATGACCAGAAGAAGACGGACAGCAATAGCTGGGGCTTGGTGGATAGCGATGCCCAGACAAAAGGCTATACGGACACAACAGATATGGCGGCTACCGGAATATATGGCAAGAATAATGAGATAGGAGAAACTTTATCTTATGCGTTTACTCTGCCGGCAGGAAATTATAAACTTATTTCCGGGCACCGCGAATGGTGGGGCAATTCCCGCAATATGGCGGCTTCAATCAATTTTGCAGGCAAGTCGCAGGATGCAGGCGTTATCAACCTTGGCGGCAATAGCGACTATATACATTCGGCATCGTTCAAGCTGGACACCGAGCAGCTGGTGACTTATACATTGACAGCAAAGAATGCGCAGGCGCCGGTAATCAGCTGGCTGGCAGTTTCCAAGGCAGATGCGGCGTCCCACCAACATGTTTATACGCATGTAGCAGACAATGGCGACGGTACGCATGTCATGGTGTGCAAGGATGGCGATGATGTTAGAAAAGAAGCCCATACGCTGAAATTCAAAGACAGCGGCAATGGGAAGCATACTGGAACTTGTGAAGCCTGTGATTACAGCGAGACAGGCAGCCATTCTGTTACATATAAGGACAATGGCAACGGAAAGCATACTGTAAGCTGTAAGGTTTGCGAATTTAGCAAGACAGAGGCGCACGTATATAAGAATAATATTTGTACACAGTGTAAGTCTGCGAAGGTAACCACGCCTTCCAAGCCTGTAATTTCAGGTCTTACGAATGAAAGCAAGGGCATCAAAGTCAGCTGGAAGAAGACGGCCAATGCGTCCGGTTATTACGTTTACCGCAAGACAGGAAAAGGCAAGTTCCAGAAAGTTGCGACCATTAAGAAAGGCACGACGACATCCTGGACGGATGCCAGTGTGAAGAATAAAAATGGTACGACATACCAGTACCAGGTATATGCGTATAAAGGAAGTGTTAAGAGTAAGGTCTCTGCGTCAAAGGCGATTATACGTCTCACGGTCAATAAGCTTACCAGTGTCAAGAATGTTAAGGGCCGAAAGCTTACTGTGAAATGGACGAGGAATAAAAAGGCTGCTGGATATGAGATTCAGTATTCTACCAGCAAGAAATTTAAAGGAGCCAAGACCATTAAAGTTTCCGGGAACAAAAAAGTGTCCAAGACAATTGCCGGCATGAAGAAGGGCAAAACAACTTATGTGCGCATCAGATGTTATAAAATGACCGGTAAAACGAAATATGTTTCCTGCTGGAGCAGCAGCAAAAAACTCAAAATCAAAAAGTAATAGCCGGGAGGCTGCCAAAAGGCAGCCTCCTTTGAATGGCATAATCCATGTAATATCTAAGCACAGCTTTGGAGATTTTTAAGGGATAGGGAAGGATGGTAACGATATGGAGAATAGCAAGAAACAATGGCGCTATCTGTTGGGCCTGCTGATCGTCATCTTTGTGTTGACATTGAACTGCACGCCGGTTCATGCGGCAAAGCTTCCAGCGCTCAAGGTCAAGGGAACCCAGCTGGTGAATGATAAGGGAAAGCCGGTACGGCTGAAAGGTGTGAGCACACATGGGCTCTCCTGGTATCCAGGTTATGTGAATCAAAAATCATTTACCCAGATGAAGAAGAAATGGAAAATCAATGCCGTAAGGCTTGCAGTGTACACTTCGGAATACAACGGTTACTGTACTGGGGACGCTGCCAATCGCAAGGCATTGGAGAAAAAAATCGACCAGGGAGTGCAGTATGCCACGAAGGCTGGGCTTTATATTATTATTGACTGGCATATTTTAAGCGACGGTAACCCCAGAACATATGAGAAACAGTCATTAGCTTTTTTCAAAAAGATGGCGAAAAAATATAAAAATCATACCAATGTAATCTATGAGATTTGTAATGAACCAAATGGAGGAACATCCTGGAAGACAATTAAAACGTATGCGAAAAAGGTCGTCAAGGCTATCCGCGCTAAGGACAAGAAGGCAGTAATATTGATTGGCACACCCAACTGGTCACAGGATGTGGATATTGTGGCGGAAAGTCCCCTTAAAGGATATAAGAACTTGATGTATACGTTACATTTCTATGCGGGGACACATGGGGATTATTTGCGCCAGAAAGCACAGACTGCACTGGATAAAGGCCTGCCCCTGTTTGTGTCAGAATTCGCTATCTGCGATGCCTCCGGTAATGGAAGCCTCAATAAGTCTGAGGGCGCCAAATGGATGAAATTCCTTAAGAAGAACAAAATCAGTTATATCGGCTGGAATTTGTCCAATAAGGCAGAGAGCTCCGCGCTTTTGAAATCTTCCTGTCGCAAAACTTCCGGCTGGACCAGCAAAAATTATACACCTTGGGCAAAATGGCTGTTTAAGGAGTTTAAAAAGTAAGGAATTTCTGTGCATGATTAAGGGCAATTAAATATTTTTTCCTAGCCTTATGGGCACAGATGTGCTAGAATTAGGTAAAAGAGAGCAGGAATGTCCGTGACACCCCTGCAATATAATACATCAGGAGGAGACAAGATGAGTGGATACCAGATAGAGACGAAATGCGTCCAGTCCGGCTGGCAGCCGGGAAAAGGAGAACCCCGCATTCTGCCTATTTACCAGAGTACGACCTTTAAATATGAGACGAGCGATCAGATGGGCAGGCTCTTTGACTTGGAGGACAGCGGATATTTCTATACCAGACTGCAAAATCCGACGAATGATGCAGTGGCACAGAAAATCTGTGAATTGGAGGGTGGCGTGGCGGCAATGCTGACGTCTTCCGGGCAGGCAGCGAATTATTATGCAGTCTTTAATATCTGTGAGGCGGGGGATCACATGATCTGTTCTTCAGCAGTTTATGGAGGGACATTCAACCTTTTCAGTGCGACCGTGAAGAAACAGGGCATTACATGTACCTTTGTTGACCCGGACGCTTCTGCCGAGGAGATTGCGGCAGCTTTCCGCCCCAATACCAAGGTTCTTTTTGCAGAGACCGTTGCGAACCCGGCGTTGGTGGTGCTTGACATAGAGAAATTCGCCAAAGTTGCGCATGAGCACGGTGTGCCTCTGATTGTAGACAATACATTCCCTACGCCAATCAATTGCCGTCCTTTTGAGTGGGGGGCAGATATCGTGACGCATTCCACTACAAAATATATGGACGGGCATGCGGCCTGTGTGGGCGGATGCATCGTGGACAGCGGTAACTTTGACTGGGAGAAGTATGCCGACAAATATCCGGGCCTTACGCAGCCGGATCCCACATACCATGGAATCGTCTATACACAGAAGTTTGGCAAGGGAGCTTATATTACCAAGGCGACGGCGCAGATTATGCGTGATTTGGGTTCTATTCAGTCTCCCCAGAATGCGTTTCTGTTAAATATAGGGCTTGAGACCTTGCATCTTCGAGTTGCGCGCCATTGTGAGAATGCCGCGAAAGTGGCAGAATTTTTAAACAGCCATGAGAAGGTGGCCTGGGTCAATTATGCGGGACTCAAAGAGAATAAATACCATGCTTTAGCAGAAAAATATATGCCGAACGGCACCTGCGGAGTTATCTCCTTTGGATTAAAAGGAGGCAGGGAGGTATCGGTAGGATTTATGGATAAGTTAAAGATGATTGCGATTGTCACCCATGTAGCGGACGCGAGGACTTGCGTGCTTCATCCGGCAAGCCATACACACCGCCAGATGACGGATGAACAGCTTGTGGAAGCAGGCGTGGCGCCGGATTTGATCCGCTTGTCAGTAGGAATTGAAAATGCCGGAGATATCATTGCGGATTTGTCTCAGGCATTGGATACGATATAGAAAAAATATATGGAGGATAGGTTATGAGAAAAATTCTGTTTGCAGCATCGGAATGCGTACCTTTTATTAAAACTGGCGGACTTGCCGATGTGTGTGGTGCATTGCCCAAGGAGTTTGACAAGAATGATTGGGATATCCGGGTAGTTATCCCGAATTACAGCTGTATCCCGGAGCATTGGAGGAATCAGTTTGAGTACGTGACACATTTCTATATGAGCTGCGGAAATTACATCCAGAACAAGTATGTAGGTATTTTGCGGTACAAGATGGATGGCATCACGTATTATTTTATTGATAATCAGGAGTATTTTGATTGTTTCCTGCCTTATGGGGATATCCGCTTTGATATGGAGAAATTTATTTTCTTTGACAAGGCGGTGCTGTCTATGCTGCCATTAATCAATTTCCAGCCGCAGATTATTCACTGCCATGACTGGGAAACCGGCTTCATTCCGGTATATCTGAATACAGAGTTCCAGGGAGATATGTTCTTCTGGGGTATGAAATCCATTATGACGATCCATAACCTCAAGTTCCAGGGAATCTGGGATGTGAAGACAGTCAAAGGACTGACCGGTTTCCCGAATAACATGTTTGTGCCGGATAAGCTGGAATTTAAGAAAGATGCCAATATGTTGAAGGGCGGCCTGGTGTATGCGGATTATATTACCACGGTCAGCGACACTTATGCTCAGGAAATTCAGACGGATTATTATGGCGAGGGCCTGAACGGATTGCTTGCGGCAAGGCATATGGATATGCAGGGGATTGTCAACGGTATTGATTATCAGGCATATGATCCGGCGACAGATGAGAAATTATATGTCAATTATGACGCGTCAAACCACCGCAAGAAGAAGTTCATGAACAAAGAGAAATTGCAGGAGGAGCTCGGCCTGGCAGTGGACAAGAAGCGTTACATGATTGGTTTGATTTCCCGCCTTACAGACCAGAAAGGACTGGATCTTATCAATTATGTGATTGAACGGATTGTCGATGATTATACGCAGCTTGTTGTAATCGGCACCGGAGACCCACAGTACGAGAATATGTTCCGGCATTTTGCATGGAAATACCCGGATAAGATTTCTGCAAATATTTGTTATTCCGATGATTTGGCACATAAGCTTTACGGCGCCGCGGATGCATTCCTGATGCCGTCCCGCTTTGAACCGTGTGGTCTGACTCAGATGATTTCCTTCCGCTATGGCACAATCCCCATTGTCCGTGAGACAGGCGGGCTCAAAGACACGGTACAGCCGTACAATGAATATGATAATGTAGGCGATGGTTTCTCCTTTACCAACTACAATGGAGAGGAGATGCTGAATATCATAAACTATTCCAAGCATATTTTCTTTGACAAGAAACGCCAGTGGAATCAGATGATTGACCGCGCTATGACGAACGATTATTCCTGGAATGCTTCTAAGTTCCGTTATGAGGGATTG
>CAJUTD010000109.1:2109-8506 GCA_910589635.1 uncultured Lachnospiraceae bacterium | reverse complement strand
AGCCTGGAGGAAATGAACCAGGCGGGAACGAACCCGGAGGAAATGAGCCTGGAGGAAATGAACCAGGCGGGAACGAACCCGGAGGAAATGAGCCTGGAGGCGATGAAACGCAGGAGTATGCAATTAATTGCACGGAGGCAAAGAACGGCTCTTATGCTGCTAAAATTAATGGAAAAGAAGTAGATAAGGCTTTATCAGGGCAGACAGTTACGGTAGAAACTTACCCGGCAGCCGGTTATAAGACAAAAATCATTACTTACCGCAAAGCAGATGATGCAGATGGCGAGCAGATTACGGTACCGATGGGCGGCGATGGTAACGGATGTTTCGTTATGCCTGCGTATGATATTACCCTTGCGGTAAGTTTCCAGAAGGAATCTTCAGAGGAGACGCCGGTACAGCCTCCCAGGATGGAGATATCTTTAGACGGCACAGAATATAATTGGCAATCCTTTTCAGGTAAAGTTTCATTTGAATTGATATTTAACAAAGCGCAGCAGTTAAAACTCAAAGCGTCTGAAGCACAGGGCGCAGAAGGAAAAGGTAAAGTTAGCTATTATCTTGCAGACAAAGACCTCTTCTCACAGGACAGGAATTATACGCCCCAGGAGATTGAAGAGAAGATTGGCGGAAAATGGAAAGACGGTGCGTCTGTAGTGGCTTTGAAATCTGATGGAAGGTATGTTTTGTATGCAAAAGCGAGCGACGGCGCGGGCAATACCACATACGCGAATTCCCAGGGAATCGTTATTGATACCACAGCACCGGTGATTTCTGGCATAAAGGATGGACGTGACTCTTATGGTACAGCGAAGTTTACAGTCAAAGACGATAATCTTGACACGGTAACCATTGACGGTAAAAAAGCAAAGCCTAAGAAGGGGAAATATACGATTCAGCCGGATAATGCAGTGCATAAGATTGTTGCGACGGACTTGGCGGGGAATAAAGTCTCCTATAAGATAACAGTAAATGAGACCTGGGTGCGTGACGGAATTGAGAAAAATGGAGTCTATTCACTGAAAAAAGGAACGGCTTATAAACTGGGCAAAGGAAAATGGAAAATCGTAGGAGACAGTACTGTTTATAAAGGCGGAACGGTAATTTATGTACCAGACAGCGGAGACTATGATTTTCGGAAACAATAGGACAGGGGGATTATCATGCAGAAATCAAAAGGAATGAAGATAGCTGCACTCCTTTGCGGAGCAACTGTGGCTATTGCAGGAATTGCGCTGGCGGCAACCCATTTTATGAAAGGGCAGGAGTTCTATCGCTCTATTCTTATTTATGAGTTGCAGGGAAGCGCAGATATTGAGCGTGAAGGCGCCGGGAATATCAAAGCCGCAGAAGACCTTTATCTGGAGTCCGGTGACAGACTGACGGTGGCGGACGGCAGTTCTATGCGTCTGAAATTGGATGACGATAAGTATGTGATGGTTGAGGAAAACAGTGTGCTTGCCATTGAGGCTGCTGGCAACGAGGCGGATTCCAAGACGAAAATTCAATTAGAGCAGGGCGCGATAACAAGCGAGATTCAGAATCCACTGAGCACGGATTCCACTTATGAGGTTAATTCGCCAAACTCTGTTATGGCTGTGCGTGGTACAATTTTCCGCGTTGAAACAGAGTCTGATGAAGACGATGAAATTTACACGAAAGTCTCTGTTTTTTCAGGTAAAGTTGCGATGGGGGCGTTGCGTGAGGACGGCTCTGTTGGGGAAGAGATTATGATTAATGCTGGAGAAGAGGCAGATTGTACAGGCAGTGTTACCTCTGGTGCGCTTTTGTCGGAGCCTGCTGAAATTGATTATGAGATGCTTCCTTTGCAGGCTTTGAATTTCCTTTTGGAACTTTCGCAGCGTAATGCGCCGATTACCGGGGCAACTCAGGATGATTTGAGCGGATTGGTTGAGGAAGCACAATCCTGGGAGGAAGAAGATGTTGATGCCGAGGAGGACATGGAGGATACAGACATTGAGGACGATACGGAAGATGCAGATGATGTAGAGTCTGTGGATGAGGACGATTGGGAAGATGGCACAGATGACACGGACAGCCAGAGTGACAGTTCATCATCGTCATCAAGCAGCAGTTATGAAAGTACAGGAACTTCCAGCGGAACAAGAACCCAGGGAAGTACAGCGTCAGGCAATAACTCAGGAACGACACCGAGTAATCCGAGCCCAACACCGAGTAATCCAGGCTCAACGCCGAGTAACCCGAACCCAACACCGAGTAACCCGAATCCAACACCCAGTAATCCAGGCCCAACGCCGAGTAACCCGAGCCCAACACCGAGTAATCCTGGTACAACGCCGGGCGACAATCCGATAGACGTCAAGCCCAAGGAGTATACTGTAAAGTTTATGTACGAGGGAGAGGTGTTTGCGACACAGACGGTAAAGAGCGGTAAATGTGCTAAGAAACCGGTATTGAAGCCTGAAAAATCTGGCAAATGGGATTTTGATTTCTCGAAGAAAATTAAGAAAGATACTACAATTAAATGGAAATAAGATAAAGATTGGACTAGCCGAAAGGGGAGGGGTATGTTATAATATCTGCGAAAGCAATGAGCAGTGCTTTTCTGCCAGAAATAAATAAGCATTATGCTTGCATATAAGCGAATTTGTTTCCGGCAGAAACGATAGGGCGAATGCCCGTAAACGAAGAAACCGAAGGATTCTGAGTGCACTGCGAAAGGCACAGATGGCAACAGGAGGAAAGTAAAATGGCTGTAGTAGAAGAATTGATCCGTACGGATAATAATGAGACACTTAGCTTTGGAAACTATAAGCTGAATTCCAAATCAAAGCTGGATAATTTTGAGTTTGGCGGAGATTTGTATAAGGTCAAGACTTTTAAAGAAATTACCAAACTTGAACGCAATGGCATGTTCGTGTATGAATCCGTACCGGGAACCGCAGTGAGTCAGCTTTTGGTGACAGACAGCGGCGTAACATTCCAGGTGGAAGGACCGGAAGATGCGCAGATCACATTGGAATTGGAAGAGCAGACGGAGTATAAGGTGCTGGTGGATAATGTAGATGCTGGGCAGATGAAGACAAACCTGGGAGGGAAACTGAGCCTCTCCGTGGAATTGAGTGAAGACAATCCAGTCGCAGTCAAGATAGAGAAAATCGGATAAGTGACAATATGAAGTCGAATCAAGGGTATCCCAAGAGCCGGGAACAGGCAGGCTTGCGGGGTGCCTTTTTCTCATTCTATAGGAAAGACCTTGTCACGCTAAAGCGTGAAAGTGTCTTCCTATAGAATAAAAAACAATATGCGCACTCGCACAAGAGGAAAATATTGCTTCGCAATTGTGCTCGGCGCGGCAAACCGTCCAAGTCCCTCATGAATGAGGGATTTAGGGAGTTGATGCGGACTTGTCCGCTTTGTTCTTCTATTAGGAAGGGCCTTATCATGCAGAAGTGTGAGTGCTCTTTCTTATAGAACAAGACATCTACTTTTGCTATGAGAATTGATGCTGATTGGAAAGGAGTAATTATGGCAAAGGGCAAAAAGGTAAACGTGTATTTTTGCCAATCCTGCGGATACGAATCCTCTAAGTGGATGGGTCAATGTCCAGGCTGTCGGGAATGGAATACATTTGTAGAAGAACTTGTGGAAAAAAAGGCTGTCGGGAAGGTGAAAAGTGTGCCTGGCGGCAACGAAGAGCTAAAGCCCACGAAGATATCAGAGATTGACATGCAGGCGAAGGAGCGGTTACAGACAGGATTTCGGGAGCTGGACCGTGTACTCGGTGGAGGTATTGTTCCTGGGTCCCTTGTATTAGTGGGCGGAGACCCGGGAATTGGCAAATCGACATTGCTCTTGCAGGTGTGCCGGAATCTGGCGGAGACAAAAGAGATTTTATATATTTCCGGGGAAGAGTCTTTACAGCAGATTAAAATGAGGGCACAGCGCATCGGGCAGTTTTCAGATCACTTACAATTGTTCTGCGATACCAGCTTAGAGCGCATTGAACAGGTCATTGAGCGAGGGAAGCCGCAGATTGTAGTAATCGACTCCATTCAAACTATGTACAGTGAGGATGTGGGCTCAGCGCCGGGAAGCGTGTCTCAGGTAAGGGAGACGACAGCGCGTCTTTTGCAGATTGCCAAGGGCACAGACATAACCGTTTTCATTGTGGGGCATGTGACGAAGGAAGGCGTGGTGGCAGGGCCAAGAGTTCTGGAGCATATGGTAGATACGGTGCTCTATTTTGAGGGAGACCGTCATGCTTCCTACCGGATTTTGCGGGGAGTAAAAAATCGTTTCGGTTCCACCAATGAGATTGGCGTATTTGAGATGCAGGAGGCTGGGCTTTTGGAGGTAGAGAATCCTTCTGAGTTTATGCTCAATGGAAAGCCGCAGGGTGCCTCGGGCTCTATCGTTGCCTGTTCTATGGAAGGGACGCGGCCGATTCTTGTGGAAATTCAGGCGCTCGTATGCCACAGTAATTTTGGAATACCGAGAAGGACGGCGGCGGGAACAGATTTAAACAGGGTCAACCTCCTGATGGCCGTACTGGAAAAGAGGGGCGGGCTATCCTTGTCGGGCAGCGATGCTTATGTCAATATTGCCGGCGGAATCCGTATGCATGAGCCGGCAATTGATTTGGGAATCGTTATGGCTCTCGCTTCCAGCTATAAAGATCATGCCATTGATGAGAAAACGATCTGTTTTGGCGAAGTGGGGCTGAGCGGGGAGGTACGTGCGGTAAATATGGCGCAGCAGCGTGTCTCTGAGGCAAAAAAGCTGGGGTTTACCTCTTGCGTTTTGCCGAAGGTTAGTATTCCGGGATTGAATGACGTGAAAGGCATTAAGATTATCGGTGTAGACAATATCCGTGAAGCAATCGGATGGATGATTGGTTGAAAGCATAATCATAGATTTGGCGTGAGTCTTATAGTGGGAAAGATTTTATAATTGTAAAATATTTAAACGTGGAGGAAAGAAGATGGAAAGAAAAGGCATTTTGTCAAAAGTAGATCATACCTTGCTGGCTCAGACAGCGACTTGGGAGGAAATCAGGCAGATTTGTGACGATGCAGTGACATTTGCTACGGCGTCTGTGTGTATTCCGCCTTCCTATGTAAAGCGGGCGGCAGAGTATCTTGCAGGGAAAGTGAAGGTCTGTACGGTGATCGGTTTTCCCAATGGTTACCATACGACAGCCGTAAAAGAATTTGAGGCCATGGACGCTATTGCAAATGGGGCTGACGAGATTGATATGGTAGTCAATTTGGGCTGGGTAAAAGAGAGGCAGTTTGACAAGATTGAGAAAGAAATACGTCTATTAAAAAATGTTTGTGGAGATAAAATTTTAAAAGTAATCATTGAGACTTGTTTGCTGACAGAGGAAGAAAAAATTAAGATGTGTGAGAGCGTGACGAATGCAGGCGCAGATTTTATCAAGACTTCCACGGGATTTTCCACATCCGGGGCCACGTTTTCGGATGTAAAGCTTTTTGCAGATCATGTAGGAAAGGATGTAAAGATAAAGGCAGCGGGAGGGGTTTCCAGTTTTAGCGATGCTGAAGAATTTATCCGCCTGGGGGCAGACCGGCTGGGAACCAGCCGGCTTGTAAAACAGGCGAAGAGTGAGTAATAGGATTGTTTTATTTTTTGTATAGCGCACGTATGGAATTGAGTACGCACAGCATGGCAACTCCGCTGTCTGCAAAGACGGCCATCCACATGGATGCGTGTCCGGTTAGCCCGAGTGCCATGACGAAGGCCTTGACGGCCAGCGCGAATATAACATTCTGCCAAGCAATGCGTGTAGTCACCTTTGCAATGGAGATGGATTGAGGGACCGCCTGCATATTGGAAGTCATAAACACAACGTCTGCGGCTTCGATGGCAGCGTCGGCGCCGCTGCCCATAGCTGCGCCGACATCTGCACCAGCGAGTACCGGAGCATCATTGATACCGTCGCCGACAAACATGACGGAGCCGTTCTTGCTGCGGATCTGTTGGAGTTTGGACAACTTTTCTTCCGGCAGCAGACGGGCATGCACTTCATCAATACCAGTTTCTTTCGCTACCGCCTGGGCGCTTTCTGTAGAGTCTCCCGTCAACATGGCAGTTCTGATATTGAGTCGCTTTAAGGAAATTATCGCATTTGTGGACTCAGGTTTGAGCGTGTCAGAAATAAGCAAATATCCGGCAAAATTTCCATTTACAGCCATAAGGACCTGCGTTCCGTAGGATGACTGTATGTTTTCAGGAACATCTACCTCAAATTTTTTCATCAGCTTATAGTTGCCTGCAAGGACTGTCCCCACAGAGAGCTCTGCCTGGATGCCGTGTCCGGCAATCTCGTTTAATTCAAGCGGGGGTTCAAGCGTGAGCGCTTGCTTTTTTGCTGCCGTAGTTATGCTGGCGG
>CAJUTD010000109.1:0-2099 GCA_910589635.1 uncultured Lachnospiraceae bacterium | reverse complement strand
CGATAGAAACTCCGCCTTTAAATAAAATTCCTTTCTTTGAGCCTGCGCCAATGCCCGAGAAAAAGGCAAGCGGTACGCTAAGTACTAGAGCGCAGGGGCAACTGATAACAAGAAAAGTTAGGGCTGTATAAATCCAATGCTCCCAGTTACCGGTAAACAGAGAGGGAAGAATGGCGGTGGCAAGTGCTACTGCCACAACAAAGGGAGTATATATCCTGGAAAATCTTGTGATAAAACGGTCGATTTTGGGTTTGCTTGCGGCGGCATTTTCAACGGAATCAAGGATTCTTGTCACCATAGAATTTTCCAGTGTTTTTTGTACACGGATTTTTAACTGGCCGGAAGTGTTGATACAGCCGGAAGTTACAGCATCCCCGACAGCGGCTTTCACCGGTACAGGTTCACCTGTAATGGGCGAGGTGTCCAGTCTGCTTTCCCCCTCTATAATAATACCGTCCAAAGGAATGCGGTCGCCGGGACGGACAAGCAAAATATCGTCCAACTGTGCATCTTCTGCCGCAATAACCTTTATAGAATCTTTTACCAGGAGATTTACAACGTCCGGGCGTAAATCAACGGCGTCCATTATCTGAGAACGGCTGCGGGAGACAGCGACCTCCTCAAAATATTCACCAATTCGGTAAAACAGCATGACGCCTACAGCTTCAGCAAAATCTCCGATAGCAAAGGCCCCCAGGGTGGCAAGGCTCATCAGGAAGTTCTCATCGAAGATCTGGCCTTTGACGAGATTTTTGAGGGCAGTAAACACAATCTGTCCTCCAAGGATAATGTACGCAATGATGAAAGCGGTAGAAGCAATCCAAGGACTGCCGAGGGCTGCCTGTTCTAAAATCTCTCCAAAAGCAAAGAGCAAAGCTCCAATAATAATAGAAATAAGATCCGCCCTTTGTTCATTTAGCCAGTGCTTTTTGGCGGTATGTTCGTCGTTTTGCAAAGCTTTTTTTCCTTTTTGGCCGTTCAGCTGTTTTGTCACAGTTACCTCAGATTCAATGGAAGAGCAGATTTCCTGAAATTTGGTAATGAGTTCGTCTTCTTTTTGGGCGGCTTTTGGTGTTATGGAAACGCGCAGCTGTTTTGTGGCGAATGTAAGAGTAGCGGCGTTTACCTCCGGCAGCTCATTGATGCGGCTTTCCATTTTGGCTGCACAGTTGGCACATCCTAAGTTTTCCACAATACAAATTAATTTTACACCGTCAGTTTCAAATGCATCTAAACGCGGCAAATGTTCCTGTGAATGATTATGTTCGTGGTTGTGCTCATGATTATGTTGGTGTTCGTGGTTGTGATCATGTCCGCAGCCACAGTTTTCCCCATGCTCATGATTATGTTGGTGTTCGTGGTTGTGCTCGTGTCCGCAGCCACAGTTTTCCCCATGCTCTTGATGGTGTTCGTGGTAGTGCTCGTGTCCGCAGCCACAGTTTTCCTCATGCCTTTTGTTTTCTATTTCGTTCATATGTTTCCTCCTTATGATAATTCGATGATTGAAATTATGAGATAAAGCATGTTTTCCTTATCATTTCAAGAAAAATTAGTTTTACACATGAATAATTGTTCATATGAATATTAAATCATATTTGCAGATAGATGTCAAGAGAGACTTTTGAGAATATAGTAAAAAGTAAACGAGAACAGTGAAAAGAATTGCATAATCTGGACAGTTAAAAATTTTTGTAACAGTTCAGCCCACGCCCCTTATTCAAGCCACAGACCGCCTGCTGCGCAGGCTATCCATTGCTGACGCAATTGCTGTCTGAGGCTTAAGGGGCGTTCCCCTCATCGCTGATATTATGTGCTCATTCATGCATACCCACAGGGCACTTAGCATGATTCGCCCATAATAATGCGATGGCTGAACTGTTACAAATTTTTTCATTTTTTTGTCATTTTTTGTTGACAAGGGAAAATAAACATGATAATATAATGTTCGTTGTTGAGAGCATCACTTACAAATTTAAAAAAAATTAAAAAGTGCTTGACAATAACAAATAGTTATGATAAACTACATAAGCTGTCACGGAAACAGACAGCACACGACCTTGACAACTGAACAGTGGAATGACCTTGAAAGATTCAAAAGA
>CAJUTD010000108.1 GCA_910589635.1 uncultured Lachnospiraceae bacterium | reverse complement strand
AAGCGGTTAAGACGCCGCCCTCTCACGGCGGAAACAGGGGTTCGATTCCCCTACGGGCTACTTGCTATTTTAATGAATAGCCCAACCCGAGAATACTGGAATTGCCAATAAAATGGTAATTCCAGTATTTTTTTCTTGCTTTTTCTAGTATCAAGTGCTATTATGTATATGATAACTAGATAACCTGAGGCTTAAGAGTGGGCAGACGCCCACTCTTAATTTTGTGTTCAGGGGCGTACGTTTCAATTGAGAGGCAGGTGTGATATGTCAAGAAGAGAGTTTTATGAGCAGGAAACAGAAAAGTTGCTGGATCCTATAATGGAGGAATATGGGTTTGAGCTTGTAGATGTAGAATATGTGAAGGAAGGCAGCAATTGGTATCTGCGCGCCTATATAGATAAAGAAGGAGGAATCACGGTAGACGACTGTGAGCTTGTGAGCAGGAGGATGAGCGTTTTGCTTGATGAGAAAGACTATGTCGAGGGTTCCTATATTTTTGAAGTGAGTTCTCCGGGGCTCGGCCGACCGTTGAAGAAAGAGAAGGATTATGCGCGCAGCCTTGGCAAAGATATTGAGATTCGGACTTACCGCGCGATTGATAAGGAGAAGGAATTTTATGGCGTTTTGAAATCGTATGATGATAAAACGGTAACCATAGAGATGGATGATGGGGCCAAGAAGACTTTTGCAAAATCAGAGATTGCATTGATTCGTCTTGCCTTTGACTTTTGATATGCGTCAAATAACAGCAAACTATTCAGGAGGATAAAAAAATGAACAATGAGTTATTAGAAGCGTTAAATATATTGGAGAAGGAGAAAGACATCAGCAAAGAGACATTGCTCGAGGCCATTGAGAATTCACTGATTACCGCCTGCAAGAATCATTTTGGCAAATCGGACAATATCAAAGTAGACATGAATCCTGAGACTTGTGAATATCACGTCTATGCGGAAAAGACCGTCGTGGACGTTGTGGAGGATGAGGTAACGCAGATCAGCCTGGGCAATGCCCGGATGATTGACTCCAAATATGATGTGGGCGATATTGTTAATATTGAGGTCAAATCCAAAGAATTTGGCAGGATTGCTACCCAGAATGCGAAAAACGTGATTCTACAGAAGATTCGCGAGGAAGAGCGTAAGGTATTGTTTGACCAGTATTACGAGAAAGAGAAGGACGTAGTGACCGGCATTGTTCAGCGGTATGTGGGAAAGAATATCAGCATTAACCTTGGAAAAGTAGATGCCATCTTGAGTGAGAACGAGCAGATAAAGGGCGAGGTTTTCCAGCCTACGGAGCGTATCAAGCTTTATATCCTGGAAGTGAAATCGACCTCCAAGGGCCCCAAGATTTTGGTATCAAGAACGCATCCAGAACTGGTAAAACGTCTCTTTGAGTCAGAGGTGACGGAGGTGAAGGATGGAATTGTGGAAATTAAAAGCATTTCCAGGGAGGCGGGCAGCCGGACAAAAATTGCTGTTTGGAGCAACGACCCGGATGTAGACCCGGTTGGAGCGTGCGTGGGAATGAACGGCGCCAGGGTAAATGCCATTGTCAATGAGCTAAGGGGAGAGAAAATAGATATCATCAACTGGAGCGATAATGCGGCGATGCTGATTGAAAATGCATTGAGCCCGGCCAAAGTCATTTCCGTTATTGCCGATGCGGAAGAGAAGACGGCTAAGGTAGTTGTGCCAGATTACCAGTTGTCTCTTGCAATTGGAAAGGAAGGGCAGAATGCAAGGCTGGCGGCAAGGCTGACCGGATTCAAGATTGATATTAAGAGCGAGACGCAGGCCAGGGAAGCCGGAGACTTCATGGACTACGAGAACGATTACGAAGAGTATGATGAATATGAGGAGGAATCATACGAAGACGGCGGCTATGCTGAGGATTACGAGGAATCATCAGAGGGCGGCGGTTATGCTGAGGATTACGAGGAATCATCAGAGGGCGGTTATGCTGAGGATTACGAGGAATCATCAGAGGGCGGCGGTTATGCTGAAGATTACGAGGGATCATCAGAGGACAGCTATGAGGAGAAACCTAATGAATAAGAAGGTTCCTCTGCGCCAGTGTGTTGGATGCAGAGAGATGAAAAGTAAGAAGGAATTGCTGCGGGTGATTAAAACGGCTGAAAATGAGATTCTTTTGGATAATACCGGTAAGAAGAACGGCAGAGGGGCATATATATGTCCGAATGAGGAATGTCTTGCACAGGCCATTAAAAGTAAAGGGCTGGAACGGTCGTTAAAAACGGCAATCCCTGCGGAAGTGATTGAGGACTTGACAAAGGAGATGAAAATTATTGCAAAGGGATAGGATATTATCCATGCTTGGCCTAGCAGCCAGGGCAGGAAAGATTGCAAGCGGAGAATTTTCTACAGAGAAAGCGGTAAAATCCGGCAGTGCATTTCTTGTGATTGTGTCTGAGGAAGCCTCGGAAAATACGAAAAAGATGTTTCACGATAAATGTTCCTTTTATCAAGTTCCAATCTATCTATACGCTTCAAAAGAAGCGCTGGGAAACGCAATCGGGAAGCAGTTTCGCGCCTCCCTTGCGGTACTTGATGAAGGCTTTGCCAAAAGCCTGGAGGAAAAATTGATTAACAGAGAAAACGGAATAACGGAATAGCGGAGGTAGTAAAAGTATGGCAAAAATGAGAATATATGCACTTGCAAATGAATTGAACATAGAGTCGAAGGAAATTATTAAATTTCTTGCAGAAAAGGAGATTACCGGGAAAGTGGCAAGCAGTTCTGTAGAGGACGACGCCATTGAAATGGTAAGAAACAAGTTTGCGTCACGCAAGGCAGGGACCGAGACAAAAGCGCGCGTAAAGGAAACGCCGCGGACAGCAGAGCCGCGGCAGGCTTTGGCAAAAGAAAAAGATGCGCCTCAAAAGACGCCGTCCCAGGAAACTATGATAAAAACGCCGTCACAGCCGGATGCTGCCAAGGCGCCTTCACAGGAAGGAAGAAAAGTTCAAGAACGGCCGAAAAAGAAAGCTAGTATTACGGCGGTATTTAACCCACAAAACAGTAAGACGGCGAAAAAGCGTCCGGCAAGGCCGCAAGGAGACAGGAATGCGCGGCCGCAGGGAGACAGAAACGCAAGACCCCAGGGAGAACCACATGTAAGGCCGCAGGAGAGCATAAAACCGCAGGCGGAACGTCTGGTAAAACCACAGACCGAGAATACTGTGAA
Source organism: uncultured Lachnospiraceae bacterium (assembly GCA_910589635.1). GTDB lineage: Bacteria > Bacillota > Clostridia > Lachnospirales > Lachnospiraceae > Petralouisia. Next base: position 5,327 of record CAJUTD010000108.1, on the reverse strand, counting down.
GGCACAGGGAGAGGCATCCGCAAGGCCGCAGGAAAATACGGTGAGACACCAGGTTGAGCTCACGGCAAAGCCACAGGCAGATCGGAACGATAAGCCGCAAGGAGACAGGAATTCGCGGCCGCAGGGAGACAGAAACGGAAGGCCGCAGGGAGATAGAAACGGAAGGCCGCAGGGAGACAGGAATTCGCGGCCGCAGGGAGACAGAAACGGCAGGCCGCAGGGAGATAGAAATAATCGGTTCCAGGGAGACAGAAATGGAAGGCCGCAGGGGGACAGAAACGGAAGACCACAGGGAGATAGAAACGGAAGGCCGCAGGGAGACCGTAATAACAGGCCGCAGGGGGACCGCAATAACAGGAATTTCCAAAATGGCCGCTCTCCGCAGAAGAGCCGCTTTGAGCAGGAAATCAATAAACTGAATCAGAACAGCCCGTCATCTATGGAAGATACGAGAGGAAAAGAAAGCAGGGATCGCGACAACCGTAAAGGTAACAGTCAGCGTCATGAAAAAGAATTGATGGGCCGGAAGAAGGAAAGGTTTGATAACTTGGAGAAGAAAACGAGGGGTAAAAAGAACCAACAGCCTGCGCCGCAGCCGCAGAAGAAAGAAGAAGATACGATTAAGACAATTACGCTGCCGGAGAAGATGACGATCAAGGAGTTTGCGGACCGCATGAAGGTGCAGGCTTCCGCGATTATCAAAAAGCTGTTTTTGCAAGGCAACATTGTGACCGTGAACAATGAAATTGATTTTGCAACTGCGGAAGAGATCGCTCTGGAATTCAACTGCATCTGCGAGATGGAAGAAAAGGTGGATGTAATTGCGGAATTACTCAAAGAAGAAGAGGAAGATGAAGCCGCCATGGTAAAACGCCCGCCGGTTGTCTGCGTTATGGGCCATGTTGACCACGGTAAGACATCCCTGCTGGATGCTATTCGCGACACGCATGTGATTGACAAAGAGGCAGGTGGAATTACGCAGCATATCGGTGCGTATATGGTTGAGTGCAACGGAGAGAAAATCACATTTTTAGATACGCCGGGGCATGAAGCTTTTACAGCTATGCGTATGCGTGGGGCAAATGCTACAGATATTGCTATTTTAGTGGTCGCTGCTGACGACGGGGTGATGCCGCAGACTGTGGAAGCGATCAGCCATGCCAAGGCGGCAGGCGTTGAGATTATCGTGGCAATCAACAAGATTGATAAGCCCAGCGCCAATATTGAGCGCGTGAAACAGGAACTTGCAGAACATGAATTGATTCCGGAAGATTGGGGAGGAAGCACTATTTTTGTACCAGTATCGGCACATACGCATGAAGGAATTGAGTCGCTGTTGGAGATGGTATTGCTGACAGCGGAAGTGTGTGAGCTGAAAGCAAATCCCAAGCGCAACGCGCGCGGGCTCGTTATCGAGGCGCAGCTTGACAAGGGACGCGGTTCAGTGGCAACTGTCCTGGTACAGAAAGGAACATTGAAAGTAGGGCAGCCCATTGCCTGCGGAAGCTGTTACGGCAAGGTGAGGGCTATGATTGACGATAAGGGCAGACGTGTAAAAGAGGCGTCCCCTTCTACGCCGGTAGAAATTTTAGGTCTGAATAATGTACCCAATGCAGGGGAAGTATTTGTATGTACGGATTCTGAGCGTGAGGCTAAGAGCTTTGCGGACACCTTTATTTCCGAGGGGCGTGAGCGGATGCTGGAAGATACAAAATCCAGGATGTCTCTTGACGATTTGTTCTCACAGATTCAGTCAGGAAATATCAAAGAGCTTCCGATTATTGTCAAAGCAGATGTACAGGGTTCTGTGGAGGCAGTGAAACAGAGTTTGGTGAAGTTGTCTAATGAAGAAGTTATGGTGAAAGTCATCCATGGCGGCGTCGGCGCCATCAACGAGTCGGATGTCAGCCTGGCGTCTGCCTCCAACGCAATTATCATTGGATTTAACGTTCGCCCTGACGCTACGGCGAAGGCCACGGCAGAGCGCGAGGGCGTAGATATGAGATTGTATAAAGTTATTTACAATGCCATTGAGGATGTGCAGGCAGCCATGAAGGGAATGCTTGACCCAATCTTTGAGGAAAAAGTACTCGGCCATGCAGAAATCCGTCAGATTTTCAAGGCTTCGGGCGTGGGCAATATTGCAGGCTCCTATGTGCTGGACGGTACGTTCCAGAGAGGATGTAAGGTGCGTATTTCCCGAGAGGGAGAGCAGATTTTCGAGGGAGATCTTGCATCTTTGAAACGTTTTAAGGATGATGTGAAGGAAGTTCGGGCAGGCTATGAGTGTGGTCTGGTATTTGACGGCTTCAACGAAATTCAGGAGCTTGACGTGGTAGAAGCCTATACGATGGTGGAGGTGCCACGCTAAGCGTTTGGTGAAGAAGGAGTAAGGCAGTATATGAGAAAGAACAGTATTAAAAATACAAGAATCAACGGTGAAGTACAGCGTGAATTGAGCAATATCATACGGGGAGAAATTAAAGACCCTCGAATTGCGCCTTTCACTTCCGTAGTCTCCGTTGAGGTTGCGCCGGATTTAAAAAGCTGCAAAGCATATATCAGTGTGCTGGGAGATGAAAAAGTGCAGCAAGATACGGTGGAAGGGTTAAAGAGTGCGGAAGGTTACATTCGCAGGCAGCTGGCGCAGAACATTAACTTGAGGAACACGCCGGAAATTCGCTTTATCTTGGATCAGTCTATTGAGTACGGCGTAAATATGTCAAAACTGATAGATGACGTGAACCATCAGTAAGGAGTGTTCAATTATGAGAGATTTAGCATCTCAGCTGGCACAGATAGAGACAGTTGCCATTGTAGGCCATGTAAGGCCTGACGGCGACTGCGTGGGTTCCTGCCTGGCAACATATAATTATATCAAGACCTGGTTTCCGAAGATACAGGCGGATGTTTATCTGGAACCCATCCCCAATATATTCAAATTTCTAAAAAATGCAGACGAGATTCGCAATGCCTGTGACAGTGGCAAGACGTATGACCTGTGTATTGTGCAGGACTGTGGCGACACAGGGCGTCTGGGGGAAGCCGTGAAGTATTTTGAGACGGCAAAAAAGACGATTTGCATTGATCATCATGTGAGCAATGACAATTTTGCAGATGAGAATTATATTTTTCCGCAGGCAAGCTCCACCTCAGAGCTGGTTTTTGAGTTGGTTGGCGAGGACAAAATTACGAAGGAGATTGCCGAGTGCATCTATGTGGGGATAGTTCATGATACCGGTGTATTCCAGTATTCATGCACCTCGGCAAAGACCATGAATGTGGCAGGCGTCCTGATGGAAAAAGGTATTGAGTTTTCCCGGATTGTGGACGACACATTTTATACGAAGACCTTTGGGCAGAATAAAATATTAGGGCAGGCTTTATTGAACAGCAAGTTATTGTTAGATGGTGCGGTGATTGCCACATCTATAAGCCGGCAGGAAATGGCGTATTTTGATGTCCTGCCCAAGCATCTTGACGGTATTGTCAATCAGCTCAGGGTGACAAAGGACGTGGAAGCGGCAATTTTCCTTTATGAAAATGAAGACAGCACCTGGAAGGTAAGTATGCGCTCGAATGGAAAGGTAAATGTGGCGGAGATTGCCATGAAATATAAAGGCGGCGGCCATGTGATGGCGGCGGGAGCCACCATGGAGGGCGCGCCGGAAGAAATTTTCGGTAGGCTCTGTATGGAAGTTGAGAGGCAGCTTTATGATTAGTGGAATCATCAATGTATATAAGGAAAAAGGGTTTACCTCCCATGATGTGGTGGCAAAGCTCCGTGGAATTTTTAAACAGAAAAAGATTGGGCACACCGGCACTTTAGACCCGGATGCAGAAGGCGTACTTCCCGTATGTCTGGGCAAAGCCACCAAGGTCTGCGATCTGCTCACCGACAAAGATAAGGAATATGAGGCGGTGCTGCTTTTAGGAAAAGCTACCGACACGCAGGATATTACCGGCGCAGTGACGAGTGAACGTCCGGTTACCTGCCAGGAGGAAGAAATCAGGGAACTTATCGCTGGGTTTGTGGGAGAATATTCTCAAATTCCGCCTATGTATTCTGCACTCAAGGTAGACGGAAAGAAACTTTGCGATTTGGCGCGGGCAGGCGTCAGTGTGGAGCGCGCAGCGCGCAAGGTGCAGATTTTTTCCATTGATATTTTACAAGTTTCGCTGCCAAGGGTAAAGATGCGTGTGCATTGTTCTAAAGGGACTTATATCCGTACCTTATGCCATGATATTGGCATCAAAACGGGCTGCGGCGGCTGTATGGAGTCGCTGCTGCGTACCAGGGTGGCGGAGTTTCATCTTGGAGAGGCGAAAAAACTTTCACAGATTGAGGCAGAAGTTCAGGCTGTCCGTGTAAAAGCGGCGGGTAAGGAGTTGGCTAGGGAAGATTTTGCAGGTTTTATTAAAAATACGGACAGTGTATTTTTGCAATACCCAAGTGTTTCTGTGAGGGAGGAGTTTTCTAAATTGTTGTATAATGGCAATCCTTTACAGGAGCGCTGTTTTTTGAACTGGGAAGATGCTTATCGTACAACGGCGCTGCGAGTATATGATGCCGGGCAGAATTTTGCAGGCATTTACCGCTGGGACGATGTGCATAGATGCATTCGCCCAATGAAGGTTTTTATGGAATAGTAGGATAGGAAACGGATATAGATAGGACAGAAGTTATGGAATACATAAGGCAGAGTATGACATTTGAAATAGACGGACCGACTGTTCTTTCTCTGGGAAAGTTTGATGGGCTGCACCGTGGGCATGAACTCTTGATGGAGTACATGGCGAGAAAGAAACGGGAGGTAGAAGGCTTGAAAGCCGCTATTTTTACATTTGACATTCCGCCCCGGGAGAGGGTACAAGATATTCAGGCGCAGGTGCTTACAACAGGTGCGGAGAAAGAACGGCTTTTTGCGCGCGTCGGCATTGATTATGTGATTGAATATCCGTTTACCAGGCAGGTGATGTGTATGGAGCCGGAAGCGTTCATCCATAAAATTGCCACATCCTGCCACGTCAAATATATGGTGGTAGGGACGGATTTTCGTTTCGGTTACAAGCGGCGCGGAGATTATCGGATGCTCAGGCAATTTGCCGCACAGTATGGCTATGAAGTCGAGGTGGTAGATAAAATTAAAGAAGATGGCAGGGATATCAGCAGCACTTTTGTGCGTGAGGAAATTGTAGCGGGGAATATCGAAAAAGCAAACCAGTTGCTGGGTTATGCATTTTTTGTGGAAGGAACAGTGCGCCACGGCAGGAAGATGGGGAAAAAGGTGCTGAATATTCCCACTATCAATCTGCTTCCGCCGGAG
>CAJUTD010000107.1 GCA_910589635.1 uncultured Lachnospiraceae bacterium | reverse complement strand
TTTTCTGGCAAATTTGAAAGCCATCAATATCCGGGAGCATAATATCTAATATGGCTAAATCCAAGTGCGTAGACTCGACACACTTTAACGCATCCGTGCCGTTGTAAAATTTATAAACGGTATATCCATCGTTTTTCAGGTAAACTTCAACCAAATCGGCCAATTCTTTTTCATCATCAACCACTAATATTTTTTCATTCATTGTATTGCTCCTTACTACGCCAATCAATCTGTCATTATTATATTCCAAAAATCTGTCATGTAATTCAACCGCCGTCTGATTCCATAATTTATATTATGGCAAATTTACAACCAATGTCAATAACGCTTTTTATTTTGACTTTCCTCATTTTTTATTTTTATATTACCAAAAGGTTTCCAACACAGGCGTTTTTCATTATATTTAGCTTTTTCTTCTTTTGTCGCCATGTTATAACCAGAAACTAGTCCACTTCCATGTCCTGAAATTAAGACTACGGAAAGTATTGTAATTACAATAAATACAGCCCATACAATCCAATCTGGCCCATTTGATAAATCCGCTAATTGCATTATACTAATACCTCCGCAATTCTCAATTTATTTTGCTATTTACTCATATCTTATTCTCGCAGGTAAAAGAAGTGATTGTTTTTATGGTATAGGACTGCGGTTGCAGTCAGGATTACAACACAAATCCCGGCCTTTAGGTAAGCAGCATATCCTTCAGGAACAATTCCAACAGCCACGGCGCATAAAATTGCCAGGATAATGCCACCCATACTCCCAAGCATGGAGGAAGCGCTCTGTTTGACGACGCGCACCTCGCTCTCCCATTCCAGAAGGGGTAAGTGGAGGTTGATTGTGATGCCGTACACACAGGAAAACAGGATTATCGCGGCGGGAATCAGTAACAGCCACAGAAGTTCCCCGGTTCCCGGTTTGAGTGCAAAGATAAGAAACAGCTCCGATAGCAAGTAAAAAGGTAAAAACAGTAACAGATTCATGAGAATCTTTGCATCCAGAATATTTTTGGCAGATAGGGGCAGGCTCTTGACAATCCACCAGTTTTTGCCCTCCATAGAGATGGAGGTTGCCGTGGTGGTCATCATGCAGAATACACCGGCTATCAGAAATGGAAGCACTTGCCCTATATCAATCGGCAGGGGCAACAGCTTTTTCAACGTCTCTGTACCGGTAACAAGCAACGCCCCGGAAAGAACGCAGCCCATAATCGGACCAATGATCGTATTGGCCACATAGATGCTGGAAGAAAAATACCGTCTGAACTCCCGTCTACACAAGGAGGACAAAACAGAGTTTGCCTTGAGCGCTCCCATCTGATAATTGTGCTTTGCAACGTTGCTATAAAGGCCTTGACAAACCTTTTGAAAGCAAAGGATAACGCCTGCCGCTACAACTGCAAATACCGCCAAAGACAGAGCCGCACACAGCACGCCACCTAAAATATCCCCGCGGGTTATGCATGCGCCAAACCAGACCGCCGGAGGAAACACCTTTCCTAACAACGACATCATAGACGCAGACAGGTTTTTCAACATCTCCGAATCTATATTGCCCTCTATGGCCGACAGCCGTGACGACCCATACATGATTCCTAAGACTGCCAAAATTAACAGTCCTGCCGCTACCAGGCTCTTGCGGCGCATACGGGAGGAGATGCCGGTAATCAGTGCGCCAATGAAGATAGATGCAGCCATAGGGATAAGAGGGATGCTCCCTATACAAAGTAGCACCGTTAGATAAAAGCCAACACCCGGATGGACATTCCATGCATATACAACCATACCGGGAAGCAGCACCGCCAAGGTCACAAGCAAATCTTCCATATACATTTTTAACAGACGGCTGACAACTACAGCTCCTTTTGACAGCGGCAGCGCACACAGAATATCGTATCCTTCCTTTCGGAAGATAACGCTCCCCGCTTTGAGTATGTCGAAAATGAAAATCAGTAAACTAGAAACGCTGATGAGATAGGCGGGAACAGCCGCTTCCAACCCTAAGTAAATCAACCCATAGGTCAGGCCGCCCACATAAAAAACCAGCATGGCAACCAGTATGACCCAGATGGCTAGTAAACTGAGAGACTTCTTTTTCGCTTTTTTATCCTTGGAAAAACGAAAGACATTAAGTCCATACAGATTACAAAGCTCCAGCTTGGTCAGTATTCTAATTTGTGTCAGCATGCTCCACCACCTCCATGAAAATGGATTCCAGGGACTGCCCCTGCTTCACGATTATTTCCATATCGCCGGAGGCGACCAGCGTCCCGTCCTTTATAATTGCCACCTTATTACAAAGCTTCTCCGCCACCTCCAGTACATGGGTGGAAAAGAAAATAGCACCGCCCTCTGTACAAATGCTGTGCATAATGCCTTTGAGAACCACCGCCGCTTTCGGATCAAGTCCAACGAATGGTTCATCCAGAATTAAGAGCTTAGGCTTATGTACCAGGGCGGAAAGCAGCGCCAGCTTCTGCTTCATACCGTGGGAATAGGCGGAAATGAGATCGCCCAAGGATGCCGTAATTTCAAATGCCTCTGCGTACGTTCTAATTCTTTCCTCTCTCTCCCTTGCACCAACGCCGAATATATCGGCCGTAAAGTTCAGATATTGAATGCCAGTCAGGTACTCATATAAATCTGGATTGTCAGGGATGTAGGCAAACTGACGCTTACACGCAAGAGGGTCTTTGCGTATATCCCTCCCGCTGATTTGTATTGTTCCGGCATCAAAGTCCTGAATGCCGGCCACACATTTTAACGTGGTGGTTTTTCCCGCGCCATTGTGCCCGATGAACGCGTAAATGTCCCCCGGCGCAATATGCAGGCTCAGATCGGTAACCCCCTTGCTACTCCCTTTATAATGCTTGGTCAAATGTTCAATCCTTAACATGAATTCTCTCCTTTGAACTTGCTCAATATTATAACCGTTTCCGGTCAAAAAAAACGACTGCCAGCACCATACATAAGAGTATCATAAGGCCTGCCACCGCTATGCTGGCAGAATAATGATCTGGATTATCTGCCCCTTGCAGCAGAGACATGCCATCCATGAGTTTTACCGGGAGAAACGTACTAAGTTTGGGGAACATGCTTAGTATATATCCCCCCATGACAACCCCGCCAGTTCCTAATAGCACCTGTGTACCGCTCTGCGCTATCGCTGAGAAAAACACCAAAAGCGCAATCACCCATACTCCAAACAGCCAGGTTAGGACAGCGGCAAGTAACAAATCACTTGCAATCCCGTTGTCCCAGAAATACGCATTGTATCCGTAAGTAATTCCGAAACAGAGCAAATACAGCGCCGTCCATGTGGCAAACATCACCAACGCTTTTGCAAGCACAATTTTTCGCCTGGACAATCCTTTTGTTACCACAGGAATCAATGTCCCTTTTTGATATTCAGCGGTAAAACCTCCGCTGCTTATCAGGATAAATATAATAAGCCCTACCGGGATATTTTTATAAAATTGAGCCCATGAAGTCATTGCGTCTATTGTAACAGCCGTAGGGACAAGCCCTGTATCCACAAGGGATTCCGAAAGCGTTTCCATCAGCCAGGGCGTCAGCTTTGCCAATGCTGGATTCATGATTCCAAATAAGGTAAATATCAACAGCAAAATCAGAAGACGGCCGGTCCGACAAAACTCCATCCATTCTTTTCTCAGAAATGCCCTCATTTTCCCACCACCTCCATAAACAACTCCTCTAAAGACGCCTCCTGACGTTCGATCCGCAAGACTGGCAGCCTTTTATCCGCAAGATAATACAGGATGTCCGGCAAGCGCTCTGCATCCTCCAGCAGCAAGGTATTTCGCCCAGTAGATATCAAGTGAGGAAATGCCGATGAAAGAGTCTGTGTATCTTCTGAACGCTCCAGTTCCAGTTCAGTTGCCGCAGTCTTTTTAATTGTTCTTACTTCCTCAAGGCTTCCTTGCAGGACAATCCTTCCATTATGCAAAAATGCAATCTCGTCACAGATATGTTCTACATCTGAAAGGATATGGGTAGAAAAGAGCACCGTTGTCTGTTCCTTTGCGTTTACCAGAATATCCAGCAATTCCTTACGCCCTGATGGATCGAGTGCGGAAGTTGGCTCATCACAGATCAAAAGTTTGGGACGGCCAAACAAAGCCTGAGCGATACCCAGCCGCTGTTTCATTCCACGGGAAAACCCCTTGATCCGGCGGTTATCTTTTTCCAGCCCCACCAGGCAAAGCAACTCCTCACAACGTACTTTGATTTCTTTTGCAGGCATTCCGTTAATCTCCCCGCAGAACCGCAGGTACTCGGTGGGTGTCATATAGGAATAGAATTCCGGGACATCCGGCAGGTAACCTACAAACTGGTTGGTAGCCGAATTTCCATAATGAACCTTCATTCCATTGACAGATATTTCGCCGCCGTCACTGGCAAGCAGTCCGAGAATCAATTTCATAGCGGTCGTTTTACCCGCGCCATTTTGCCCTACAAAGCCAAACACAGTATGCTCGGGGACAGAAAAACTTACATCCCGCAGCACCTGTTTTTCTCCAAAACGCTTTTCTATATGAGAAAGAGTCAACATTTCCATATCAGTTGTCCTCCCTTCCCAGCAAAAAATATAATATCGGTCCGATAAACTCCATTCCCATCAACACAACGGCAATCCACAACCCTCGGCTGCCGTACTTATATGTTTTATGCGTCAAAATATGATAAAGGGTATAGCCGAGTAATGCCATCTCAGCCACAGCCAGTGGAATCAAAAATGGCAACATTTCCTTGATATCAGGCATTCTTCCCACCTCCTTCCGTTAATCTATGGACGAGTCTCTGAAATTCCTCTTTTTCTTTCAATCTGCCAAAGGCAGGATGCGCCATGGATTCCCGCAAGCTCTGCCGGATGAAGCTTTTATCCCGGGGTGCCATACTTCCCAGTGGCAGACGGCCAATCCACGTATCCAGCCGATTAAAGTAATCGTCTCCATGAAGCTCAATCTGCTCTGCCTCTAAAAGTCTGTCCACACACTTTTCAAAGCAATGGAGAGCTGCTAATGCTTCCTCTTCTCTCCCGTTCGACGCATAAACAATGGCAGACTGAAATCGAAACTGGGCTGCGACATTCGGGTGAAGCATTTCCAAATGATACAGTTCTATAACTCCTGCGATACGCCGAATGGTTTCCTCACAATGCTCTATATTATTTTCATTCAGAGAAAGACCCAATACGGCATCGCCTATCAAATTCAGCAAATCCAGATATTCCTTCGCCTGCGCATAGCTCTTTGCCTTTTCCGTATCTCCGGATAACTGATACGCCCGCACCAGCAGGGTTCCGTTTTGTCCGACAAGACGGCTGGGATCTGCGGAAGGTTCCAGCGCCTCAATCGCCTCTGCCGCTTCTCCAAGCTGGATATGTAATCCTGCCCTCAAAACCACAGCATCGCTGCAAACACCTACATCACTGCAATTTTCCACGATCCGGTCACACCATCCCACCGCTTCCTGTAAAAGTGATTTGCGTTCCTCCTCCGTCTGCGCCAGCATATGATGGTTCCAGTACAGGACGCCAAGCTGAAGCAAGAACGGATAGCAAGCATAATATTTATGAGCCAGCGCCCTGGTCTTCTCCAAAGCATCCGCAAAGGGAAGAGTTGCGAAATCTTTAGACAGTTCCGCATATTGACGCCGAATCTGCTCACTGGATAGCTGGGCTTCATATCCGATCAGCTCGTCTATTGTCACATTAAAATACGTTGCCAGCTGAGGCAAAAGCAATAGGTCAGGCGTATTGATCCCTTTCTCCCATTTGGATACAGACGCCTTGGTTACACCCATAAAATCAGCCAATTCCTCCTGCGTGAGCTTCTTTTCGTGCCGAAGCCGGATGATATTTTCCGGTAAATTCAGTTTATTCATTATTTTTCTCCTAAATCTCTTAAAATATGTCTGTGATGGTATTATAGCAGGAAGAATGGATGAAATTCAATCAACCATTCCGATACTTTGAGAACTAAAATTGACTGGTGGGAAACTTATCTATACAAAGACATGCGTCACGGTGCCTTTCTGAATGATTGGCGAGCCTGATAGGAGTGTTGTCAATATGGGACAACAAATTCTGACAAATCTCATAGACCATATCCCCCATAGTATTCCACCCCGTCCATTAATAACGCTGGGTATTCTCCTGCACCACCTGCAAAAATACATCGCTCACCGGGTACATGAAAACACTCCCTCCCATTGAAAAAGCACCTCCCATTTCTGACCGATACTTTATATAAGCATAATCGAAATATCTTTTTTATCTCTTCTATCTCACAATGAACCACAATTATAATACTCCTAAGCCGCTGCTTATATCTTTTGCTCTTTTCATTCTTCCGTATCTCATTATCTGAAAGAAAAACAGAGTATGCTCTATGTATTCCCACTATCATCCTACAAATATCATACTCCGCTGCTTCCCCTATCCCAGTAATCATCCTCGCATCTGACCAGTGGAAATCATAGTATTTTACAAGATTCTCTAACCTCAGAGACTTCATTACTCGCTCTTTTATATCTATTAAAAAGTATCCTCTTATCCTCCCCTTAAACACGCCCTTCAAGGCAATATTATTTTGTTCGGCAATCTCCTTCAAGTCAGGCATGAAAGGAAAACCTAAAATTCCTGGCTCATTCAAAATGCCACCTCCTCCTAACATTCCAATTTCTTTATTATACAAGATATCCCGATAGTAAACAAATCCAAATCCCGGATATAAATCCCCAACTGCACACACCAAAGCAGAAACAGCGACGTTGTCATTTCCCGCTCACTAGGACGAAGTTTGTTCCAAATCTGCTGTGTTTTCCTCTTCCCAGCACGTATTGAAAAGGGCAGCACCCGATAATTGCTACGCAATCATCGGCTGTCCGACTTTCGCCCTATAAAATCAAACCATCTATGCCCTCCTTACTGCAAGCAATAGAATGACATAGATGGTTTCCTTTTCCCAAATAAAAACTTTTCTCAAATTCTGACGTAAAATTTTATACAAATTTCATCAACTGATGAAGAAAATGTGGTTCATACTCACTCTTAGCCTTCGTTTCCCTTTTATTAAACAGATTATGTCCATTCTTCTGGTAAAAATCCAGTAAGATTGACTTATCTTCGCATTCCAAAAAGGCAATTACTCCTCCAAAAGAATGTTTTCCTGCTTTAATCTGTTCATATGCATATGCCAAAAGTTCTCTTCCAGGAATCTGCAATTCATTTTCTAAAGCATAATTCTTCCCCAACTGCGCAATTAAATATGCCGATACCGTATATGATTGACTTGCCTCATCTAATACACTTACCCTTTCCAACTTTTTCTTAGCATTATTGCTTAATCTTTCTGACAATATAGTAATTGGCTTAATTGCAAGAGTATAATAGCCAACAATATTTCCATTTTCTTTATTAAACACAAGATATGTAACAGACTGGCTCTTTTTTGTAAATTCTATTGCATTATGTAGCAAAAAATATTCTACATCCAAATTTGGTCTACAGGAAAACTCGGAAAGAATGTCTTGTAGGGCATTCTCTCCAATAAACACTTCACTATTTTCATCAAGGAAATCCCGAATATTTACAGCATAATATTTATTTCCCATTGACTTTCTCTTTTCTTTTTTTTAATATTTCAAGTATATCTTCTGTTTTTGCAAAAGCTGTACCCATTGTAGGTTTTAAATCAATCTTATTATTTTCTGCTTCTTCCAAGGCATTAGCAAAACGTTCTGCTTCTACTGGATTACTTATTATAAAATTGTGGGTAATACTTGAAGTAGCCATACAAAACACTCCCATCTATACTGTGTCTTTTTATTTCTAACAATATTATATCCAACTTCAATACGCTATGCAATAAAATTTTACTGCTTTTCATCGTTGAGAAGGGCAGCACCCGATAATTGCTACGCAATCATCGGCTGTCCGGCTTTCACCTCCTGTAATGGGCAGCATCGGTTAATCGCTTCGCGATTCCCCGATGTCCGGCTTTCGCCGGACACCACGCAGAAAAAAAAGAGCGTGCCTTTGGCAGGAAAGCCTGCCACAGCATCACTCTTCTTTTTCTCCTATGCTGCCCTTCTCAATGCTCGAGCATATTTTCAATAAATATTCCATATCCTTTTGAGGAATCCTGTACAAAGACATGTGTCACGGCGCCAATCACTGCGCCATTCTGAATGATTGGCGAACCTGACATACCTTGGATTACTCCACCTGTGAGGTTTAAAAGTTCCTCATCCGTAACCTGAAAAAGAATGCCTTTATTTTCGCTATTATAGTCTAACTCAAGAATGCGGATCGTATACTCCTTCTGCTCCCCGGAAACAGAGGATATAATCGTTGCTTCTCCCTTTTCTATATTTTGTTTGAGAGTAATTGGAAAATAGCTGCTGCCACTGTCCTCCTCAGGGGTACGCTCTAGTTTGCCATAGATGCCCACATTACTGTTCTCTTCCACTGTTCCCAGCTTATACTGGTCCAAATAGGTAATGACACCTGAAATTTCTCCTGGATCTCCTTTTTCTCCTTTGGTTATTCCTGCAATTTCAGCTTCATAC
>CAJUTD010000106.1:5110-9015 GCA_910589635.1 uncultured Lachnospiraceae bacterium | reverse complement strand
AAGGAAAACAAGGACAAAACTCATAATTGTGGAGCGGACAGGACTACCATTTGTCATGCGCCGTTACCGCAAGCGCAAACTATTTTTTGCAGGTATCGTACTCTGCTGTGCGCTTTTGTATGTGATGTCCCTGTTTGTCTGGAGAATTGAAGTCAATGGGAATCTGCATGAGACAGACAGCAGCATTATTAAATTTTTGGAGGAAAAAAAGGTATATCATGGGCTGTTAAAAAGCAAAATAGACTGTGAAAAGATTGAAGAAGAATTACGCGCCGGATATGAGGACATTATCTGGGCATCGGCCAAACTAAACGGTACAATGCTGATTATAGATATCCAGGAAAACCTTGCCACAAACCAGCAAGCACAAGAGCAGCAATCAGAAACTGATACGCCCAGTGATTTAGTGGCAGACAAGGAAGCACAAATCCACAGCATTCTTACCCGTGCGGGGACGCCTAAGGTGGAAAAAGGCGCAAAGGTCAAACCGGGAGACTTGCTGGTGGAGGGGAAGAATCCGGTACTGAATGATGCCGGGGAAGTAGCTAACTATCAGTATTGCGTATCAGATGCGGATATCCTTGGTATTACACAATATTCTTACCGTGACAGCTTTCCGCTTAAATATGAAGATAAAGTTTATACGGATAAAAAAAGTACTGCCTACGGGGTTCGTATTTTAGACAGCCAATTTACTTTTCCCCATTTTTTGCATAAATTAAAAAAATATGATACTATTACAGATGAGTACGATCTAAAAATCGGCGATACATTTTATCTGCCTCTAATATTTCTTCGAGAGACGCGCAGAGAATATCAGGTAGAGACAAAGCAATACACCAAAGAGGAAGCTGAGAGGCTTGCAAATGAAAAATTAAAAGAATTTTGTAAGGAATTATCAGAAAAAGGGGTACAAATTATAGAAAATAATGTTATGATAGTAACGGATGGGAAAAACTGTACTGCTTCCGGCAGCTTAAAAGTCATCGAACCGATAGGCACACGGAAGGCAACCAGTATGACAGACCTACCGCAGGAAGGGCAGATGGAAGATGAGTCTGATGGAGACAGCGATTGATATACCAGCAGAGCACATTGCCAATGTGTTCGGACAGTTTGATGTATATATGAAAAAAATTGAACGCGCGTTTGGGATTACCGTAGTTTTGCGCGAGGATAGTTTGAAACTTTTAGGCAAAGACGCCGATGTCCATAAGGCGTCGCGCGTATTTAAGCAGTTGTTTGAATTGTCAAAGCGCGGCAACCGAATTACGGAACAGAATGTGGATTATGCGATTTCCCTGACATTTGAGGAGAAGGAATCGGCGATTGTGGAGATTGATAAAGAATTAATCTGCCATACGATTAATGGTAAGCCCATTAAACCTAAGACTTTAGGGCAGAAACGTTATGTCGATGAAATCCGTGATAAGATGATTGTTTTTGGTTTAGGCCCCGCAGGCACCGGCAAGACATACCTTGCCATGGCTATGGCGATAACAGCATTTAAAAGTGAAGAGGTCAGCCGGATTATCTTAACGCGTCCGGCCATAGAGGCAGGAGAAAAATTGGGCTTTCTGCCTGGAGATTTGCAGAGTAAAGTAGACCCCTATTTACGCCCGCTGTACGATGCATTGTATCAGATTATGGGCGTGGAAAGTTTCCAGAAGAATATGGAAAAGGGACTGATAGAGGTTGCGCCGCTTGCCTATATGCGTGGAAGGACGTTGGACAATGCATTTATCATTTTGGATGAGGCCCAGAACACTACGCCTGCTCAAATGAAAATGTTCCTGACGCGTATCGGTTTTGGCTCTAAGGTGGTTGTGACAGGTGACGCCACACAGAAAGACCTGGCGCCGGGCAGTGTTTCAGGCATGGATGTGGCGCTGAGGGTCCTTAAGAATGTGGAGGATATTGGCATATGCCAGTTGACAAGCAGTGATGTTGTGCGGCATCCTCTGGTACAAAAAATAGTAAAGGCTTACGAGGAATATGAGAAACAAGAGAGAAGAGGAAGCAAAGACAAAAACCGAGACAGGGGCAGAAGCCGCAAAAAATAAACAGACAGTAACAGAAACTGCAAAAGATAAACAGACAGTAACAGAAACTGCAAAAGATAAACAGACAGTAATACAAACTGCAAAAGATAAACAGACAGAAGACATAAGAAACAGAAGGACAGGGGAACATGATTTCAGATATCGTAAATTTTGGATCCTGTTTATTGTAGCCTGCACTGTGTTAGAAAGCGGGTTTGCAGGGATAATCAGCGAGCAGTCTCAGGAACGGCAGATCGTGCTATTATTTGTAGGGGTACTATACGCGGTACTGTTTGTCACGGCTTTGGAAATCCAGAGGCTGAAACAGGAATGGTTGTTTGAAAAATTGGGGGATTACAGAAAGCTGGCAGTATTTTACCTCATGACCTCCGTGGTGGCAGTATTGTTTTTATATTTGCCGGAATTTGTGCGTCCGGTGTTGCTTTTAAGTATGGTTGTTTCTATGGTCGTAAGTCCTATTTTCGGCATGGTATCAGGAGTGTTTCACTGTACAGTCTATATGTTATGTGGTTCCCAAGATATATATATTTTGCTGTTCTTTTTGCTGTTGTTGCTTTGTGGATGTTTTGCGTCTTCCTTTTTGGATAAGAACGAATATTTTCGCTGGGGCATGGTTTTTCTGTTTCTCTTTACATTTGCAGTTGTTATGGTGTTTTCCTATCTGTCCGCAGGCAGGTTGGAAAAGAATTTGATGATTTATGCGCTTTGCAACGGTGTTCTCTCGGCGGCTATAGCGATCTGGCTATACCATATCTGTTCGTTGAAACCAGGAGAGACCAGGGAACAGGCGTTAAAGAAGATTTTATCTGAGAACTTTGGGCTGGTGCGTGAAATGCAACGTTTTTCCAGTGCAGATTATGAACATGCGAAAAAAGTATCCAAGATTTCCGAGAAATGTGCAAGAATCGTTGGGGCAGATCCATATGTTGCAGCGGCGGGCGGTTTTTATTACCGCCTTGGCAGAATGGACGGCAAGCCGTATGTGGAAAACGGCGTGGCATTGGCACGTATCAATTATCTTCCCGGGGAGATTATAGAAATTTTAAAAGAGTACAATGGGGAGAAAAAGCTCCCGTCCACTGTGGAATCAGCGATTGTGCACATTGTGGACAGTGTGGTAGCGAAGTTCGATGTTTTGGACAAAGGTACGCTCTCAAGTTCCTGGAATCAGGATATCATTGTATACCAGACATTAAATGAAAATTCTGCAGCTGGCCTTTATGATAAATCCGGCCTGGGTATGAATATGTATCTCAAAATCAGGGATTATCTTATCAAGGAGGCGAAACTATTATGACGTTGACATTGGAAGAGGAAGTGAAAGCCCCCTTTGCATTTGATTACAGACAGCTTGCTGAAGAAGTGCTGCTGTCGGCTTTAGCGTCAGAGGATTTTCCTTATGAAGCAGAAGTGAATTTGTTGTTGGTATCGTTAGAAGATATCTGGGAAATTAATAAGGAACAGCGTCAGATAGACGCACCCACGGATGTTCTTTCGTTTCCATTAATCGACTATTCTGCGCCTGGGGACTTTGCCAATCTTGAGGAGGATGAAGATAATTTTAACCCAGATACGGGAGAGGCGCTTTTGGGGGATATTGTACTTTGTATTGACAAAGTTAAAGAACAGGCTGCGCAATTTGGGCACAGTGAAAAGCGGGAATACGCGTTTCTTATTTTGCACAGTCTTTTGCATTTATTGGGATATGACCATATGACGCAGACGGATTCTCAGATAATGGAAGCGAAGCAGAATAAAATACTGTGTCAAATGGGAATTTTAAGATAATACAAATAAATGTGGGATATATGCTTTCACGCATTCGGCGAACGGCGGATGCTG
>CAJUTD010000106.1:0-5100 GCA_910589635.1 uncultured Lachnospiraceae bacterium | reverse complement strand
ATGATAAATTACAGATTAAAAAATAAAATTTTTGGAGGAATTACTATGAAGAAACGTATGATTTATCTGCTCTTGGCAATCTGTGTGCTTGGCACAATTGTTGGGTGCGGAAAGAAGAAACAACCAGAGCCGGAGCCAGAACCAGTACAGGAAGCCGAGGAACCCGAACCGGAGCCGGAGCCAGAACCAGAGCCCGAACCGGTAGATACCCATGAAGGGATGGCAAAAAGTTACCTTACCGGAGAGTGGATTGACGAAGAATTGGCCAAGAAAAGGCCGTTGGCAGTCATGATTGGCAATACGTCCGATGCACTGCCGCAGTATGGGATTTCTTCCGCGGATGTAATCTATGAAGTGCCTGTAGAGGGTTCCTATACTCGTTTAATGGCAATTTTTCAGGATTACAGTGGACTTGAAAAGATTGGTTCTGTGCGAAGCTGCCGCCATTACTTCATCTTCTATGCAAGGGAATTTGACGCCATCTATGCGCATTATGGACAAGCGGTCTATGCGGAGCCGATTCTTGCAAGAGAGGACGTGCACAACCTGAGCGGTATGGATTCTTCTATCGAGTCCATTATGTTCTACCGTGACCCGGAACGAAAATCGCCGCACAATGCATTTACCAGTGGAGAGGGCGTTAATGCTGGCATTGAGAAGATGGGTTACCGCACAGAGCTTTCCGATAATTACAGCGGCCATTACAAATTTGCAGACGATGACGCGCAGGTACAGCTTAGCGGAGAAGATGCATTAGTTGTAAGCCCCGGGTATTTCGTAAATAAGCCTTGGTTTGTCTATAACAGCGAGGATGGATTATATTACCGTTATGAATTCAAAGATAAGCAAATTGACGGTGCAACCGATGCCCAGCTCGCAGTAAAGAACATCATCATCCAATATTGCAATTGGTCTTACAAGGATGAGAACGGTTATATGGATATTGACACGCTTTCCGGCGGAGATGGCTACTATTTCACGAATGGGAAAATGGAAAAGGTTACCTGGACCAAAGACAATGAAGATTCTCCAGCACGTTACTTTGATGAAAGCGGGAATGAAATTACCATCAACCAAGGCAAGACCTGGGTCTGCATCGCGCGTAATGATTACAAAGACCGGTTTGGCGTTTATGCAACAGAAGAAGAATTATCAGAGGCAAGGGCAACAGAACAGTAGGAAGTTTTATTGAGGAATTTCTATGAGCAGAACTAGAAAACGTGAATCCAATTTCCTTGTGCAGGGTTCGATTTTGGCAGTTGCGTCTATTATCAGCCGGATTATAGGGTTGTTGTACCGGATTCCTTTAAAATCCATTATTGGCGATATTGGAAATGACTACTATGGAACAGCTATGGAGATCTACAGTATTTTGCTGTTGATCTCCTCCTACAGTCTGCCGGTGGCCGTTTCTAAGCTGGTCTCGGCAAGGATGGCCAAAGGACAGCAGAAAAATGCATACCGGATTTTCAAAGGCGCGCTTTTATTTGCGCTGGTTTCCGGAAGCGCGGCAGGCCTTGCTGTATATTTTGGGGCAGGATTTATTACGACCTATATTGTAAATACACCGCTTAGTATTTTTGCTTTGAAGGTATTGGCGCCAACGCTTTTGATTGTGGCGCTGCTTGGCGTCGTCAGAGGCTTTTTCCAAGGAATGGGAACCATGATGCCAAGCGCCATGTCGCAGTTAATAGAACAAATTATAAATGCGGTAATCAGTGTGTGGACGGCCTATATGCTGTTTCAGTATGGCACAAAAATTGGCGCCGTTCTTGGAAATCCCGCCACCTACGCGGAAGCCTACGGTGCGGCAGGCGGTACATTGGGCACGGGTGCAGGCGCTCTTGTCGCACTGTTGTTTACAATTATGGTCTTTATCCTTTACCGTATAAGATTTATAAAACAGGTAAAAAATGACCATAGCGGAAAAACAGAGAGTTATGGGCGGATTTTCAGCGTGCTTATCATGACAATTTTGCCGGTACTGCTGAGTACTACGATTTACAATATTACATCTTTTTTGGATACCAGTGTATTTAAGCAGATTGCAGAACAACAGGGCTACAAAGCGTTGGATTACAGCACGATGTGGGGAATCTATGTCGGGGAATACAAGGTATTAGTCAATGTTCCCATTGCCATAGCCTCAGCAGTTGCCGCCTCCAGCGTACCAAGTTTATCGTCAGCATATACATCAAAGGATATGCGAGAAGTACGGCGGAAAGTTGGATACTCTATTCGCTTTGTGATGGTAATTGCCATTCCCTGCGCCGTAGGTATGGCTGTGCTGGCCTCGCCTATTTTGCAGCTCCTGTTCCACGACGACCGTGAAATGCCGGAGCGTATGATGCAGATTGGCGCTGTATCCATTATATTTTACTCTCTGTCGACATTGAGCAACGGTATCTTACAGGGCATCAACCGCATGAATGTCCCCGTAAGGAATGCAATCATCACCTTGGTATTACATATGGGCGTTCTGGTAGCATTGATGTATGGGCTGGACATGAATATTTATGCTGTGGTGTGGGCAAACACGTTTTTCTCTTTTTTGATGTGCATTCTCAATGGAAGGGCGATTCGCAAACATCTCCGTTACCGTCAGGAAATCCCACGGACTTTTATTGTGCCTTGCATCTGTGCGGCGGCTATGGGCGGGGCGGTCTATGGTATATACTATCTGTTGATGAAGTTTTTAGGAATCAATGCAGTTGCAGTTTCTGTATCCATTGTAATCGGTGTATGTGTCTACGGTGTATTGCTTCTGCTTCTGCGCGGGCTGCGTGAGAAAGAGCTTAGAAGTTTTCCAATGGGGAACTTGATTATCAAGATTGCCAAGAAACTGCATTTGATGTAAATTGCCCGGTATTGTGAAATTGTAAAGCTATCAGAATCATTGTCCATAATTTGTAGTTTTTCTTTGAATAAAATAGAAAAATTAGCAGATACTACCAGAAAAAGGAGTATGAAATGAAAAAGACGTGTAGTATCCGCTTATTTATATTCGGAATAATTATAACAGCCGCATTATTTCTGTGCTTGGGGTTCTTCGCAGGAACCCAAAAAAGCTGGAAAGCCTATGAACAGCGCATAAATTTGCTGCAAGAGGAAAATGAAATACTTTTGAGCAGACAACAGCAGGAAGAGCAGGAAAAAGAAAACACTGCGGAGAGCCTTAATGTAATAGCGCCGTATGCGTACGTGCTTTTGGCGGAGGATGGATTTGTGGCTGTGTATCAGGCAGACCGCGAGACTTTATACGCCACGACGGGGATTCTTCTGGAAAGTCTTCCAGACAATCTACAGCAGGAAATACAGGAGGGGAAAGTAATTGACAATGAAGAACAGCTTTACAGTTTTTTAGAGAATTATTCAAGTTAATGATTTGATAACTATGCGAGAAGAAAATAATAATTATTTTAAAAAAGCTCTATCCGATTTCGCTTACGATATGGCGTGCGGTGCGCAGATTCGGCATCTTGCCGACCTTGGTTACACGATAAATCAAATCCTAGAATCGCTTGATTTTTCTGTACCGTATGAAAGAGTGCAAAAAACGGTAAATGAACATCTACAAAAAACAGGCGTGTTGCTTGCAGAAAAGCCGGATCATATCATTCCTGCGAAGAAAGCATTTGTCAGAGAATATGACAACTATGGCAGGGCAAGTTTTCGCCAGATTGTTGTACAGGAAACAAAAATGCCAGCAGTACATTGGCAGGAACATGCGTATGAGCAGGATTGTGACGGAAATCTACTTGATTTCCTGAAAAGAAAAACAGAGGAAAATGGGTTGGAAGCCTCCTACATATCTTGTGATTTTGGATTTGACCGAAAGAAAACGGAGGAGTGTTTTCGTGTACTCGGACAGGAGCAACAGGAATATTTACAGGGGATTTTATGGAAAGAAACGCGTATGTATCACAGCCTCACTCCTTGTATGAGGGAAATCATCGCGTGTCTGTATGTACATGGGCTCTATGCTGGGGAGGGGTATTTTCAGACAACCGGCGAGCATATTCTATTCTAAATTACCACAAACTTCTCGTAAAAAAGCCAATTGATATATTTTTTGTTTGATGATATACTGCTATATATAAAACGGCTGGAATTTAGAAAAAGTCCAAAACAGCCACAAGGAGTTGTAATGAGCAGACAATTTGATATCATCATAGTGGGTGCCGGGGCTTCCGGGCTTATGGCCGGCATCCATGCGGCGAGAGCAGGAGCACATGTACTGATTTTGGAGCATATGGACAAGGCTGCAAAGAAGATTTTAGTGACCGGAAATGGAAAATGTAATTTTACCAACGAGAAGCAGGGAATTGCTTATTACCATGGCAAGAACCCTGCCTTTGTATTGCCTGCGCTCCGTCAGTTTGGCGTCAGAGAAACATTACAGTTTTTTGAGGAACTCGGCGTTTATCCAAAAAAGAAATGGGATGCTTATTATTATCCGGCAAGCGGACAAGCCTCGTCCGTAGCCCAAAGTCTACTGCTCGAATGCAACCGTCTTAAGATAAGGATTGCCCATCATATAGGAATCCGTGAAATAAAACAGACAGCAAAAGGATTTTCTTTCCACACAAAGCAAGGAGATTTTTTTAGCAGATGCTGTATTATAGCCACCGGCGGCAAGGCTGCAAAAAAGACAGGAAGTGACGGAAGCGGTTTTCTATATATTGAAAAGTTAGGACATAAATTGACAGATATTGTGCCTGCACTTGTTCAATTGCAAGGAAAACAGTCGTTTTTAAAAGAAATTGCAGGAATACGTGCAGATGGAAAGGTCAGCATTTATATAGAAAAGGAAAAAATTGCAGAAGATACCGGCGAATTACAATTGACAGAATTCGGCATTTCCGGGATTCCCACCTTCCAGGTCAGCCGCTATGCATCTTTGGCATTGTCTAAAGGAAAACGTGTTTTTGCCATGTTAGATTTTTTGCCGGAGTTGACAGTGGAAGAGGCGCAGGATTTGATGCGAAAGCGTTTCTTATGTTTCTCAGAAGGAAAGAATTCGGCGCAGGCGTTGCTGGGATTGTTCCCAGATAAGCTTAATACCGTATTTTTAAAAGAGGCGCAAATTCCCTGTAACAA
>CAJUTD010000105.1 GCA_910589635.1 uncultured Lachnospiraceae bacterium | reverse complement strand
GGGGCTGTCGCACGAAGCAATCAATAAAGTTTTCATCCGTTCAAAAGGTTTCCATTGCGAAGCAATGTAAACAATATGCACAAAAATTATCTTGGGAAGCTAGCTTCCCAGAGTGATTTTTGTGCATTCTGTCTTTGCCGCAATAGCGGCAAGACTTTTTGAACAAAATAATATCTTCGTGCGACAGCCCCTTACTTTTGGCAACGAATTATTAAATCTGTAAACGGTAATATTGTAAACTACTGTAAAATTCAAGAAATTAAGTTAATATTGTAATCCCTGGGGAAATATAGTAATATATCAACAAGGAGGCGAACATTATGGATGGAGTTTACTGGTTAATTATCGTTATTGTAATGGCAGTAATTGAGATTATTACGCTTGGGCTAACTACGATATGGTTTGCAGGAGGAGCATTGGCTGCTTTTATTGCAAGCCTGCTGGGCGCCGACCTTGCAATGCAGATTATCCTGTTTATCGTGGTGTCTGTAGTGCTGATGGCGCTGACAAGGCCGTTGGCTGTAAATTATCTTAATACAGACCGGGTCAAAACCAACGCCGAAAGTTTGATTGGGAAACTGGGGGTTGTAAAAGAGAAAGTTGATAACCTGAACGCCCAGGGGATAGTCAGCGTCGAAGGGCAGGAATGGACAGCGCGTGCAATAGACGACGAGATGATTCCACTGTATGCAGTAGTAGAGGTTGTGGAAATCAGAGGGGTGAAATTAATGGTAAGAGAAAAAGTGAGAAAAACTCCTTTAGGAAAATAAAATAATCATAATATGGAGGAAGACATATGACTGGAGGAATAGAATTTTTAATTGTAATTGCATTTATCATTTTAATGTTGTTTTTGCTGGCATCTTGCATCAAGATTGTACCGCAGGCGCACGCGCTTGTCATAGAGCGTTTGGGAGCTTACCAGGGAACCTGGGGTGTGGGGCTTCATTTCAAAGTGCCGTTTCTTGACCGTGTGGCAAAGCGTGTGATTTTAAAGGAACAGGTAGTAGATTTTGCGCCGCAGCCGGTTATCACCAAGGATAATGTAACGATGCGGATTGACACTGTAGTTTATTTTCAGATTACTGACCCTAAGCTGTTTGCGTACGGTGTGGAACGTCCGATTATGGCAATCGAGAATTTGACGGCGACAACGCTCCGTAATATCATCGGAGATTTGGAATTAGACGAGACGTTGACGTCCAGAGAGTTAATCAACACGAAGATGCGTGCCTCTTTAGATGTGGCGACAGATCCTTGGGGAATTAAGGTAAACCGTGTGGAATTGAAAAATATCATTCCGCCGCAGCAGATCCAGGACGCCATGGAGAAACAGGCGAAAGCAGAGCGTGAGCGGCGTGCAGCCGTAACGCAGGCGGAAGGTGAGAAGACCGCGACAGTCCTCGTGGCAGAAGGTAAGAAGGAATCAGCAATCCTTGACGCAGAGGCGGAGAAGCAGGCGGCAATCCTGCGCGCAGAGGCTAAGAAGGAGGCAACTATGCGTGAGGCGGAGGGCCAGGCAGAAGCTATCCTGCGGATTCAGCAGGCAAATGCAGACGGCCTGCGCTTCCTCAAAGAATCTGCCCCTGACAGTGCAGTTTTGCAGTTAAAGAGCTTAGAGGCATTTGCCAAGGCGGCAGACGGACAGGCGACTAAGATTATCATCCCGTCCGATATCCAGGGAGTTGCAGGACTTACCAAGACGATTGCGGAGGTAGCCAAGGAGCTTTAGTATCACGAAAAGAGCCGGTATTAGGCAAATCAGTTAGGTTGTGAACAGTAACGGGCTGTCCGGTTTTCTGACAGTCCGTTTGCATTTTTATAGAAGGAGAGGAAAGCATGGATTTACGAGGAAGGAACTTTTTAAAGTTAAAGGATTTCACGCCGGAGGAAATTGAATACTTGATTGACCTTTCGGCTGAACTCAAGCAGAAAAAAAAGCAGGGAATTGCACACGATCATCTGAAAGGCAAAAATATTGTCTTGATTTTTGAGAAGACAAGCACCAGAACGCGTTGTTCTTTTGAGGTGGCGGCGCATGATTTGGGCATGCATGTCACATATCTCGACCCGTCAGGTTCCCAGATTGGCAAAAAGGAGAGCATCCGCGACACGGCGCGGGTATTGGGCAGGATGTACGATGGTATTGAGTACCGGGGTTATGGGCAGAAGATTGTGGAGGAGCTTGCTGCTTATGCGGGCGTGCCGGTGTGGAATGGGCTTACGAATGAGTTTCATCCTACACAGATGATTGCGGATATGCTGACTGTCAAGGAAAAGCTGGGACATCTGCGCGGTGTGAAATTTGTATATATGGGAGATGCTCGTTATAATATGGGAAATTCCTTAATGGTAACTTGTGCGAAACTGGGCATGGATTTTGTGGCGTGTACCAGCAAGGCCTACTTCCCGGAACAGGAATTGGTGGATTACTGCCAAACGGTTGCTGGGGAGACCGGCGCTTCCATCACCTTGACGGAAGATGTGATGGAAGGGACCAAAGATGCAGATGTCATTTATACAGATGTATGGGTTTCCATGGGGGAGCCGAATGAAGTCTGGGCGGAGCGTATCAGGGAGCTCATGCCTTACCAGGTCAATCAGAAGGTGATGGAGAATGCTAAGGAATCGGCGATTTTCATGCATTGTCTGCCGGCTTTTCATGATTTGGAGACCACGATTGGCAAACAGATTCATGAGAAATTTGGTTTGCAGGAAATGGAGGTTACGGACGAAGTGTTTGAGGGCAGGCAGTCCGTTGTATTTGACGAGGCAGAAAACAGAATGCATAGCATCAAAGCAGTGATGTATGCAACGCTTGGCTAGTGATGGTATGCCGATGAATGTCATGCTTGGCTAGTGCTGGTATGCCGATGAATGCCACGCTTGGCTAGCCAGGATATGCGGCTTAAATTGGGAGGCAGCGATGAAGACGAAGATTTTACAGGCCTTGCGCCAGAATCAGGAGACATATGTTTCCGGGCAGGAGCTGTGTGAGAAATTTGGCGTGTCCCGCACTGCTGTATGGAAAGCGATCAAACAGCTCAAAGAGGCGGGCTATGAGATTACGGCTGTTCAAAACAGAGGCTATCGGCTGGTGGGGGTGCCAGATATTTTGTCACAGAGTGAGATTGCAAGCCGATTGCGTACCAAATGGCTGGGACATAATGTACGTTATTTAGAGGAAGTGGATTCTACGAACGCGGAGGCAAAGCGGATTGCAGAGTCAGCCGGGAATATGGACTGGCATGGAACGGTCGTGGTGGCAGATAAACAGACGGCAGGCAGAGGACGCAGAGGGCGGACTTGGAGTTCTCCCTGCGGCACAGGACTGTTTTTTTCTATTTTGATCAAGCCGGAGATAGATCCCGGTAACGCCTCCATGCTTACACTTGTAAAAGGCATGGCGACTGCCAAAGGGATCGCGGAAGTTACCGGTATGCAGCCGCAGATTAAGTGGCCGAATGATGTTGTACTGAATGGTAAGAAAATTGTAGGGATTCTCACGGAAATGAGCGCGCAGATTGATTATGTGAATCATATCGTGGTAGGTACGGGAGTCAATGTGCACCAGTCGGAGTTCCCGCAAGAGATTGCGAAGACAGCGACTTCCCTCAAATTGGAGATGCAGCGGCAGGGAAGGGAAGAGCCGATTACCAGGGCACAGCTTTTGGGGGCTGTGTTGGCGCATTTCGAGCGTTATTATGAAATTTTTCTCAAAACGCAGGATTTATCTGCTTTGATGGAAGAATACAACGGTATGTTGGCAAATTGCGGGCGGTCTGTGCGGGTGCTTGACCCGTTGGGCGAATATGAGGGTACGGCGTTAGGGATTGACGACAGAGGAGTGCTTCTTGTTGAGCGGGATGGCGGAATAAGTAAAGTTTCCTCCGGCGAAGTGTCGGTGCGTGGGATCTATGGATATATTTGATGTTTTCGCGTTGTAGGGGAGTGTTTCTTTCCATAAAGTGGAGACTGGAAAGGAAGCAGAAACTGGAGAACAAGACGGAAGCTGACTGGAGGGAAAGACTGGCAGGAAGGAGATTATCATGGATCATGGGGAAACCGTGCTGTGCGGTTCCAGTGCATATACGAAAAAGTATTATCTGAATGAAGAATTTCAATCCCTGCCGCAGGGGATTAAAGATGAGCTCAAGATTATTTGTGTGCTCTACACAGAAGACATTGGCGGAACTTTGACGCTGGGATTTGACAGTGCGGGCAGCTTGCAGATTTGGGCAGCATGCGACGAGGGCGACCTATTGTATGACGATATCGGGAGTGTGCTGAAAATCAAGCAATTACAGCGGGAGAAGCAGGAATTATTTGAATCTCTGGAAATGTATTTTAAGGTATTTTTTCTGGGAGAAGATTTAAGCGATGACGATTTGGAGGGTTAAGACATGTTAATGGTTGTGGACGTGGGAAATACTAATTTTACATTTGGAATATTTGAGGAGGAGCAATTGGAAGCGACATTTCGCATGACGACAAAGCTTCAGCGTACTTCGGATGAGTATGGAATTTGTATGCGGGATTTATTGGCGCACAATGGGATTTCCTATGAGCGAATTAAAGATGTCATTATCGCCTCCGTAGTGCCCAACGTGATGCATTCGCTTTTGAGCGCTTTTATCAAATATTTCGGCATTCATCCGGTGGTGGTGGAGCCGGGTATAAAAACGGGAATCCGTATTGCTACGGAGAATCCCAGACAGATAGGCGCCGACCGTATTGTGGATGCGGCGGCAGCTTATGAATTGTATGGCGGTCCGGTGTTTGTCATTGATTTTGGAACCGGGACGACTTACGATTTGGTGGATGAGACCGGGGCTTTCGTGTCGGGCGTGACAGCGCCGGGGATTCGCACCTCCGCCAAGGCATTGTGGGAGGACGCGGCCAAACTGCCGGAAATTGAAATCCGCAAGCCGAACAGTATTCTGGCGAAGGAGACGATCAGCAGTATGCAGGCGGGCTTGATTTATGGACAGATTGGGCAGACGGAATATATCATTCGCCAGACAAAGAAGGAGACTGGCTATGATAATCTCAAAGTGGTGGCAACCGGAGGTCTAGGAACAATCATTGCCAGTGAGACGGATACGATAGATATTTACGACCCCACACTGACCTTGCAGGGATTGAGGCTGATTTATAATAAACAGAACCGGCAGAAATAATTCGTAATAGAATAAATGTATGATGTAAAATTTATGAAAAGTATGCAGCATAGGGAGAAATAACCAACATAGGAACGTCAAGGAAATGGAAACGCTTAGGATAGGAAATGTAATTCTGGAAAATAATTTGATTCTGGCGCCGATGGCAGGGGTTTGTGACCTGCCATTTCGTGTGCTTTGTAAAGAACAGGGAGCAGGGCTTCTCTGTATGGAGATGGTGAGCGCCAAGGGCATTTATTACAATAATAAAAATACGGAGATTTTACTGACGACGCAACCGGAGGAACGCCCAGTTTCCTTGCAGTTATTCGGGGCGGATGCGCATATTATGAGCGAGATGGCAAAGCGCATAGAGGAGTGCCCCTTTGATATTTTGGACATCAATATGGGTTGTCCGGTGCCCAAAGTCGTAAATAATGGAGAGGGATCGGCACTGATGAAACAGCCGAGATTGGTGTATGAGATTGTCTCTCAAATCGTCAAAGCCGTAAAGAAACCAGTGACTGTGAAAATACGCAAAGGTTTTGACGATGGTCATGTTAATGCTGTGGAGATTGCCAAGATTGTAGAGGAGGCAGGCGCGGCTGCCGTGGCGGTTCATGGGCGGACCCGCGAACAATATTATTCTGGCAAAGCAGATTGGGACATAATTCGCCAGGTTAAGGAAGCAGTGTCTATTCCGGTAATTGGCAACGGAGACATTTTAACGGCAAATGATGTACAGAACATGAAACAGCAGACAGGATGCGACGGTTTCATGATTGGCAGGGGGGCGCAGGGCAACCCCTGGATTTTTGCCCAGATTCTACACTGCCTGAATACGGGAGAGCAATTGCCTAAGCCGGATATACAGGAAGTTGCAGCGATGATTTTACGCCATGCGAGAGCTCAAATCGCTTATAAAGGTGAAATCATGGGAATCCGGGAAATGCGTAAACATGCGGCCTGGTATACCAGCGGTTATAAGAATTCGGCGAAACTGCGGGGCAAAATCAATGAAGTGGAGACTTATGCGCAGCTGGAAGAATTATTTGAGCGAACGATTCACGGCAGCAGGGAGTTGGAATAGCTGCAGGGAAACGTGATTGTAAGTGGGGAGTTAGAATAGTTTCAGGCAAACGTGATTGTAAACGGAATAACCTGTTTTGCGCCTTCATATATTGAAAAAACAGTATTTGCCGGGGGGATTATGAGGAGGTTGCAAGAGAGTAGGCATGAAGATAGCCAAAGTCGTTTCCGGCAATTTTGGCGGCGGCTTTTGGCGGTGATTTTTGGCAGAAAGTCATGCTCACAGGCGGACAATCCTTTGCAGGATGAGGAAGAAGAATTTTCCAGGGAAAACCCTTATCTCCATAAATTTTCTATTATTTTACAGCAGATTCTGGAGCGTTATCATATGCCTTATCGGGAATTTAGGCCATTACTCGTTGATACGGACATGCCGCCGGAATCTCTGTTGGATGAAGACCAGGTGGAGGTGATGCTCGAGCAGATTTCAGAGGACTTAAATTTTTTAAGAATTGTCACGGACCGCCCTGCATATTTTACCGATTATATTCAAAGAATGTATGAGGATAGCGGTTTGGTTGTGCAGATTTGTTCCAAGGAGGATGAATTGCCGGCAGATTTTAATGTAATATTAGATATGGAGTACAAAGGGGACTGTCCCTTAAAATGCGCCAGGGAAGATATGCTTTACATTCCCGTGTATAAGCGCGTCTGGACTGCCGTTGAAAATATGGGGAATCTTGACATTTCCGTGCCTATCGGTTATAATACTGTGATTGTTAAAGGAGTATTATAAACTTTTTATAATAGTACTGACAATGTAGTTTAGGAAGGTGTAGTATAATGGAAAAGAAAAATTTATTGACTTATGAAGGTTTGCAGAAATTAGAGACAGAATTGCACGATCTTAAAGTGGTAAAGAGGAAAGAGGTTTCGCAGAAAATCAAGGAAGCCAGGGAGCAGGGGGATCTTTCCGAAAATGCAGAGTATGATGCCGCGAAGGACGAGCAGCGCGATATAGAAGCAAGAATTGAAGAGATTGAGAAAATCCTCAAAAATGCAGAGGTGGTAGTGGAAGATGAAGTAGACCTTGATAAAATTAATGTGGGATGCAAGGTCAAAATCTTGGACTGCGAATTTGATGAGGAATTAGAATATAAGATTGTCGGCTCCACCGAGGCAAGCAGCCTCCAGGGGAAGATTTCAAATGAGTCTCCGGTTGGAAAAGCCCTGATTGGAGCGAAAGTCGGAGATACAGTAACTATAGAGACACAGGCAGGCGTTATGGAATACAAGGTATTGGGAATCCAGCGTTCCAATTAGGAGTAGTGAAGGCAAATGCGAAGCATTTTTAAGATGCCTTCCGACGAATTGCCGCCGAACGGAAGTGAGGGGGCGTTACAGCTTAAGGAGGAAGAGAAGATGGCACAGAACAGTCAGTCACCGGGACAAGACCTGAACCAATTGTTGAAAATCCGTCATGACAAATTGGCGGATTTGCAGAGTAACGGCAAAGATCCGTTTCAGATTACGAAATATGAGGTAACAAAACACAGCCAGGAGATTAAGGATCATTATGGCGAGTTGGAGGGCCAGACGGTCAGCGTTGCCGGCAGAATGATGTTCAAACGTGTAATGGGAAAAGCTTCCTTCTGTAATATTCAGGATTTGCAGGGAGATATTCAGGTGTATGTGGCAAGAGACAGCGTCGGTGAGGACAGCTACAAGGATTTCAAGAAATATGATGTGGGCGATATCTTGGGAATCAAGGGAGAAGTGTTTACCACTAAAACAGGGGAAATTTCCGTCCATGCCCAGGAAGTGACGCTGTTGTCTAAGAGCTTGCAGATTTTACCGGAGAAATATCATGGGCTTACCGATACGGACGCCAGATACCGCCAGAGGTATGTGGATTTGATTATGAACGCGGAGGTAAAGGACACCTTTATCAAGCGTTCCAAGGTGTTAAGCAGTATTCGCCGTTTCCTGGATGGACAGGGATTTATGGAGGTGGAGACGCCGATGCTTGTGGGCAATGCAGGCGGCGCGGCGGCACGGCCGTTTGAGACGCATTTCAATGCCTTGAACGAGGATTTGAAGCTGCGTATTTCTCTGGAACTTTACTTAAAGAGGTTGATTGTGGGAGGTTTGGAACGTGTCTATGAGATTGGTCGCGTGTTCCGCAACGAGGGTCTTGATACCCGGCATAACCCGGAATTTACCTTGATGGAATTATATCAGGCATACACAGATTATCATGGCATGATGGATTTGACGGAGAATTTGTACCGCTATGTGGCAAAAGAGGTGACGGGTTCCGAGATTATCACGTATGGCGAGCATGAGATGGATTTGTCCAAGCCTTTTGAGCGCATTACGATGGTGGATGCCGTGAAGAAATATGCCAATGTGGACTTTAACGAGATTAAGAGCACAGAAGAAGCCAAGAAACTGGCCGACGAGCATCATATAGAATATGAGGACAGGCATCAGAAGGGCGATATCCTTAACTTGTTCTTTGAGGAGTTTGTAGAGGATCATTTAATCCAGCCGACATTTGTTATGGATCATCCGATTGAGATTTCTCCGTTGACGAAGAAGAAGCCGGAGAACCCCGAATATGTGGAGCGTTTTGAGTTTTTCATGAATGGATGGGAGATGGCGAACGCTTATTCCGAGCTGAACGACCCTATCGACCAGCGTGAGCGTTTCAAAGCGCAGGAGGCTTTGCTTGCTGCTGGGGATGATGAAGCGAACCATACGGATGAAGATTTCTTAAATGCCCTCAGTATCGGTATGCCGCCGACGGGCGGAATCGGGTATGGCATAGACCGTATGGTGATGATGATGACAAATTCACCCGCAATTCGCGATGTTTTGCTCTTCCCGACAATGAAAACGCTTGGCAAAGAAAACCAGTAAAATCAAGGGTTTGCGGACTTTGAAACAGTATGGTACGACAAGAGTACGACAAAATAAACTC
>CAJUTD010000104.1:5186-9281 GCA_910589635.1 uncultured Lachnospiraceae bacterium | reverse complement strand
TCTTTGCCGCATAAGCGGCAAGACCTTTTGAACGAAATAATGTCTTCGTGCGACACCCCCCTTTTGACACCCGAATTCTGGATAAATTAGTAATTCTATTATAAGGCAGGATGGGTCTGCTTGTAAAGGCGTTGCTGCATTTTCTAATGCTTTCTGTACGTCTGTAAATTTTCATTTATTTTCCGCACATTATGTCTGCCGATTGTAAATTGTATGATCCATACAATCACAAAAATGAGTGTAAAGATTCCGAAATAACTTAAAAATCCGGCAATGCTGTGTTTCATCCAATAGGTAAAATATGCAATTGGCATCATAATAATAGATACGATAAGGAAATAGATTCCGGTCTGCTTAGTGATGCCCCAATGCTCGACTTCCCAGATGACGCTGCTGGCAGCAAACCCCATGCCCAGCAGCCCACAGAGGATTGTCTGTAGAATAATAGCATTAATTTCATTGCCCATGGCAACGGCAAGTTCGGGTACGCATGGCGCGTAATTTCCTTTTGCCCAAATCAGGGAGATAACGATGGAAATGATCTGTCCGATGGTGACACCGATGGGGAAACCAAGGGCCAGGCGTAATATAATTTTCTTCTTCATAGTAATCACCTCATATTCCTAATATTTTTTTGATTTTAGAGACGTAACGCCGGGAGACATAAGTTGTTGTACCGTCTGATAGCTTGACGCAGATTGTGCCGGTAAAGCTTAAATCAAAGTGCCCGACTTGTTTCAGATTGATGATCTCTGAATTAGAAATACGCACAAACCAGCGCGCGTCTAAACGTTCTTCCAGTTCATACAGCCGTTGACGTAGGATATATTCCCCCTCCCCGGTCACAGCATAGACCTTTTTGTCGTTCGCGTAAATCCGAATCAAATCGGCCTGTTCCAGTACTTTAATTTTTCCGTTCTTACTGCCGGAAATAACCTGCGACATATCCTCTGATAATTTTTTTAGGACGTTATTGACTTCTTCTGTTACCGCGGAAGTCATGATAATGACTTTAGGCTCGGTGCAGGAACTGTCGATTTTTATTTCTACCTGCATGGGTTCACCTCCTTGTGTGACCTCATTATAGGGAAAAAGAATGTTGCTTTCAATAGATTTACGACTGATGGTTCTTTTAGAAATACAGGTGGTAAAAATGTGGAAAAACAAATCCCCCCGCCCGGCACATTGCCCAAGCAGAGGGATTTTTATATTACAAGTTTCAATATTCTTGATGATTGATTCTTGCGGGCTGCAAATTACTGCTGTCCGCCAGACATCTGCTGTTCCTGTTTCATAATCATCTTCTTAACCATCTCGCCGCCGATAGAACCAGCCTGAGCAGAAGTTAAGTCACCGTTGTAACCTTCCTTTAAAGGTACTCCGATTTCAGATGCAACTTCCTGTTTAAAACGGTTCATAGCCTCTTTTGCCTGAGGTACTGCCATCTTACTTGTGTTAGAACCAGAATTGCTTGTCATTTGATTCACCTCCAAATGTTTTTCTTTTTTGTTGTTCTTCTGATAAGAACATCATTCCGAAAGGCTTCATTCCCTGGAATGATGTCCGTCTCGAAACTCTGTCGCTTATCATGGTGTTATTATTTGTCAAGTAAAAAATAATATGAATGGAAATTTATGGTTCAGCCAACAAAAAAATAGCGCAAAAGTGTCGTATACGCCCTTGCGAATAATGTCTTCGTGCAACAGCAGCA
This sequence comes from uncultured Lachnospiraceae bacterium, assembly GCA_910589635.1. Lineage (GTDB taxonomy): Bacteria > Bacillota > Clostridia > Lachnospirales > Lachnospiraceae > Petralouisia. The sequence goes on along the minus strand of CAJUTD010000104.1, from coordinate 7,570 downwards.
GGTCCTTTTGTCATTTGATTCTACAAAATTGATTTCCGTGGTGCGACAGTTCCACTTCTTGCTATATGTAGTATTATCGTATATAATATGAAAAAGGGGTGTGATACATTGATTTGATTTTTTCGACATAGACATAAAATAGTTAATAGGATTACAGAAGATGATGTATGACAGAGATATCCGGGAACCATTGTTTGAATTCCTGGAAGAGTATTATGGAAAAATACGCATTATAGAAGAGAAAAGAATAGGCAGGTCAAGGGCGGATGTGGTGATGGTTTTGCCGGATGCTGTCTGCGGCATAGAGATTAAGAGCGATGCTGATACATATGCCAGGTTAAGCCGTCAGGTGCGAGATTATGATCAGTATTGCGACTGCAATTTTATTGTTGCCGGCACGCGCCATGCGCACCATGTAGCGGAGCATGTGCCAAAGTGGTGGGGAATCATCACGGTAGAGCTGGAGGAAGGCAGGCCGGATTTTTATGTTTTGCGCAAACCACAGGTTAATCCCAAAGTTGATTGGCAGAAGAAGATGAGCCTTCTGTGGAGACCGGAGCTTGTGCGTATCCAGGAATTAAACAAAATGCCCCGCTACAAAGAAAAGAGCAAGCAGTTTGTAATTGAAAAAATTCTCCTCAAAGTTCCCAAGGACAAGCTGTATGGGCAAATTAGCCAGGAGCTGTTTGAGCGGGATTATACGCAAATCACGGATGAAATCAGGGCATATAGAAAAGGGAAACGCAAAACTTGAAGTTAAATAATAAGAGATTCACAATAAAAATAAAGAAAGATATTTGCAAACAATAGAAATTCAAATGGATAAAAGAAATGGAGGCAATTGAAAATGAAGAAAATTGGCATTTTTCTAGCAGATGGATTTGAGGAGATTGAAGGGTTGACGGTCGTGGATATTCTGCGTCGTGCTGGGATGGAAGCTATGATGATTTCCATTATGGGAAGAAAAGAAATCTGCGGTTCCCACAAGATTTGTGTGCAGGCAGATGCAATTTATGAAGACGTGGATTTTACAGAACTGGACGGCGTTGTGCTGCCTGGCGGTATGCCGGGGACGCTGAACCTTGGTGCGCATGTAGGCGTGAATGAGACGATCAAATCGTTTGCAGCGGAAGGTAAGCTGGTGGCTGCTGTCTGCGCTGCGCCGAGCGTGCTGGGGCATGCAGGGCTTTTGCAAGGCAAGAAAGCGGCTTGTTATCCGGGATTTGAGGATAAGCTTACCGGAGCGGAAGTGATCTATGATGAGGTTGCACAAGCCGGTAACATTATTACCAGCCGGGGAATGGGAACGGCCATCGCTTTTGCGTTGCGCATTACGGCTTATCTGGCGGGTGAAGACAAAGCGCAGGAGTTGGCAGAGAAAATCATTTACCGTCAGTAATTTTGTGTAATGAAAAGCCCCTTTTACAAATATATATGGTACAAAAGAGAAATGCCCTAATGAGAGGGCAGGAGTGATGATAATGCTGAAAAAAATAAAAGCAACATCTTTCATTTTGGTACTGGGTATATTTGTGGGGGCTTTTTTTCTGGGGCGTCTGGCAGCCCAGATTGTGCCGGCTGCGGCTACGGCAATCCAGCCGGGGGCAGACGGCAACTGGGGACTGAGCTTTCAGGAAGAGGGCAAACCGCCGGTTGGCAACGCCACCTTCGAGGAGCTTGCGAAATATGATGCCTTTTATGCCGAGGACACATCAGATAAAGTGTTGTATCTGACATTTGACTGTGGTTTTGAGAATGGCAACACGCCGGCAATTTTAGACGCGCTGAAAAAGCATAATGCCAAGGGAACCTTTTTTATCGTGGGGAATTATCTTACTACAAGCCCAGACCTGGTAAAGCGCATGGTGGAGGAAGGGCACATCGTGGGCAACCACAGTTACCACCACCCGGATATGACTTCGATGGGCAAGGAGGATTTTTCTGCGGAGCTCGGGGAATTGGAGACTTTGTATGAGCAGACGATTGGCACGCCGATGACGAAATATTACCGTCCGCCCCAGGGTAAGTACAGTGAAAACAGCCTGCAAATCGCCAAAGATTTGGGCTATAAAACTTTCTTCTGGAGCCTTGCCTATGTGGACTGGAACCAGGACAGCCAGCCCACGCACGAGGAAGCTTTTGACAAATTGCTTGGCCGGGTGCATCCGGGTGCGGTTGTCCTCTTACATAACACCTCTAAGACGAACGGTGAGATTATGGATGAACTTCTGACAAAGTGGGAGGAGATGGGTTACACATTCAAATCCCTAGATGAACTGGCGGGCTGACGCTTCCTGGTTTCGTTATGGTGGTGTTATAATAGGACTAAATTAAGGGAAGCCCCTAAGAATAAAGGGTTTGCATTGATTTAGTCCTATCTTTTT
>CAJUTD010000104.1:0-5157 GCA_910589635.1 uncultured Lachnospiraceae bacterium | reverse complement strand
GGTCGGCACCGAACAAAATCAAAAACCTACATTATTATGAAGTCAAAAAGGAAACTGCAGTTACCTTTGAGAACAGTTTTAAGATTACAGATGTGGCACTGGTAGAGAACTGGGAGGGCAGGCTGTTTGTCTCCATGCCAAGCTGTAGGAGTAACGAGCGCACGGAGCAGAACGAACCAGTCTATAAGGGCTATTGCAACCCGATTGCAAAGGAGTTTTATAAGGAACTGACAGGGAATCTGGATGAATGTTTTGTCATTCAGAATGTAAGCATACTGGACGGGAAAAAAGGGCTTTTTGCCACCATGCCCTCTGCCAGAATCGGGATTTTAGCAAATGGAAAGGGAAGATACAAAGATGTATGCTATCCGGTAACGGCAGACTTTAAGAAATAACTGAATGAGGCTTTAGTGGGTGCTTACCACGAGGCGCTTGTATAGTAGCAGGAAGAAGCTAGGGGACGGTCGCAGGCAGTGCCGGTAAGGGAGGAAAGGGTGCAGGAAACACCGTTCCGCTAATGGGCAGGTAAAAGATAAGATGATGAGGTATCCGATGGGTTCTTTTTGGAACTCTCCAGGTGCCTTTTATTTTTTGTCATCCGTAATTAATTCCATGACGTCCTTAATCCGGCAGTCTAAAATGTTGCAAACACGGTTTAGATAACCGTATTTGTGAAATTAATTTCGCTTTCTACCCATACAGATGAGATTTCAGTAGATGGCAAAAAATAATCTTCATCAGCCATATGTGGTGTATATTGTAAGTGATATTTATAAAGAAATTACTCCATATAGGAAATGAAGGGAAAAGATAACTGCACAGTATATATGTAATAAGTAATAGATAATGTTGCATATGGAAATCAGATTATTGGTTGTTATCAAAAGTATTGTAGTGTATAATTTGAAAAAGATTCATTGTCGATAATTGTAGGATTTTCATGGGAATCTGAAGACATCAATATTTTTGATGGGAATTTCAGTTTGCTTAATACTGTTACAACTGATGCACATATGAGGAAATAGGATGTTTTATCATAAACAGTAAATAAATGCTGGAGAAGGCAGGAGGTATATAATGGTTGACAACAAAAAAGAACAGGAGCGGGAAGAGCTTCATAGGGCAATATGGTCAATTGCAGACGATTTGAGGGGAAGTGTGGACGGCTGGGATTTTAAATCTTATGTTTTGGGCATTATGTTTTACCGTTACATATCGGAGAACCTGACAAATAAAATAAACGAAGATGAGATTGAAGCCGGAAATGCAGATTTTGATTACACGCAGTTGTCAGACGAAGATGCAGAACAGGCTCGTGAAGATATGGTAAATACAAAGGGATTTTTTATTCTTCCCTCTGAATTGTTTCAAAATGTACGGAAGAGAGCGAAAGACGATGAAAACCTCAATATGACTTTGGAATCAGTTTTCAGGCATATTGAGGATTTTGCAAAAGGCAGTGGCAGCGAGGATGACTTTGCCGGGTTGTTTGACGATATTGATGTGAACAGCAATAAGCTGGGTGGTACGGTAGCAAAGCGGAATGCCAAATTGGTAAAGCTCTTAGACGGCATTGGGGAAATGAATCTGGGAGATTATAAAGACAATACGATAGATGCGTTTGGCGATGCTTATGAATTTTTGATGAGTATGTATGCATCCAATGCAGGAAAAAGCGGTGGGGAATTTTTTACACCGCAAGAGGTGTCTGAACTTCTTACAAGAATTGCTGTTGTGGGCAAAACAGAGGTTAATAAAGTATATGACCCGGCATGTGGTTCCGGTTCTTTGCTGTTAAAAGCTGCAAAAATATTAGGGAAAGATAATGTGCGGCAGGGATTTTACGGACAGGAAATAAATATAACGACTTATAATTTGTGCCGCATTAATATGTTCCTGCATGACATTGATTATGATAAGTTTGACATTGCCCATGAGGATACATTGATTTCCCCAAAACATTGGGATGATGAGCCGTTTGAAGTAATTGTGTCAAATCCCCCATATTCGATTAAATGGGAGGGAGATAACAATCCTGTATTAATTAATGACCCACGGTTTTCACCAGCTGGCGTGCTTGCACCAAAGTCAAAGGCAGACCTTGCTTTTATTATGCATTCCCTGTCATGGCTTGCTACGAATGGAACGGCTGCCATTGTATGCTTTCCGGGGATTATGTATCGTGGCGGAGCAGAAAAGAAAATCCGTCAATATCTGATTGACAATAACTTTGTGGATTGTGTCATTCAACTACCAGACAACCTTTTCTTCGGTACGAGTATAGCAACCTGTATTATGGTACTAAAGAAGAGCAAGAGCGAAAACAGTACCCTTTTTATAGATGCATCAAAAGAATTTGTTAAAATTACGAACAACAATAAGCTGGCGGAAGAAAATATTAACAAAATCGTAGATGTTTTTGTTTCTCGTGAAGATAAGCAGTATTTTTCCCGGCTGGTGCCAAATAGTGAAGTGGCAGAACAGAATTACAATTTGTCTGTAAGCACTTATGTTGAGCAGGAAGTTACAAGGGAAAAGATTGATATTGTGAAACTGAATGCGGAGATTAAGGAAATTGTTGCCCGTGAACAGGTGCTGCGTGATGAAATAGATAAGATTATTGCAGAGATTGAGGTGGGAGAGTGATGAATAATTTGGAAATCGTGTCCAATAATATTCTTATGGAAAATTATAAGAAAACGGATAATATTACGAATGATGTCAGAGCGATTATCAATACCGCCCAGCAGCAGGCGTACCGCAGCGTTGACAACATTCTTGTTCAGCGTAATTGGATTATTGGATATAGGATTGCACAAGAGGAATTGAAGGGCGAAGAGCGTGCCGATTATGGCAAAAAAGTGATACAGATGTTGGCGGATGAGCTGTCAAAGCATGGAGAAAAGGGTTTTGACAGGAGCAGCCTGTATATGTATTTGCGATTTTATAAATACTTTCCGCAGATTGTGGACTCAGTGAGTCCACAATCTGTAGGACTGCTTTCTTGGACACATTACCGGGTGCTGATAAGGGTTCATGATGATGAGGCAAGAGCGTGGTATGCAAAGGAAGCGTATGAGCAGATGTGGAGTGTGCGGGAGCTGCAGAGGAATGTTCATTCACAATATTATCAGCGTATTGTGAAAACACAGTATGGTGAAATTGTCTCAAAAGAAGCAACGGAGATAACGAAAGAGTGGGCAGTGGAGAAAACGGAATATATTAAAAATCCGATTATTGCTGAATTTTTGGAGTTGGAAACGATAACGGATGTGAATGAACAGAAGCTAGAAACAGCAATATTAAACAATCTGCAAAAGTTCCTTATGGAGCTTGGAAAAGGTTATGCATTTGTTGCCAGGCAGCAGCATATCAGGACAGAACAGGAAGATTATTATATAGACCTTGTGTTTTATAATTATTATCTGAAATGTTTTGTCTTAATAGACCTTAAAACAAAGAAAATTACGCATCAGGATGTTGGGCAGATGGATATGTATGTCCGCATGTATGATGAATTGAAAAGGGTAGAAGGGGATAACCCGACTTTGGGGATTGTATTATGTGCAGAAACAGATGAGGACATAGCAAAATATTCCATATTAAACGGAAATGAACAGCTATTTGCGTCAAAATATAAACTATATATGCCGTCAGAGGAGGAATTGCGACGGGAAATAGAAACGCAAAAACACTTTTTTGAATTGCAGTATGTGGAGGAAGAGGAACTACAGGATGGAAATGCAAAATTAGATTGAAGAGACTAAAGGAGAGCGGAGGTATTGCAATGAATGAAAAAGAGAGATTAAAAAGTTTGATTGATAATCCAAAGAAACCCAATATTAGTGAATGGGTATACGAAGTGGAAGCATTTTTGGAGGAGATAGATGAGAACAATGAGGAGGCATGGGAACTCATTGACGGAATCAAAAAACAAGGGGATGCTTTCCACAGGTGTGAGAATTTGGTTGCATTACTGCGTCAAATATATAAGAAAAGGTATGATAAGATTTTGATTCCACCTATAAAAAAACGAAACCAGATTTTTGTTGCGATGATGTTTTCCGATGAGATTGATTACATATATGAAGTTGCGTATAAGCCGGCAATACAGGAACATAATTTTTCGGCTATGCGTATAGATAAGAAAACTTTTACAGGTTCTATTATCAATGAAATTACCGATGAAATATCGGATTCAGTTGCTTTGATTGCAGACTTGACGGGAAATCGGGGTGGAGTATACTACGAGGCTGGTATTGCCAGGGGACTGCAATTGTGTAACCATCCTATCAAGCTGATTCTTACGTGTAATAGAGAGTTTTTTCAAACTGAAAAAGTGCATTTTGATGTAAGCGGAGATAACATTCTCCTTTATGATAATGAAAATGACTTGAAGGAAAAATTGTCAGAAGCCTTTTGGGAATTATTCTGGGAGGTAGAAGAATGAGTACAAAAGAATTTAAAATTCCTTTTAATGCACCTTTACATAGCTTGGATACTGAAACACAGACTTATGGATGTAGAGCTAATAATCCAGATATATGTGCAAATAATTCTATTGCAAATATATGTGCGTTTGCTTCAGAGGATGGAATTTGTAAAAAACCGTCGCGAGCGTGGAAAAAGCAATATCAGAAATTAAATGGAGGACAAAAAAATGAATAGGCTGGATACTTTAATACAAAAATATTGTCCTGATGGTGTTGTGTATAAAGCAATAAAAGAATTGGCTGAAGTCGGAACTGGTAATAGTAATGGCAATGAAGCACAAGAAAATGGTAAGTATCCATTTTTTATACGCTCACAGATAGTAAAGCAAAAGGATGATTGGGAATATAACGAGGAGGCAATCATTATACCGGGTGAAGGAGGAATTGGTGAAATTTTTCATTATATAAACGGGAAATATGCCCTTCATCAAAGGGTTTATCGTATACATTTTATAGATAATTCGGTTGATGTGAAGTTTGCGTTTCATTATTTTCGTGCATTTTTTAAGAGTTTCATTATGCGGAAAGCCGTAAGTGCAACTGTAAAATCAATAAGGAAACCTATGATTGAGGAGTTTAGGCTTGCCGTACCTCCTTTGGAAATACAACGAGGGTGTCGCAAAATCATCAAATTAGATGATTGAGCGATACCCTCACTCTCTAT
>CAJUTD010000103.1:3022-9408 GCA_910589635.1 uncultured Lachnospiraceae bacterium | reverse complement strand
TACCAAAAAGGAGCCATTTATTTCCAAAAAACACAAACTTATTTACACTACCAATGAAATCCCCAAACCGTGTTCCAGCACAGTTTGGGGATATTTGTTTTTAGGATTGTGGTTACCATAATCCGATGCTCGCTACTACTGTAGATTATAACTGGCGTAAGGCAATTTCTTCATGTAGTTACTATTTCCAATTTCTGTCTTTACCTTCCCCGAAAATGTTTTTTAGCATTTTATCCTAATCTGGTTTCATGCTTAACTATCTTCAAGACATTTCTTGTTATTCTTTGTATTACTACACTAACAATTTTTTAAATTGTATAATAAAATTCTCTCAATGCCAACTATTTGTATTACTCCATTTCAAATATTTCCGATAACTGTTCCTCCATTTTCCTTATAAGATTTACAACTAATGCATTTCCCATCATGAACCTTCGCTTTGTCAAGGGTACTTCTACAATATTTCCATCAACAAGACACTCTTTTGTCCAGTCAGAGGGAAATCCCTGTATATGCTCCATTTCGACCGGTGTTAAGAACCTTATCTTACCCGTTTTCTTATCTTGAACAATATGTGTTGTCCTACTGAACGAGCCTTCGCTAGTGAGCATCGTCCGAGCTGGTTTATCGTATGCGTCCACCATCGGAATAGGTCCTTCGGAATAGATATACTCATGTCCATTAGCGGCTTTTCTCAGAAGTTTTTTTGCCCCTTTTATATATTGCCATGTTTTATGAGCCTCATCAGATAGTCTGCCCTCAGAACTTTCATCACTATGAGTGACATCCGGATAAGTATAATAAAGTCTCTCTTGAGGAATGAAGAATGATTCTGGGACATTTCCATCCACCATTATCTGACCTAAAGTGATGACATTTCCATCATATTTTGGCATTGTCTTTGCCGTATATACCACACCGTCCTTCATAATTCCAGTATTTTCAAAAGCAAACACAAAGTTATCCGATAATTCCACCAATTCCTTTGGCAAAGTCTCTGTTTTAATCTTTTTACTTTCCACTTCATGCACTGGAAAGCTTTTTGCAAAAAAACCTGTTGTTTCCAAAATAGTCTTCATACTATCCTTATTTGCTAAAATATCTGCTTCAATAGAATATCTGCTTTGTTCTGTCATTCTTTGTTCATAGCTGGTATCATTCCGATATGCAAATATAAAAATCCTCCTGCGACGTTGTTGGTAACCATAATCCGCAGCATTTATAACACGCCATTCCACACTGTACCCTTCATCACGAAGACACGCTAGAATAATCCCAAAATCCCTACCTCTCTGTTTCGCAGGAGATTTTATCAGTCTGTCCACATTCTCTAGCAACACAAATGCAGGTTTTTTTACTTGTATCGTCTCTAATATAGACCAAAATAAGACGCCTTTCTTTCCCTCAATCCCCTTGGATGTAGCAAGGCTATTTGCAACAGAGTAATCCTGACATGGGAAGCCCCCTACAAGCAGATTAAAATCTGGAAGATCATTTTTAGGTACTTCTGCAATATCCATATTTGTCTTATCTTCGCCCTTACTATCCAAACGAGTGCCAAATCTATTTGTATAGCAGCTCCAGGCCCACTGTGTTGTTTTGTCTAATGGTTCCCACTGACTAAACCACACAGTATTCCACTTCTCCGGTGCTTTTGCATCTTCCACTGACCGAATGGAATTTAAGCCACAGCGAAAGCCGCCTACGCCGGCAAATAATTCGCAAACTGTTTTCTCCATGAATATATCCTCTTTCCTATGCTATATCATAAGAATAGCACAAATGTTCCTATTGATCAACCTTTATTTTTTCGTCTAGCTGTTCATATATGTATGAATTGTTAAGCCAAAAACATTGCTTTGGATACCATCGACCATCCGGTAATTCATAAGTATCCCTAGCATTCAAAGCGTGCGGCCTGACATGGCTTACCCTGTTTTCTGATGCTTTAGGAAAATTATTTTTTCTTACTCCATTTTGGATTGTTATCTGCAATCCATCTATCAGTACTTGTTTCGTCTTTTCCCAAACAGAGCGGACTTGGACTTCTAAATCTTCATATGGAATATTCCAAAATTGACAGCCTCTCAGCCGCAGCACATTATCAGCATCAAATTTATACACTACAAACAAAAACCTTGTCTGACGCAAATAATTCCCAAATGCAGAATCTTCCCAGTCTTCTTTTACTAACTCTTTAAATTTAAATGTCGGAAACGACATACATTCCTTTATCTTGTTGTTTTTCCCAATCCTTATAGTCTTAACTTTGACATTTGCTTTTTCAAATTCTTCTGCATGATTCCCCTTGATTCCTAAAATTCGGTATGCTAACATTGCTTCAAGATTTTTCGGTTTCCTATGATATTCTAGTTCAAATTTTACACATAAGTCTTCAACTGAATAACCGCAATAGGCATTTATTTTATCCATTATATAGTCTTCAAAGGAAAACGGCACCTCTTCTGTTATGATTGGCTCATATGTTACTTTTCCCGGCACTATATATGTGTTTAAAACATATGTCATGTAAGAAGTTTTAAATGCAAAAGCTCTTGGTTTTGCAAGTTCATCACTGAATGGCTGTCTTCTTCTGTCTCTTGAAGTTGCCCCTTTGGGTGCAGCTCCAAGATAGAGAGTATCTCCTTCCGACAGTTCATGCGCTTTTCCACATCTGATTTTTCCAACAATAATATCATAGTCATGCCGAATAATCATGACATCCTTTGTTGGTGGTGAAAACAACTTCGCATAACCAATTTTATAATCAAGGTTATATTTCAAATCCTTGTTATATAGATAATATATCAAGAGTATCAAACGGGATTTATTCCAAAAATGACTAGTTTCAAACTCTTCTCCAACCACTTGAAAATAGTCGATCATCGTAAGTATAAGCCTTTCTTTTGCGGCAAGCCCGCCATGTACTTTCTCCCTATATGGCGTAACCTTCAATTCTACACCAGCTTCTGGAAAATCAGGTCTTGAATCATTATTGCATGAATAATGAAAGAATTTCTCTTCAATTATTTGTCCTAGATTTCCCTTGTTTCGCTTAGTATCACTTACGGCATAACTTCCATACACCGCAGCCTCCTCCCTAACCATCATAATTCGTTGAGTATCTTCTTTAATAACATCACGAAAAGTTTTACCGATTAATCTCTGGGCATATGTCTCTATTGAATTCGGATTGCTCTTATCATATTCAGTCAAATAATCCATTATCTGTATTCTCCATCTGTAAATCAAATATAGTTTCTTCGATGACCTTTATGCATTCATCTGTCTTTTTTGTTATATCTTTGCCCCAAAAATGGATTACCGTCCATCCAAGAAATAGTAATTCTTTATCCTTTTGCAAATCCCTCTCCATGTTCCTTTCAATCTTTGGAATCCAATAATCAGGATTTTTCCCTTTCTGTAACCGTGGTTTCATAACTTCCCAATCTTTTCCATGAAAAAACTCACTGTCACAGAATATTGCAATCTTATATTTTGTCAATGCTATGTCTGGCTTACCCGGCAGATTGGCATAGTTTTTCCTATATCTATACCCGTTACTCCAAAGTGCCTTTCTCAATATTTTCTCTATACTCGTATCTTTATCACGTATATGGCTCATAATTATATGGCTTTTTTCCGAAACCTCACCATGAAATCGCGGTTCTTTACCCATCAGCCCACACCTAACCTACATCATATAAAATCCAAAGCAATTCTCTTTTACAAACTTCATCAAAATAATTATACAACAAAACAGCTAATAAGTCATTAAAAATCATCATAACAGCCGCCCACACTCTTACGTAATATCAAACTCTATGATTTATTTCATTTGAAAACATTTGCTTATTGTCACTGCATTTTTTTCTCATGCTGATTTATTAAGTCTATAGACATAGGAATTACTCAAAAATATAGGTTCCACCAACGGTTCTGCCTTGTTTCTCTAAACCATTTGTGCTACTCTGTCTTTTATCATGTCGGCTCTAACAACTAAAGATTTTAAATAAAAAATCATCAAATAGCTGGTGGACCTACATCAACTATTTTTGTCAAATAATATATACAAAAAGCTGCTGCGATTATTTTTCAAATCGCAACAGCTAATTTCTATCTTACTTATTTCTTGATCTTCACTTTCTTCTTTCCACTCCAGCTGGAATAATAAGTTTTCCCGGCAGCTTTCTTGTAGGTACGCACTCTTACATAGTAAATCTTTCCGTTCTTTAACTTAGAAATAGTCTCGCTCGTCTTTGATGCTTTCTTTACCTTGCGGCTCTTTGTACCGGCTTTGGCAAATTTTTTGCTTGTGGAATACTGGATTTCATATCCAGATACTTTCGTGTTTTTCTTCCACTTCACGGTAATCTTGCCGGACGCCGCGCTCTTTGCACTGACAATCTTCACGCTTGCCGGATTTATCTTCACGGTAACCTTTTTGCTTGCCGCCATGTAATTCTTAGAAGCTGCCGCTTTAATCGTAATCTCCGTCTTACCCACAAAGTTTTTGGGAATGGTGACCTTGCCTTTCTTGTCGACCTTTATGCGTTTATTTTTGCTGCTGTATGTCAGCGTGCTCTTCCTGTTGCACTTTGCCTTGAGGGAGAAGGTTTTTGCTTTCTTTGCCGCCGTCTTCGTCACATTGGAGGCTTTGATGGTGGTCTTTGCCTTGTTGATCTTAAATGTTTTCTCCAGCGTACCGGTATACTTTCCGGTTCCTTTAACAACAGCGGCCGCTGTCCCTGCATTGAGGTTATTTTTATAGGAAACCGTGTAGTCTGTCCCTTTTCGTAAGGTGGCGTTACCGTTTTTCACTGTGACGGCAGGCTCTTTCTTTTTGCCATCATATGTATAGGATTTCGCGGCTATTTCCATCGTGCAGCCGGTGATATTCATTTTGTTTGTAACCTTTACGGTAACTTTCGCAGAAGCCCCGTTATGGTTCGCGTCCCCGGATGCAGTGACTGTTATCTCCGCAGTACCGGCTCCAACGCCCGAAACTACGCCGTTTTTGTCCACGACGGCAACTTCTTCATTGTCAGACTTATATTCTAATGTTCCGAATCCGCTGGCAGAAATTTTCTTTTTATCCCCAATACAGAGGTCGCCCCAATCAATGCGCGCTTTCACTGTTTGCGCTGCTTTGTGGATGGTAAATGGTTTGCTTATGATGCCTTTATAATCACCGATTCCTATTACTTCTGCGTAAGCCGTTCCGGCTTTGGTGTTTTCACTGTACGAGATAATATAGTCCTTTTCCTCTAAGCCGGTGACGGTAACCTCAGGTTCCTTGGCAGTGCCATCATATACGAAAGAATCCTGTGCGAGGGAGACTTTGACGTTTCCTGCCTCAATAGAGGACGACTGTGAACCTGCGCTGACAGAATTGACCTCAACAGACGTTTCCGTGGAAAGGTCTGTGCCTGCAAGTGACAAGGTAATCCTGGACTTGCCGGGTAAATTGCCTTTTAACAGCACGCTGACATGCCCATTTTCATCCGTCTCTACCATAGCGCTGCCCACGCTGACAATACTGGGAGAATCCGAGACAGCCATTAACGTTTTGCCTGCGCCGGCCTTTTGTGGAAAAATCTGTACGTCCAACAATGTGCCGGAACGATATGGAACTGCCATCGCCTTAACTGCTTCTATTTTATCCGGCCTCTCCTCAACTTGGTTTGTCCCGGAATAGGATTTTGCCAAAAGAATATTATGATAATTTCTCGCATTGCTGATTTTGACAGTTGCTTTATCTGACAACTTTTTGTCCGGCACAAATGCAAATACGGAAGCAAACTGTGCTGTCCGCTGATAATTGTATTCCGCATTCACCGGTTTGATTGTTCCGTTCACCCGTTTTCCATTGCAGGCAACGCTCAGACTATCCTTATTAACGCTGTCTATCTTCATGTATTGGCTGAACGTTATCTGTACCTCGTCGCTATACACATTAACATGCTCCACTACAGGTGCCTCCTTAGAAACCATAGCGGTATTCACCTCTGTCTGTATTGGCGGAACCGGCAGATAACCTTCTTCGTTCGCCGCGGCATCCTTACGGCTGTCCGCATCATAGTAGCCTTCCTTGGAAAACTTCACAAGCCATTGTCCCTGGGGGACGTCCCAGGCAAACGTTCCGTTAGCGTCTGTATAAAGCGGGTTCTTCTGGTCGTATTCCTCAGCATTCCAGAAAATTTCCTCTTTTGTGTCTTTTATGACGCCAAACTCATCCTCGGCATAATCATACTGGTAGATTTCTGCTCTGACGCCCTCCAATCGGTTCGAGGGAACCGCCTCGTAGACATAGCCGGATGGGTCTGCTTTGCCGTTCGCAGGCTTCCATGGCGTGTTGTTGCCGCCCCCTCCGCCTTGCCCGCATT
>CAJUTD010000103.1:0-3012 GCA_910589635.1 uncultured Lachnospiraceae bacterium | reverse complement strand
GCACCATGAACCGCCGCAGTTGCAGCCCTCCAGGCCTTCGCATTCATAAATATATAACTGTCCCCCATTCCTTCTGACTGAATAAGAAGAATAATTTGAGTACATTAGAAGCTGCTTACGCAAATCTTGCAATTTCATTTTCATCCCTTCATCCAATGACGGTCCTTCAAATTTAGGCAATAAAGATGAATATACTCTATCTTGAAAAAAATTAGTAAGTAAATCTCCATATTTTGTCATAGTGTAATATGGAGCTGTATTTACTGTCAGAAACACCCCTTTCTCTATTACTCCAATCTTCAAATCCTTCAAACACTCTGATATATTATTATATTCTTGGTCCTTATTAAAAATTTGTGCTAATTTTATAACATCCCAGTCAGGCATACACCGAATACATACTTTTGCTTTATCACCCGGCGTTGGTTCTTCTCCACCGCCACTGCCGGGTGTAGGTTCTTCTCCACCGCCGCCGGAACCACTGCCGCCACCGGAAGTTCCGCCATCGCCGCCGGAACCACTGCCGCCACCGGAAGTTCCGCCCCCGCCGGAACCACTGCCGCCACCGGAAGTTCCGCCCCCGCCGCCGGAACCCCCGCTGCCTGAGCCTCCTCCGCTGCCGGAACCTCCTTGACCAGGAATTACAACGCTGCCAGAACCCTGACCGCCTACCACATCTAAAATATCATCCCCTGCAAAATCTTTAACGCCTGCCTCAACATTGAGCGTACCTCCATCTTTAAGGGCAAAAAGACAGATTACAAGATTTTCTTTCCAATTAATCAAATAAATAGCATTCTCTGTTTTTAGTACTTCCTCATAACCCATCTCTTTAAATTTGGCAAAGTCATATCCCGAAAGGCTTTTATTTTCGAGACTCATCTTGAGAGGCATTTCCTTTTTGCTCGAATTAAAGTGAACGGTACCGCTTAATACTGTATCAGTTGATTCATCACAGAGCATATACATATCACTGCACTCATCTTGAATCTTACTTTCCAGCAGGGCCAGATACTCATCTTCAACCGGTATGCTCCCATCCTCATAATTCACGCTCACACTGGCGGGCACATCAGAGAAATCCATATAATCATGCGTGCCAATCCAGGTATCTGTCATTTCATCATAAGCACATTTCACGTATGTCTCTTCGCCCTGCGTATCCTTAGTAACGACATAGACGTCCCGCAATTGTTCTTTATGCTCACCTACAAATTCCACCTTAAAAGTGAAAGTCGGATAAATCGGCCAATAATTATAGGAGGGTACGGCTGTGCTTGGGTGCTGAAAGTCGAATTCTGTGATAAATTCCCGGGTAACGGAATCATGCGCCGTATTGATCATCGTCAGCTTGGAAACTTCTACATATTCCTTATCATAGACAAGCCTAGCAACATCTGTTTCTATCTTACGTGTATAACGTTGATTCTCTATCACTGCATAAATATTATGATAAGAATAATTCCCCGGCCTATCCAATTCAAACGTCAGCTTCCAGGAACCATTCTTTTTGGAAACGGTCTTTCCGGCTTCCGCACCGTTGTCATAAACCGTCACATCACTGTCGGCAATTGCCTTCCCCGTCACTGTCACGGACGTCTTCTGCGTTTTCTGGGGAACAGTGATCTCAGCAGCGCATATTTCAAAAGACGCCGCTCCGATAGGCTGTGTAACCGCACTGCCGTCTTTCTGGAAATCCAGGTATGCAAAAGCAGTCTGTGCTCCTTTCTCAACAGCCAGAACATGGAACCTTACCACTCCTTGAGAATCGTTCACAATTACTTCGAGCGAGTTGCCATTCACAGAATATGTAATGGGTTTGCCATTTACCGTCAGGCTGTTTTCCACAAATTCCACACCTGAGGGAATTTCAAAACGCACTGTCTGCCCGGAAGACTGATATTGGGAATCTATCTTATATGCTGCACGCATTGTCAGATATTGTCCCGCTGTAATCTTGCTGTAACTTGAGACAAAATATGTATGATTCGGGACAGTGTAATACAATTTTCCTTCATCTAGTTTGGGCACGTTAATGCCTGATAATTCCGTAATCACCCCGTTGCTGACTGTGGCCTCAAACTTGACATAATCTGTCCCTTCTGCAAGGCCAATATCCTCAAGCCTCTCTATTTGTGAAATCCCTGGCAGAAGCGACGTCTTACACATTACTGTAACACGGTATTTTCCAGGCTTCAATGGCGCGCTGGTATAACTTGTGCCGGCAATTCCAGACTCCACAAACTTGCCGTTCTTATCAAATACCATCACGGTATTTTTATCGTTTCCACTGATATCATTCAGGACAAGATACCCATTTTGGATAAAGGTAACAGAAACCTGCCCGCTTCGGCATTCATCCAGGGTAATCTCCGCCGCTTCCGCCGTCATTGCCCCGTTTGTATCTACAGCAGATATTTCCATTTTATCCCCGGCATCCGCGCCATCATTGATAACCAAATAAGGGAACTGCAACGTAAATTCCGAAACCTTTTTATTCTTTGTCTTATTGAATACAGAAAAATCCAGCCCTCCGGCAGACGTGACACGGGAACGTTTTGCCTTCTCCCCTTCTTTGGTGGCATATTGGCAGAAAATGTCCATGGTAATTCTGTTTTCCGGGATTGGCGTCAAAATACTGTCAATTTTAACAGCCCCATCTTTGACTTTGTCCGGTGTTATCTGAAAAATATTGTCATAATAGCCATCTGCTGAGACAATCAGCTGCGTAACTACGTCTGGCACGGAAAAACCGAACGATCCGTCCTTGTCCGCCGTTTCCGTAGAGGTTTTTTCATGTCCTTCCCCAAAAGCCTGCTTGATCTTGATTTTAGCGCCGCTGACTGCTTTGTCGTCTGCATCTTTTACCGTACCGCTGACTTTCATCTGCCCAAGGGGTTTTAACGTGACATCAACCGTGTTATCTCCTTTTTGTACTGTTACGTTTCCCTTTTCCGGCTGCTGATACTGATAACAAAGCTGCTCCCCGAGCGTAATCTCATACTGATAGAC
>CAJUTD010000102.1 GCA_910589635.1 uncultured Lachnospiraceae bacterium | reverse complement strand
AGTTGGCAGAGCACTTGACTTTTAATCAAGTTGTCCGGGGTTCGAATCCCCGATGTCTCATGAACATAGAACAGCGGAAAGCATCAGTATTTGTAGCTTTACCGCTGTTTTTCTATTAAAATTGTAGAGACTTATTTGATGAAAGAAAAGAGGAAATGAAAATTGAAGAAGAATTATAAAATGATAATTGCATACGATGGTACACGCTATAAGGGCTGGCAGAATCAAAAAAGTACAGTTAATACGATTCAGGGAAAGCTGAACAGTATATTTACAAAGTTAGAGGGAGAAGAAATAGTAGTGCAGGGATCCGGGCGTACAGATGCGGGAGTCCACGCTATGGGGCAGGTGGCGAACGTTCACTTGTCCATCGAAATGCCTGTCAGGCAAATTCAAGACTATGTCAATCTGTATCTACCGGAAGATATAGGAGTTATGCAGATGGAGGAAGCACCGCAAAGGTTTCATGCAAGGTTATCCGCTTTAAGGAAGACGTATTGTTATCGAATTTTCAACAGCAGCAGTCCCAATGTGTTTGAGAGGAAGTGGATGCATACGATAGAAGAGATACTGGATGTGGAAGCTATGCAAAGTGCAGCCCACTATCTGGTGGGAACCCATGACTTCATGGCATTTTGTCGGAATCCTTCCAAAAAGAAATCTACTGTACGGACAATTTATAATCTTGAAGTATTGCGTAAGGGAGAGGAAGTGGATATTGTCATAAGTGGAAATGGCTTTTTGCATAATATGGTACGGATTGTGGCTGGGACGTTAGCAGAAGTCGGAGCCGGAGAGAGGCAACCGTTGGAAGTTAAACAGATTTTGGAGGAAGGAATACGGGAGAATGCCGGTGCAATGCTGCCGGCAAAAGGGCTGATTTTGCAAAGTGTAGAGTACTAATTGGGACAGTCCTTTTACAATTCATTCTCCTTTTGTGCCATGGGTAAGGTGAAAATAAATTCCGTTCCTACTCCCTCGGTACTGATGACGTTGATATTCTCATTGTGGGAGGAAATTATTTCTTTAACGATAGCAAGCCCCAGACCGGTGCCGCGTTTGTCCTTCCCGCGGGATAAGTCTGTCTTATAAAATCGCTCCCAGATTTTCTTGATACTGTCTTTGGGGATGCCGATGCCGGCATCTTTGACAGAGATAAATACTTTGTCATTTTTTTCCGTAGTCTCAATTGTGATAGAAGAGTCGGAATGGCTGAATTTGATGGCATTGTCAATCAGATTATAGAGTACTTGCTGGATTTTGCTCATATCGGCGGACACGAAGCAAGTCTGGCCTGTCAAAATTAGTTCAAAGGAAATTTTTTTCTGTTTACAGATGCCTTCAAAGGACTGTACTACCATTTTGATGGTATGGTTGATATCAAAGTCTGTGATATCCATCATTGAGCCTTTGATGCCGAATTTGTTAAGTTCCAGCATACTCTGTGTTAGTTTGTTCAAACGTTCCGTCTCAAAAAGGATAATGTTGAGATATTTATCCTGCATCTCGTAGGGGATTGTGCCGTCCATGATGGCTTCAATGTAACCCTTAATAGAAGTAAGAGGCGAGCGGAAATCGTGGGAAACATTGGCGATAAATTTGCGTTGGTCTTCTTCTAAAGTGGATAGCTCTGTTGCCATATAGTTGATGGAGGCGGCAAGGTAACCCATCTCGTCATTGGTATGGATGTTGATTTGGGTATCAAAGTTTCCTTGAGAGTAATCTTTAGCTGCGCGGGTCATTTTATGGATGGGCAGATATACCGTAAAAGTAAAGAGCACAAGCACAATAAACGCGCAGAAAAAGATAATGGCAAGGGTGATGTAGGCGATGTTTAAAAATCCATCTTTGTATGTGATTAAATCGGCGATGGAGCGATGAATCAACACATATCCACGCACTTTATAGTTAATAGTTATGGGGGAGAATACAGACAGTGTATCTTCGGGAAACATATCAAAAAATGTTCCTTTTTGATAATAATTTGTACCGAAAGAAGCAATATCAAAATTCGGAATGACAGTGTCTGCTGCTGATTCAGGGCGGCTGTTAATTAAGATGTTTCCATTGCGGTCAATCACCCATATATCTGTGTCCAGGTAAGCGGCAATTGCCTCAAAATGAGATTCAACATCTGTCAGCGTCATTGTTCCGCGGTAATAATTGGAAGCGTAATTACCCGCCAAAAGGTTAGACTCCCGGTAAAGGTTAGTAACGGTCCTTTTTTCTATGTAGTTTAAAGTCAGACTTGAAGTAAGGGTGAAAACGGTTATAAATCCCATAATTCCTAACAATACATATCCCAACAAAAGTTTTAAGTATAAGGTACGTTTCACGATTTCACCTCAAATTTATAGCCAATGCCCCAGACGGTGGCAATGCTCCATTTCTCATGATCCTTGATTTTTTCACGCAGACGTTTTACATGTACGTCGACAGTGCGCGTGTCCCCAATGTATTCATAGCCCCAGATATGGTCTAACAGCTGTTCTCTGGTAAATACCTGATTTGGGGAGGAAGCAAGGAAATATAAAAGTTCCAGCTCCTTGGGCGGCATGTCGACCGCACGTCCCCGGTAAATGACAGAATAATTACTCTGGTTAATCGTAAGGTCAGGATATTCCACACATTTGATGCCAGCGGAAGGTGTTTCATGTTTCGTGGGCTGATAGCGGCGGAGAACTGCTTTCACGCGTGCAACAAGTTCTTTGGAATCAAAAGGCTTCATGATATAGTCGTCTGCTCCAAGCTCAAGCCCCAATACTTTGTCAAAAATTTCTCCTTTGGCGGAAAGCATGATAATCGGAATATTGGATTTGGCTCGAATTTCCCGGCAAACCTGGTAACCGTCAATGCCGGGGAGCATGAGATCCAGTAAAATTAGGTTTGGTTCATACTGTTCATATACCGCGAGGGCTTCTTCGCCGTCGTGAACCATGCGGGTATCGTAACACTCCTTTGTCAGGTAAAGAGATATCAGCTCTGCAATATTTACATCATCATCTACGATGAGAATTTTCTGTTTTGAAGCCATAGGATTCCTCCTTTGAGATGTATTTCATAGGATGCAAATGTCATGAAAAAGTTACTATGGTAACGCCGGAATCACCTTCCCCAAATTCGCCAAGGCGAAAAGATTGAACATATTTTAAGCGTTTCAGATGATTGTGCACGGCTTTGCGTAAGGCTCCGGTTCCTTTACCGTGGACAACGCGGACGGATGGCATATGAGCAAGGTAAGCATCGTCCAGGTATTTATCCAACAAAGCGATAGCCTCGTCTGTTGTCTTGCCGATAAGATTGATTTCCGCGGAAATCGAGGCAGATTTTGCCATCTTTAATTTGCCGGCTCCCGTGGATTTTCTCTTATTTCCGAGTGCAGGCGTATCTTCTAACAATACTATATCACGAATATTTACCAGAGAGCGGAGAATACCCATCTGAACATACAAGTCGCCTTTTTCATTTGGCAAGGTGTGTATCGTGCCCTTGAGATTCATACTGAGAACTTTTACGGAATCGCCAATTCGTAAGTTCTTGGGAATTTTGTGGCTTTGTGCCTGTTCTTTTTGTTTTAAGCCCATATTTTTTTCCAGGCGGCCCATTTTATCCCTGAGCTTGCTTCGTTCCTGTTCCATTTCTTTCATATTAGGATTAGCCTGCCCATATTTGTGGAAGTTTTTAATCGTTTTATCAGCGGTTTCTTTGGCTTCTCGGAGAATAGCGTGAGCTTCCTCGTTAGCCTGGCGGATAATCTTATCTCGCTGGTTTTCTAAGCGTTCTTGCTTCTCTTCCAGTTTTTGTTTTAAGCGTTCTGTTTCCTGGCGGTATTGTTCAGCTTCCAACCGTTCTTTTTCAATCGTGACGCGGCTGGCTTCTAAATCTGAGATTAAATCTTCAAAATTTTCATCTTCTTCGGACATACGCGTTCTTGCGTCATCAATGATTTCCGAAGGCAGTCCGAGTTTGCCGGAAATGGCAAAGGCATTGCTCTTGCCTGGAATACCAATGAGAAGGCGGTAAGTTGGGCTTAACGTTTCTACCGAGAATTCACAGCTTGCATTTTCCACGCCAGGTGTGGAGAGGGCAAACACTTTTAACTCACTGTAATGTGTAGTTGCCATTGTGCGCACGCCGCAATGGTGGAGCTTTGATAATATGGAAATGGCAAGGGCTGCACCCTCCGCAGGGTCGGTCCCAGCGCAAAGCTCGTCAAATAGAACAAGTGAATTCTCATTTGCATTCTGTAAAATAGAAACAATATTTGTCATATGTGAGGAAAACGTACTGAGGCTTTGCTCAATGCTTTGTTCGTCTCCGATATCTGCAAACACTTCCTCAAATACGGACAGCTCGGAACGGTCGTTTGCTGGTATATGCAGACCTGCCTGCCCCATCAGTGTAAACAACCCTACTGTTTTCAGAGAGACCGTCTTGCCTCCAGTATTAGGGCCGGTGACAATTAGAAGGTCGAACGTGTCGCCAAGGTGGATGTCGATGGGTACCACGGTGTGACGATCGAGCAATGGATGCCGTCCTTTGCGGATTCGGATGCGGTGTTCCTCATTAAAAAGAGGCGCCGTCCCATTATGCTGTTTGGCTAAGGAACCTTTGGCAAAAATAAAATCAAGTTCCGTCAGTATGTCATAGTTATTCTGCAGCTCCTCAATATGCTCTGCGGCCTGATTACTGAGCGTGGCAAGGATAGCTTCAATTTCATCCTGTTCTTTGAGATAAAGCTCTTTTAAATCATTGTTCAATTTTACGACTGCCATCGGCTCGATAAATAAAGTTGACCCTGTGGAAGACTGGTCGTGGATCATACCTGGCACATGTCCTTTTGCTTCTGCTTTGACGGGCAGACAGAAACGTCCTCCGCGCATGGTGATGACCGTGTCCTGTAAGTGGCTGCGTGTGTCCGCATTATTCAGCATGGTGTTCATTTGACTACGAATTTTGTCGTTGACATTGCGGATGGATCTGCGGATATTTTTCAGGTTGGCAGAGGCGTCATCGGCAATCTCATCTTCGGAGAGAATGCAGCGTCTGATTTCATCCAGCAATGGCGTTAAGGGCTCAATTCCACCAAACAGTTCATCCAGCGAATCTTTTCGGGCGTCTGTCCTATCGCTGCGGGAATATGTTTTGGCACGCTTGGCAGTTTCTAACAGAGAAGCGGTCTTTAGAAGTTCCTCTATATTCATAACTCCGCCAATTTCCAAACGCTTTAAAGAGGCGCCAATATTGTGGGTGCCGGAAAAAGAAAGTGAGCCTTTCTGAAATATTCTTGTCAATGCATCGCTGGTCTGCTCCTGGGCAAGACGAATCTGTACTAAATCGGTGGACGGCTTTAGCTGTCGGCATAGCTCTCTGCCGGAAGCGCAGGTGGCCTGCTCGCAGAGTTGGTCGATAATTTTGTTATATTCTAAAGTGTGTAATGTTTTTTTATTCATAGGAATTGTGTTTCCTCCTTAATGCCAATATCGTTTGTTGGCTCCAGAACAAGGAATCAGGGCTCCTCCCACTACAATAAACGATATTGTCTGTTGTAGTAGACCTCAGGCCTCTCCCCAGCAGAGCTGGGTCCCCCCTCAGGTCAAATGGTCCCTCCTCATGCCAATATCGTTTGTTGGCTCCAGAACAAGGCATCAGGGCTCCTCCCACTACGTGGGTCCCTCCTCATGCCCAAGTATAACTCAAAAAGAAAAATCTTGCAACAAAAGGGGGAAAAACGTATAATGGTAAAAGGGATGGTTTTTATACTGTGAATGAAGTGAACAGTAACTTAGCATTTGAGCATAAACGCATTAAAGATAAATCTATCAGGAGGGCGGTTATGAAACAACAGGACCAGGGTGAGCAGGAATTTGCTTTTATTAAGGAGAAGATAAAAGACAAGCCCATCAATAGACGGCGGCTGTTGCTGAAAGCAGGTTTTAATCTTTTGTGTGCAGTAATGTTTGGTGTAGTGGCTTGTTTTGTATTTGTGCTTTTGAAGCCACATATTGAGGAGCGGTTTTATCCCGAAGAGGAATCTACGATTAAGATTCCCAAAGATGTCTTGCCTCAGGAAATTCAGCCGGCGCCTAAGAAGGAAGAGGAAGAGGAGCCCAAAGAAGAGCCGGAGAAAGAACCGGTTGTAGTAAAAGAAGAGTTAGAACCAGAGGACTACCAGGCATTGCAGAATAAGCTGTATGAAATTGGTAAGCAGGCCAATAAATCTATGGTGACGGTTACGGGAGTGACCAGCGGCATGGATTGGTTTGACACGCCCTATGAAAATGAGAATAGCTCTTCCGGTATTATAGTAGGCAACAAAGACGAAGAGCTTTTAATCCTGACAGAGAAAAAGATTATTGCGGATGCCAAAGCCATTCACATTACGTTTATTGATGAGACGGAGGCTTCTGCTACTCTGAAAAAATATGATGGCAATACAGGAATTGCCGTAATAGCAGTGCCATTAGCCGATATTTCAGAGGAGACCATGAGTGAAATCAGTGTCGCAGAGTTGGGCAATTCTTATGCCGTTACCCAAGGAACGTCAGTGATTGCTGTCGGAAGTCCACTGGGAGCTAGTTATTCCATTCTGTGTGGGACAATCACCTCATCCCAGAATACAGTTTCTACAATTGACACCAATTATACAATTTTTACAACAGATATTATAGGAAATGAAAATGGCAGCGGTGTGCTGATTAATTTAGAGGGAAAAGTTGTAGGCCTGGTTTTGCAGGATTATAGTAATTCAAATAACCGCAATACGATTACAGCATTGTCTATTTCTGAGCTTAAACAGGTCATTGAAGATTTGTTAAATAATCAGGATATTTCTTATGTTGGACTGCGTATAAGTACGGTGACGAATGCAATTGCGGAAGAATTTGGGATTCCCCGGGGCGTGTATATCAAGTCGGTGGAGTTGGATTCTCCGGCTATGGCAGCGGGGTTACAGGAAGCGGATGTCATCACGGCGATTAACGGAGAAGAGATTATCAATACGGTGCAGTATTACCAAAAAGTTTATGAGAGAGAACCGGGAGATGAGATTACAATTACAGTGAAACGCCAGAGTGGCGAGGGTTATACGGATTTGGAATGTAAGGTGGCAGTTGGAATTTTACAATAAGAAGGAGTAAATATATGAAATATATTGAAAGTTTGCGCGAAGGTGAGCGTGTCGGGGAAATTTATTTATGTAAGAGCAGACAGGCAGCGCTCACTAAAGCGGGGAAACCATATGAATCTCTGATTTTGCAGGATAAGACGGGTGTACTGGATGCGAAAATTTGGGATCCCAATTCACAGGGAATAGACGAATTTGACGCTTTGGATTACATTGATGTTGTGGGGGATGTGACTAGTTTCCAGGGAGCTTTGCAGCTTAATGTTAAGCGCATCCGTAAGGTGCGGGAAGGTGAATATGATCCGGCGGATTATCTGCCTGTCAGTGAGAAGGATATTGATAGTATGTATCTGGAACTGACAAAGCTTATTGGCGATATGAAGAATCCCTATCTCAAAAAGTTGTGCGCCAAATTCTTTTTAGAAGACAAGGACTTTGAGCGGCGTTTTAAATTCCACAGTGCAGCGAAAAGTGTGCACCATGGATTTGTTGGAGGGTTGCTGGAACATACGCTTTCTGTGGCAAAGCTCTGTGATTGTTATACAAAAATGTATCCCATCCTTCACCGCGATTTATTGATTACGGCGGCAATTTTCCATGATATTGGCAAGATGAAGGAGTTGTCGGTATTTCCGGAAAATGATTATACAGATGAGGGACAGCTTTTGGGGCATATTGTAATTGGAGCCGAAATGGTGGGGGAGAAGATTCACACTATTCCAGGCTTTCCGGTGAAATTGGCAAATGAGCTGCGCCACTGTATTTTAGCGCACCACGGAGAGCTGGAATTTGGCTCTCCTAAGAAGCCGGCTCTCGCTGAGGCGGTTGCCCTGAGTTTTGCTGATAATACGGACGCCAAGATGCAGACTATGAAAGAAGCGTTAGCAGCAGGAAATGGTAATAGCGGCTGGTTAGGTTACAATCGGTTGTTTGAGTCAAATATTCGTAAGACGAGTGAGGAATGAAATGTTTGAGAAAAATATGGAGCTTGAGCTTGTGATTGAAGATATGGCGGTGGACGGAGCAGGCATTGGAAAGGTGAATGGCGTAGCGTTGTTTGTGAAGGATGCTGTCATTGGAGACAGAGTTTTAATCAAAATTATTAAAATGAAAAAACGCTATGGATACGGAAGATTATTGGAAGTACTTGACCCCTCTCCCTGCCGCATTAAGCCGCGATGTGAATTTTACCGACAGTGTGGCGGCTGCCAGATTCAGGCGATGAATTATGTGCAGCAGTTAGAATTTAAAGAGAAGAAGGTCCGGGACAATCTGGAAAGGATTGGCGGTTTTTCGATTACTGACAAAATAACATCTAATGAACAGGGCATCCTTTTTCATCCGATTATCGGTATGGAGGAGCCTTTTTTCTATCGCAATAAAGCGCAATTTCCTATTGGCACAGATAAAGATGGCAGGATAATCACGGGATTTTATGCTGCGAGAAGCCATCAGATTATCCCGAATCGGAAGTGTTATTTGGGTGTGGAAGTCAATGAAGAAATATTGGATATGGTGATTTCATTTATGGAGGAATATCACATTTCGGCTTACAATGAAACTTCCGGGAAGGGGCTTGTGCGCCATGTGCTTGTGCGGTATGGTTTTGCCACGAAGGAAATTATGGTCTGCCTGGTTGTGAATGGCAGAAAAATTCCCCATGTGGAAAAATTAGTGGAACGGTTGAAATCGCTAACCGGTATGAGGAGCATTACCCTCAATGTGAATGAGAAGAATACCAATGTAATCCTGGGGAATGAAATTATTTGCTTGTGGGGGAAGAAGTATATTACAGATTATATTGGCAACATAAAATATCAGATTTCTCCCCTGTCATTTTATCAGGTCAATCCTGTCCAGACTAAGAATCTCTATGAGACGGCGTTGGTTTATGCAGGATTAACCGGAACAGAAATTGTCTGGGATCTTTATTGTGGGATCGGCACAATTTCACTGTTTCTTGCGCAGAAAGCAAGGCATGTTTATGGTGTGGAGGTTGTGGAAGATGCCATTGCGGATGCCAGAAACAATGCAAAATGCAATGGGATTGAGAATGTCACATTTTTTGTGGGAAGGGCAGAGGAAGTTTTGCCGGAGTTTTATGAAAAAGGAATGCAGCACCCGAATGTTATTGTGGTAGATCCGCCCCGGAAGGGCTGTGACGAAAAATGTCTTGAGACAATTTTGAAAATGAAGCCGGAGCGTGTAGTATATGTGAGCTGTGACCCGGCAACGTTGGCACGGGATTTGAAGTATTTGTGCAGGGATGAGTATGAGCTGAGGGAAGTGCAGCCAGTAGACATGTTTCCACAGAGCGTGCATGTGGAGACTATTGTGTTGATACAAAAGAAAAACTCGTAGAAGTC